>JAOARG010000069.1 GCA_025210655.1 Bacillota bacterium
AAATGTAAATTTTAGGTGTGTAGAATGTGGTTTAGAAGAAATGATACCAAGAGAAGTGGTAGAAGAATTTGATTTGATAGATGGTGGAGATTTGAGTGTTCCGCCAAGATTTAATTGTACACAGTGCCCGGGTCAAATGGATCCAATATACTATAAATCGGTACATGGCATAACTTATGAATTAAAGTAAAAAGTTGAAGTTAAGAAGAAGCGGTCGATTAGACCGCCTTTTTTATGTTTATATTCAGCATTTGTACATTATTTCTTAATCAGTTACAACAAGCAACTATATAGCGATAGTGATTTATTTTATTACTTTTTTCAGGGGGAGTTTTTTACACCATCTAACAACCTGAAAGTGTTCTGATACTCTTTTTTAATCTTTCTATCATCTATTGAAATGAAAACCTTGTGGGGGAAGGCTTAGGATGGTCTCGGCCTAATATTCAGCACAATTGATCTATTTAGAGTGATTATAGGCTTTATTTCGGGCTAAATCACTTCTGTATGATTGTTATATTCTTAGGACAGAAGCCGATTTTTGTGTTAGGGTCTTGATTCAAAATAAAATATGGCGTTTTATCTCCAGATGAATTATTTTTATTAATTAATTTATATTACTAGCTTGACTAGACAGGGGCAGTCGTTAACGACTGCCCCTTATTAGCGTCTTCATTTATGTTACAATCATTATAGATAATTCAAATATTCTCAGGAGGAAAATACATGAAATACATAGACAAAGAAGCACATGAACGCAGACTAAATGTAAGGCACTTCAGGATTGCTTATACTGTTGATAGACTTAGACAGTTCAGAGCTGAAAATAATAGATTGGGGCAAGTTGTTTTTCTAGGGGATTCTATTACGGAGAATTTTGATTTAGGGGCTTATGGGATCTCGGCTATTAATAGGGGGATTTCTGGGGATGTTACTGAAGGGGTTTTGGATAGGATTGATGAGGTTTTGGAGCTTGAGCCTTCTAAGGTTTTTCTTCTTATTGGGACTAATGATTTGGGTTATGAGTATTTAGAAGCTGATGAGGTGATTGGGAATATTGAGAAGATTATTATAGCTCTTGATGGGATACCTTTATTTATTCAATCTGTTTATCCTATTATAGAAAATATGCCTTTTACTGATGCTTATTCTAATGAGATTGTTTGTGAGGTTAATGAGGGGATTAAGTCCTTGTGTGATAAGTATGGACTTATTTATATTGATACTGCTAGGGTGCTGCTTGATGGTAAGCATCTTAATAGTGAGTTTACTGATGATGGTGTTCATATTAATGATAGAGCTTATAAACTGATTGCGGAGGTAATTAAGGATTATTTGTAAAATAGTATTTTGAACATATTGGTAAATTCTACATTTAATGATACAATGATTATTAGTACAATTTGTACTAATAATGTAAGAATATAGTTCTTGCTTTCGGGAGGGGATAGTGAAAAAAAATTATTTTACATAATTGGTCTGACATCTTTGTTGCTATACTTCCAAGTGACTGTGGAAGGTAATATAAAACTATTAGTTGTATTTTAGGAGGAAAAGATGAAAAAAATTATTTCAGTAATGCTTATTATGATGTTGGCTGTTTCTTTAGTTGCTTGTGGTGGTAGTACTTCACTAAAGGGTGAGTATACTACTGTAATGGAGCAAAAAGAAAGTGATGGTATAGATCCAGATAAATTGGTTGTTAACATGAGTGTTGGTTTCTTATTCAATGAAAGTGTTAGTATTACAGATGATAAAATCACTGGTTCTAGTGGAGTTTCTTTCGAGTATAAAGTAAGTGGTGATAAAATCACATTAGTAGGTCAAGAAGAGGTTCCAGATATAACTGGTACTGTTACAAGTGGTGATGATGGCATTACTTTAGTATTTGGTGATATTACAGTTGAGTTAACTGCGAAGTAATTGATAAATAATAAAATCGTAGTATTAGTAGTAATTTGACTAGTACTATGATTTTTTTATTTATGAGTTATGACATAAATTTGTATTTTGTGATGAGAATGATTAATGAGTTGTGTATAAAATACATGCCTCTAATAAAGTCCAGGTTGAAATTCTTATACCTCAATATGTACCTAATTTTTAATTATGGTATCCAGCATATTCTAGACAAGAATCAATTATATGTATTTTTTCAGTGGTTTCATAAAGTGGCGGTGTTTTAATATGATAATATATACATATGTATACATCTTATAATAAGATATTTATAGTGAATAGATATTTGAAAGTACTTTTGAGTAATTGAGCAAGGGAGAAAGTAATGGCAAAAATATTAAAAAGTAAAAAGAATAATCTTAAGAAAAAATATAGAAAGTATAGAAGGAATTCTGCTCTGGGATTCTTTTCTCTATTAGGAGTTCCATTCTACATTAGTAGGTTAGGAATTTTGCCTACATTTTTTGTGGTTTTAATACTCATGATTATAGTTAGTGTAAGTTCAAGGGAATCAAAAAAGTTAAAGTCAGGCTTAGATGGAGAAATGAAGTCTACAAAGATATTAGAGAAATTACCTGATAAGTATTATATTTTACCTAATTTGCAAATTATGGTTGATGGATCTGTGTGTGAAATGGACCATGTTATAGTCGGTTCAAATGGTATATTTATTGTTGAATCTAAAAACCATAAAGGTATAATTGTGGGGAATGAAAATGATAGAGAGTTTGTACAGCATAAGACTGGTAGAAATGGCGGAGAGTACTCTAAAACTTTCTACAGTCCAATTAAACAAGTAAATACCCACGTATATAAACTGTCTCAATTACTTAAGAAGAATGGCTATAGGCAGTGGATAGTTGGGGCGGTTTTATTTACAAATGAGCAAGCTAATATAAGGGTTAGATATAAAAGCACTCCAGTGTTCAGTGTAAATGAGAATAGTAGCAAGTCTATAGTAGATTATATAGAGAACTATGAATCAAAGCAGAGAATTAATAAGGATGAGAGAAAATTAATAGCAGAGTGTATCCATAGGTCTAGGATTGGTTAGTGATATGGTTTAATGTAAGGAGTAATATATGAATACAGTAAAGAGAATAGATAATTATTTTAGAAATGTTTCTACTTTAAAATTTATAATATGGATGGTTTTGCTTTCATATATAGTTGTAATACCGATTATACCATTATTGTCCCTATTAGAATCATCAGATATGAATGGTCCTGAAAGTATTAAAAATGCACATCCTATTATAGAGTTTATTGCAGCTGTCGGCATTGCTCCTTTGATTGAAACATTGATTTTCCAGACAGCTATATTTTATTTTCTAAGAAAAATTCAGTTTTTTAATGATAGAAGTTGCTTGATTATTTTAGTATCAGCACTTGCCTTTGGTATGGCTCATACATATAGCATACTTTATATCTTATTTGGATTTTTAATTGGTTTGATACTTGCTTATGCTTATCATCTTTCTTATGATAGGCCTAATAGCCCTTTTAAGATTATAGTGTGTGTTCATGCTTTGAGAAATTTTATTGCATTTCTATTGCTGTATTTAAATATTTAGATGTAGTTTTTTTCTAGATTTATTTTCTCAATCCTGTATAATTTAATAAAATAGCAAAAAAGGTTAGGGGTTGAGTAATTTGAAATTCATCATAGATGAAATGAAGAATTGTGATTGGAATGAAGTGAAGTCAATATATTTAGAAGGCATAATAACAGGTATTGCTACTTTTCAAACTGAAGCTCCGTCTTTTGAAGACTGGGATTCTGGACACCTAAAAGATTGTAGATTTGTAGCCCGTTGTGATGGAAAGGTTGTTGGATGGCTTGCCCTTAGTCCAACTTCATCTAGGGATTGTTATAGGGGTGTTGTTGAAGTAAGTGTATATGTAGATGGTAGATATCAGGGGAATGGTATAGGAAAATCTCTTTTAAATACAGTTATTGAAGCATCAGAAAAGAAGGGAATATGGAGCCTTTATTGTGCAATAATCAAAGAAAACATTGGAAGTATTGAACTACATAAAAAATGTTGTTTTAGAGAAATTGGACATAGGGAAAGGATAGCAAAAATGCCAGGGGGAAAGTGGCATGATGTTGTTCTTCTAGAAAGAAGGAGTGAGCTTTTTTAAGCTTGCTCTTTTTTGGTGAATAAGTTAATGAATTATTAGAGAACATAGGAGGAAGAAAAATGGAATATAGTGCGTTTAATGAAATGATGTCGTATTTCAGCTATGAGTTTAATATTTATATAGTTTTGGCTGTTATAATGATAGTTGGAGCAGTAAAAGCAATAATACAATACATAAGATGTCTTAGATCACCTGAAAAAGCTAAGGTGGGAATATTTAGTGATATATTTGATATTGTTATTTCTATCTTAGTAATATTTGCACTGAGTAATGCAGCAGTTTTTCAAGGAGTATTATCTGATATACCAGTGGAAAGTGGCCATGTTTGGCTTAATAAACTTGCTATTTTGATAGTGGTATCAGCACTTGTTTTTGCTGTGCAGCTGGTGTTTATGGTGTTTAGGTGGAAGAGGGGTAGAATGGTAGTTGGGTAGTCTGATGACCAGCTAGGAAGAAGAAAAAATATTATAAATTTCAAACTGTAATCATTGAAAATGATTGCAGTTTTTTTATTATTGGGAAAGATAACTAACCAAATATCTACTGCATAATATTGGCAAAATTGGTTGAAGAAAATTTAGATGTAGTGTAATATTTGGTATATATATGGTATCTAATGTGGTTTCATGTACATCACTAATATCATTAATGAGTGGGTATTTGTGATAATAAAACATTTCTATAAAAAAGGAGGAAGACTATGAATGATAAAAGAATAAGAGTTACAACAAAAAAAATATGTGATGAAACAAAGAATTGTGTATCGGTTAGAGGGATTAAAAAAATAGTTAAAGTAAGTGGAAGAAAAAGAAATGTATATAGAAAGAATAAGTATCAGGCAAAATCGAATGTGAAAATTATGATTTCTGATAAAGTGAAGCTTGCTTATCCAATCCCACAACGACCTAACTACATTATAAAGTGTGATAAATGTGGTAATATTAACTCATATAATAATAAAAGATGTAGAGTGTGTAATAGGAGATTATAAATGAAAAAAACTATAAATAATAATGTGTATGATAATAAAGAAGAAATAAATCATTTTACTCAAATGGCAAGTAGTCTTGATAAAATGATATTTACCACTTCAACAGGTACAATAGTTATTTCAGTTAACTTTATAAGTAGTGTAATCAAAAATCCGTCTATACATACAATTCATCTAATAACTTATAGTTGGGGAATATTGATATTATCGATTATCAGTATTATCGGGTCATATTTCTGGAGCATTTACATTACATCACAAAGAATCAAATTAGAGGAATGTAATGAGGAATCTATGTTTAAATATTTAACTCGTATCTCTGCATTGCTTATGATTATAGGAATTATACTTTTGGGATTAGCAGTAATAAATAACTTTAATCAGAACTTGTTAAATGATTGTGAGCGTTCGGACAAATATAGTTATTCGGTATTAGAAAGTACTGAAAAAATTGAGTTATATGAGTTGCCTGATAAATCTAGCAACGTGTTATATACTTATGATGAAGGAACTGTAGTTAAATCTATATATCAATCAAAAGAATGGATACTAATTAAAGTAGGTAACGAAGTAGGATGGAGTAAAAAATCGAATTTAAAAGCTAGATACAAGTATATAGAACAATAATATATGTAATTATAAAAATCTTATTTTCTGGGGCTGATAAAATGAATTTAGTAGATAAAATAATAGAACTTGCTTCTGATGAAAAAAATGAGTTTCAATATGTTGTTGGAGATTATAACGATTTTAATATTGCAAATGAAAAACTACATTCTATGGCTCAATGGTTAAACTTGTTCTTAAAAGAGTACAAAGACTATGATATAGAAAAAATGAAATTATTGGAGATTGATAATAAGACAATAGAATTTATAAAGTATATATCTGTGTGTAATGGTATTATTGATATTTGTGATGGTATAAGCTTAATATCAGTAAAATATTTCAATAGTTCACCAGAACAAAATCAATATAAGTATTTTATGAAAACTAGAGAAATTAATAAGAATCATGATGAACTATTTAGTTTTATTAAGAAAACTGATAAGGAATACTTTAAACACATTAGAGCTGCATTTGGACAACATCCTACAAATTTAAATTACCCAAAACAAGTAAGAGGTTTTGCTTCGTGGACTTTTCATAATAACAAAGTACATGATTATGGTAGTGACCTGTATGTTAATATTTATTATGATAGTCAAAAGAATAGTTGGGGAGAAAAATTTCATTTGTATTTTTGTGAAATAAAAAATTACGTAGATTATCAAATAGATATGATAGAAAGAATTATTGATTATATTAATGAAAGTATATTGAGAAAAAGGCACAATATGTGCAAACCAATAGAAGGATGGAAACAGCAGGAAAAAGTATATGATAAGCTTATTTTACTAAAGAAAGAAGCTAAAACTAGATATGTAACAAATCAGTCACATTATATAGTTGATGCAATTGATACATTAAAAACTATGATTAAGGATGTGGAAAGTTCAAACTTTATTAGTTATTATTCTGAGTACATTATAGAGATATCTAAAGTAGTTGATGAACTTTACTTGATGGTATCTAAATGTGAACAAAATGATTTAGTAGTTTACAGAAAGTTTATGTTACGATTAATGAGCGCTATTGGAAAACATTACTATGTAGAAAAAGTTTCAATGTATCTTATTGGATATGAGCAAGAGTATATGATTTTTGAAAATGTAGTAAACAGAATATGCGATAAATTAGAAGTGAAGGAATGTAGTTCATTATCTAAATTTTATTTTTATTTGTTTGTACTTCATGAGAAAAAAATTATTCTATATGATGAAGTTTTTTAAGAGGAACATTTGGAATGATAAATCAAGAAATCTCAATAAAATCATTTACATCAAATGCAGCGTTTATACTAAAGGATATATTTTACTAGTGTAAAATAACATTTTAGAAGATCTTATGTACTTAGTTTAAAGTATCTTTCCGTAAGGAAAATTTCCTTGGATGCCAATGAAACATTGGCCCTAGATGGAATATACTAGTGTACTATTCGCCCTAGACTCGATTGTTAGTAGTACCTAGATGTGAAGGAAGTGAACCCTAGACTAATTTTTGTAGAAGTAAATTGTTATTTTTACTTTCTCTGAAAATTCTGTTAAAATCATAATCAATAGGAGAAATATCAATAAAGGAACTTAATAATTGCTGGAGGAGATAAAATAATGAACAAAGAATTATTGAAGAAATGGGCACCGGCTTTTTTTATTGCAGCAGGGATATTGACTATTATTTCAGGTAATTTAACTACTGGGGCTTTATACGTAGTGTTGGGGACAGTTTATATGTTTTTGTCTAAGGCCAAGGTTGTTCCTTTGACAGAGGAAATGACTAATGAAGTTCTTGGTGATGATGAATTTAAGGCCTTTATTGAGGCGGATGAAAATATTAAGGCTATAAAAAGATGTCGTGATATTTCAGCGTGTAGTTTGGAAGAAGCGATTAATTTGGTTAATGATAATATGAAAGAATTATAAAAATATTTGGAGTCTTAAACTGACTCCAAATTGTCTAGTACTGTTCTTTAAAAGAAATCGTGTCTAGTATTCAAGTTTCACTTTCTTGTCTAGTACAAGATATTCAAAATCACTATCTTGCGACTAGAAGGTTAAAGATAACCTGTCTGATGATATTTTCATTACAGAAAATTTTAGTTGTAATAAGTTCATTCAGAAAAACTGTATGGTGAAAAATCACCATTTTTTTATGTGAAAATTTTTGAGAGATGAAGAGGAATATAATATTTAGGGATTAACTAATTTTTCAGTAGTAGAGTTGTTAGTGGTAGGTAGTATTATAATCGTCCTTCTAGGACAAATCAGGCCATATACTAGCGATTCTTTTCTGAAAGGCCAGACTTGGTTTTGGGTCTTAATAGTACTAAAAAACTATCAATATTTTGTAGAGGATGAGTATGTATGAAAGTTAAAATAAGGATTACTAAGAGTAGTTGCAGATCTGGATATCATAGGGAAGGTGACGAGTTTCTAGTTGGCGATTTGTGTCCGAAAATATGCCATGAGTTGTGGCAAAATATTTATCCAAGCGTATATGCTCTTCAAAATGGAGCAGTACTTGATTATGGTAATGGCAAGGAAAGAAAATTTAGTGCTAAATGTCCAGATGGTGGAAGGGTCTGTGTGATCGGAGAAGTAGTAAAGTAGTTTTAGAAAGAAAGGTCGTGAGACCTTTCTTCAGAGTGATTTGATAATTTAAAGGGATAAATTTATGATTGATCGCCAGTATTTTCTGAATGCAAATTCAAGAAAATCTTCTTGGTGGTCAATTTTTTTGTTAGAGATATAATCTATGACACCATCAATATTGCTGTTGCAGTCATATAATAAATAATCTGGATCCATTGATATAAGCTCATTTTCATCCATTGCCTTTTTCAAAGATTCTTGAAGGGGAATATATTGCATTGCAATATTGTTATATTTTTCATTGGAAATTACATATGGTGAGTTGGTAAACATTTCTACAAATTTGACTTCATCTGGATTTTCTAGTGCATCGTAAAGTTTTGAAAACCAATAGTTTTTCAGTATGGAACGAATTCCTTTATCATAATCTATATTTGCAAAGTAATTCTTGGTCATATTGTTTTTTATATAGTAGTAGAGCTCAAGTACGATTTTTTCTTTTGAAGAAAAGTGATGATATACACCACCGTTTGAAACTCCTGATTCGGTAACTATATTTTTAATTGAGGTACCATGAAATCCGTATTCAACAAATAGCTTTAAGGATGCTTTAAGTATTTTTTCTTTATTATTCATTATTTATAAATCCTCCTAATAAGAGTATGCACTCTTGTATTTTATCACAATTACCAAGTATACACAATTTACAGTAAGTAAAAAAGAGTTGACAATCTGTTTTTAGGTGTGTTAATATAAAACTACAGAGTGAATAATCTGTTTTTAGAAGTTTTAACTATATATATGTGTTGTTTTGAAGAGTAAACATTCTGTTTAGGAGTCCTCTGAAAAAGAACATACAGTTGATTCTTATCTATAATATGTTGGGTTCCAGAGTTGAAAAGAAGATATATATTGTAGAAAAAGAATTTAAAATTGACTTTTTCAGTGGTTAGATTTTAGGAGTCCTCTGAAAAAGAACATACAGTTGATTCTTATCTATAATATGTTGGGTTCCAGAGTTGAAAAGAAGATACATATTGTAGAAAAAGAATTTAAAATTGACTTTTTCAGTGGTTAGATTTTAGGAGGCGTTTTTTTATGAATAATACGATTTTTGTTACTGGAGCATCAAGTGGTTTAGGAATGAGTGTCTGCAAGCATTTTGCAAATTTGGGTTGGAATGTAGTAGCATCAATGAGAAATACAGAAAAAGGCTTAATTTATAAAGAGTACAAAAATGTTTTTGTAGTTAGCCTTGATGTAACAAAGCTAGAAATGGCAGAAAATGCTATGAAAGAGGCTGTAGATAAATACGGTAAAATAGATGTGTTGTTTAATGCAGCAGGATATGGTGGAGTTTTCCTATTTGAAGACAAGGATGACAACTATTTTAAAGCTCAGATGGATACAAATTTTTATGGTACTGTCAATACAACTAGGGCTGTAATTCCCTATATGAGGGAAAAAAGATCTGGTCATATAATTAATGTTACTTCCATAGCTGGAAAAGCTGGTATTCCATTTCAAAGTGCATATGTGGCAAGTAAACATGCTGTTAGTGGTTTTACTGATTCATTGGCATATGAAGTTAAGAATTTTGGTATAAATATGACGATTTTTGAGGTAGGTGGTATGAATACAGGCTTTGTCAAGGCAATGGATAATGCAGAAGAAGTATCAATAAATGATTATAAGGAGTATTTTGAAAGGGTATCTACTAAGTTAGAGTCTGCTACTATAGATGCATATAAGAACGCACCAAGTTCAGATATGGTAGCAAAAAAGGTAGAAAAGTTAGTGAATATGAGCAGTCCTCCTGTTTTCTTTAGACCTACTTCAGATTCTAGGATTATGGAGATTATTAGGAGGGTTTTTCCTAGAAAACATTTTAGAAATCTTATGAAGATGGGATTGGAATAAAAACCGGGGGATTGTTATGAAAAGATTTATTGTACTAACAGGAGCTACTGGTGGAATTGGACAGGAGATTTTGAAAGTATTATTAAAAAATGATAAGTATAATATTATAGTAAGTTATAGAAAAGAGAGTCAGTTGAATATGTTTTTAGAGATGGATGACGAAAGGATAATTCCAATAAATGCAGATTTATCAAAATCTGATGATATTGATAAACTATCAAAGAAAATAAAATCACATGTATCTAATGATGGTATTTACGCATTAATAAATTGTGCAGGTTTGGCCGATGCTACCCCCCTAGAATATTCTAGTGAAAAAAAGGCTAGGGAATTAATGGAGGTTAATTATTTTGCCCCAATGAAATTAACTAAGAATTTATTATCAGACTTGAAAGTATATTCTGATGCAAACGCTGTAAAATCTAGGGTAGTAAATGTTGCATCTTGGGCAGGAGTGGTGGCTCAGCCCTTTATTCCTTTTTATAATGCCTCAAAATTTGCTATTATGGGTTTTTCAGAGTCTATTTATTATGACCTTGGTTTAGACAATATACATGTAGTTTCAATTATACCAGGGGTTACAAAGACAGCTTTACTTTCTAAAACTACAGGAAGTGCATTTGATTCAATAAAAGGGTCAAGTAAGTACGACAAATATAATAAAAATTTCAAAATGTTTTCAACAGATCCTTCTGAGGGTCCATTTGCTAAATTTTTAAGCAGTTCTAAAAAAGCTGGTGAAAATATAGTGTCTATATTAGAAAAAGATAATCCTAAATCTAGATATGCGATAGCATCGGATGCTAAGTTTATGGATTTGATCGTAAGTCGATTATTTCCGGTAAAGATGAGATTGGGAATGATGAAGAGAATGTATAGTTTGGAAAAATAACATAAGAAAGAATGCAATTTCATGTAGGAAAGATCAAAAGATCTTTCCATTATTTTTTTGTAATAAGATATTAATTAGTATTATTAATTGTTCGGGCAAGTTATTTTATAATTAAATACTTAAAAATGATAGGACTAAGAAAATTATTAGTAGAAAAAATTGAACACCTAAGACAGCTTTTTTTACTTTTCTCCTTTTAAAGCAATATTTAATAATGAAATTGAAAAAGGTTCAAAATTAAGTTAGCTTAACATATTCACTACTAACTATGATTAATTCATCTAATAGTTTTTCTAGTTCTTCTGGTGTTTCTTTCATACCTGTTTCTATCCAATGAGTTAGGATGCTCCATAGAGTACCAGCATAGAATTTATTTGCATATTTTTCAGCTGTCTCGCTTAAGTTTCTAGAATTATAAGTGGGGGAGTTCTTTTGAATATCTACAATGTACTTGTGGAATATATTTAAGAGAATAAGTTGCTTATGGTTTTTTAAAAGTTTGATAAAAGGCTTATGTTTATTCCATAATTGAAAGTATGAAAGACCCATTTTTCCATTACATTCTTTTATACCTGTCAGTAACTCTTCAAAAGACTCATTGAAAAGTTGATCTATATACATAGTAAGTACATCTTCTTTTGTTTTGAAGTGTGCATAAAATGTTCTTCTAACTAAGTCAGCTTTTTTCATAATTTCACTTATGGATATTTCCCCAAAGTCTTTTTCTTTCATAAGTTGTATTAGGGCCTTTAAAATCATTTGCCTTGATCTTATTGCGCTAGAATATAGTTCTCTTTTTCTTGTCATAGTGTACTCCTTTATGTCATAATAAATCTTGCACAAAATCTATATAATGAGCAAGATTGAGTAATTTCATTGACTTTTATCTATAGCATTATTATACTTCAAAATATAAAGTTGCACAATTGTGATATTTTTATTTTGAGAGGAGAATAATAATGAGAACGGAAATATATTATTTTACAGGAACGGGAAATGGCTTATTTATTGCAAAATCAATAAAAGCAAAATTAGAAAGTAATAATGAAAGTGTGAATTTGATAGCAATAAATACTATTGATTTATCAAATGAGATTGTCAGTGAAGCTGAGAAAATCGGGATAGTATACCCAACGTATGCAATGACAGCTCCAAAAATTGTTAAGGATTTTGCAAAACAACTTAGAGTACGTGATAATAAATATTTGTTCTTGTATGGTCACAGTGGCGGAGGTGGAGCTAGGGTTGCTGTAAATGCTATTAAAATTATTCTTCAAGAAAGAGGAATAAATATATCCAATACATTTGAAACAACATTTCCAAGTAATAGTGCTATAAAAGCTTATGGCACAGAACAATTAAAAGCAATACTTGATAAGTCTGAGGAGTCGATAGAAAAAAATGTATCATCCATAGTAAATGCTGAAGAAAGAAATACATCAAAATTAAATCTTATAAGAAAATCGTCACTGCTTCTAGCAGAAAATCTTGCAGTAATAGGTGAGAAATTTATGGGATTTAAAAAAATCAGTTCAGATGATACATGCATTGGATGTGCAACATGTGTAAAGGTATGTCCTGTAGAAAATATAAAGCTATCAAATAATAGACCGGTTTTTTCTGATAAGTGTGAGATGTGCTTAGCCTGTGTAAATCAATGTCCTAAGAAATCATTGTCATATGGAAAAATGAAAAAAGCTAATATGATGTCTTATAGACATCCTGATGTAACACTAAAGGAGTTAATGTATAGATAAATAGTGCCGTAGGTCAGTAAGTCATTAATTCTCCTAAGTATTTCTTAAAATACTTAGGGGAATTTTTTTATTTTTATTTAAATTAGTGTATAATTTAATGAATAATCAGAATAATTGGAGGATGTAATATGAAAAATTTAGCTTTAGTGATAGTAGATGTACAGAATGAACTTATTGAAGGTCACCCTTATAATGAGAAGAATCTTATAGAAAATATTAAGAAATTACTTTTAACAGCTAGGAAATATGATAGAGCGGTTATTTATGTACGTCATGATGGTGGTGTGGGTACAGAGTTTGAAAAAGAAACACATGGATGGCAAATATACGAAGAGATTGCCCCGATTGATGGAGAGAAGATAGTTGAAAAAGAGTACAATAGTGCCTTTCATAAAACAAATCTGAAAGAGTATATGGACAGTAAAAATATAGATAGCATAATGCTAGTAGGTATGCAGACTGAATACTGTATCGATGCTACATGTAAAAGTGCCTTTGATCTTGAGTATGAAATAATAATGCCTGAAGGAAGCAATACGACTTTTGACAATGAGTATTTATCAGGTCAAAAGCTTTTTGAGTATTACAACTATAAGATATGGAATAACAGATTTGCTAAGGTTATTCCAATGGATGAAGCTCTAGAGTATTTAAGAAAAGGTGAGTAGTTTATGGAGTATAGTGAAATTTGGGAGTATTATCAGATATACCTATGGAAAGTGGCCATGTTTGGCTTAATAAACTGGCTATTTTGATAGTAGCATCAGCACTTGTTTTTGCTGTGCAGCTGTTTTTTTGGTTTTTAGGTGGAGAAAATGCAGTCGGGTAGTTGGGTAGTCTGATTGTCTGATGGGGAAGAAGAAGTTTATAAGATTATAGATATAATCTTATAAATTATACATCCTAGATATGAGCTTTGCGAATCCTAGACTAATTTTTATAGAAGTAAATTGTTATTTTTACTTTCTCTGAAAATTCTGTTAAAATCATAATCAATAGGAGAAATATCAATTAAGGAACTTAATATTTGTTGGAGGAGATAAACTAATGAATAAGGAAGTATTAAAAAAATGGGCACCGGCGTTTTTTATTGCAGCAGGGATATTGACTATTATTATGGGAAACTTAACTACGGGAGCCTTATATGTTGTATTAGGAGTAGTTTATATGTTTCTATCTAAGGCAAAAGTTGTTCCTTTAACTGATGAAATGATTAATCAAGTTCTAACTGATGAAGAGTTTAAGTCCTTTATTGATGGAGATGAAAATATTAAGGCAATAAAAAGATGCCGTGATATTTCAGCATGTAGTTTAGAGGAAGCTATTAATTTGGTTAATGATAATATGAAAGAGTTATAGATAAAAGGTGCAGTTGTATAGTGACTGCACTTTTTAATTGTTATGGGGGAAATAAATTATGAGGTGCCGTAGGTCGTAGGTCGTTGGTGGTAGGTCGGAAGGTCAAGTGCATGAGACTATAGTTGAGTTTGTTATTGTGACAAAAGTGTCAGATAGTCTAGTCGTCTGATCAGACTAAAAGAATAAGGAGAATTTTTTTATGCATTCTTGGAAAAACATAGATTATTTAAAAAATGGAAATCCGGTTCAACTTAAGGCTTATGAAGCGATTACTGAGCTTAATATATTGAATGACTTAAAGGGGTATGATCCTATTTTAGTAGGTACTATCCCCATTGCAATTGATATCGAAGGGAGTGACCTTGATATTATTTGTGAAGTTTACGATTTTGATGATTTTGAAAGATTGATTGTTAAGTTATTTGGTGATTTAGATTCTTTTATTGTAAAAAGGAAGATTGATAAAGACGAAAAAAATATTTTAGTGGCTAATTTTTTCTTTATGGATTTTGAATTTGAGATATATGCTACATCTGCAAATATAGAGACTTTTAATGGATATAGGCATATGATTATTGAGGATAGGATAATAAAATCCTTGGGTGAAGATTTTAGAAAAAGAGTTATTGAACTTAAAATGAGTGGTATTAAAACAGAGCCGGCTTTTACACAGTTATTGGGTTTATCGGGGAACCCTTATGAAGCTTTATTTAATTTGAATCTTGATGAGTACAAGTGTGAAGAGTGATATTTTGCTATTGATTTGGGTATAATTAATTAGTGTTATAATTAAATTTTGAGTATGTAAAATCATATTTAAGAGGTGTAAATCATAATGACTTCAAAGGGAATTTTCAAAAGTTATTTTGCTAGAGTAGTATTTATAATGTTGATTGTTTTTATTGCTACTAGTCTTACTGCATGTAGTGATGTGGTGAGTATAGGTCAGGATGAAACTGCAAGTGCTACTCAGAAAAATGATGATGGGTTGAAGAAATTAGAAGTAGATAATTTAGATAGGAATGAAATTGTCCTAGGAACTTGGTCATATCCTCCGTATCAGTTTGCAGATTCTGAAAATTTTTCATTTATTGAAAGGGTAATTGTAGAATCTTATGAGGCTGTTGATGTTAAGGTGACTATTGAGTATTATCCTTGGAATAGGTGTGAACATTTAGTTGATGAAGGTGTTATTTGGGGTGCTTTTCCATATGTATCTTCTGAAAAAAGGATTGAGAAATTTGTTTTTAGTGATCCTATTTTAGAGTTTGCTTTTCCAGGTAATAGGTTGTTTTATATGAAAGATACTATTAATCTTGATGGAATAATTTTAGATGAAGAAAGTTTAAAAGACTATAGCATTGGAGCAGCTGAAGGATTTTGGTATAATGAGTATTTCCATGAGCATGGTATTGAAGTAGAAAGATCTCCAGATCAAGCAGGTCTCTTTGATAAGCTTATACACCGTAGATTAGATTTAGTGCCAGCTGAAAAATTTGTTGGTCAATATTATCTCAAAAGCAATTATCCAGAGGAAAGTAGTTTGATAGGAATGACGGAGTTTGGATTTATTCACAATGATCCAAGTCTAAGGATTATGCTAGATAAAGAAAATGATGATTATAAATGGTTTATGGATAAGTTTAATGAAGGATTTGAAATAATATTAGAGCAGGGAATTTATGATGAATTATATCAGGATTTTTTAACAATATATAATCTAGAGGAGTAATTACATGAAGAAGCAGGGACTTTATCGAAAACATATAAATACGATTAATAGAAAATTTAATCTTCTTGTGGGAGTATTTATGGTGTGTATCATGGTATTCTTTTTTCTTTTCTCGACATATATAGAAAACAAATCTTATCAAGAAGAACTTGCTACAAAAGCTGATAATACAATAACCTTGATGAAAGAATCCTTTAGTGTACCTATATGGAATTATGATTTACAAACTATTAATAGTATAGGTCATTCTTTACTGGAAGATGATGAAATTGTGGGATTAAAAATAACAGAATTTGATATAGAAGCCCTTCTTTATGAAGACTATAAAGAGGATGATGGTTATGAGAAGGTTGTTAAAAAGGAAGATATTATATACAAAGATGAGATTATAGCTGAAATTGAAATAAGTCTCACTACTAAACTTGCTAAAATTCATATGAAGGATTACATACGTAATTCTATGATTTTTGTTTTGTTTATTTTTCTAGCAATAGTTATTGTTTTAAGAATAATAGCTCGATATATTACTAAACCAATAATAGAGCTTTCAGCAGTTAGTAAGAGAATAGCTTCAGGGGAATTATTTTTAAGGGCAAATATTGATAGTAATGATGAAATTTCAGAGTTAGGAAAAGAATTTAATTCAATGGCTGATAATTTAGTGAGTAAGATTGATGAAGCTAGATATTTAAGTAGCCATGATAAATTAACTGGTCTTTATAACAGGCTTAAATTAGAAGAAAATTATAGTAAGTTAAGGGAGGAGCAGTATCCGATTGCCCTACTTATTTGTGATATAAATGGTTTGAAATTAGCAAATGAAATATATGGTCATGAGTTTGGAGATCATGTGATAAAGACACTATCCCAAATACTTCTTTCTTTTAGGACTAAAGAAAGAAGTGTTTACCGTTGGGGCGGTGATGAGTTTATTCTTGGTGTTCAAAATTGTGGATATAATGAAATAGGGAAACTAAAAGAAAGATTAGAAGATAGGTGTAAAGAAGAAAAATTTGATAAAGCTGGATATCCAATTTTAAATGTAACTTTTGGATATAGTATTATGGAAAGTTCAGACGTCTTACTTAATGATGCAATTAGGGAAGCTACAGAGCTTATGAGTAGAAAAAAACTTTTAGAAAGTAGGAGTATTCACAGTTCTATTATTGAGTATCTGAAGTCAACATTGAGTGAGAGAAGTAAAGAAACGTATGAACACGCTGAGAGATTGTTTGAACTTAGTGAATTGATAGCAAACGAATTAGAGTTATCTGAAGATGAGATGAATCAGCTAAAACTTTTTTCTTCATTACATGATTTGGGGAAAATTGCAATTAGGGACTCTATTTTACTTAAGCCAGGTCCACTAAGTGATGAAGAATGGGTAGAGATGAAGAAACATTCTGAAATAGGTTATCGTTTGGCCCTGTCATCTCCAGAGCTTGCAATTATAGCAGAATTAATACTTTGTCACCACGAAAGATGGGATGGTAAAGGATACCCTCAAAATCTAGAAGGGGAAGCTATTCCTTTATTAGCTAGGATATTAAGTATAGCAGATGCCTATGATGCCATGACTGTTGATCGGGTATATAGAAAAAAACTTACTAAGGAAGATGCAATAGAAGAAATAAAAAGGGGATTAGGAAGTCAGTTTGATCCGAAGATAGGAAAGATATTTATTGATAAAGTAAAGCACATAGAAATCTAAAGTTATTATAAGAGTAAAATACCTGAATCTACATTTTGAGATTCTGGTATTTCGAGACAGTAGATAAACTACAGTTTAGTTGAGCATTATGATGAATCATAACGTTAAGCGGTTATTTCATTCCTGTGAAGCGATGAATTTATCAATTCATTGTTAAGCAGTAATTCTTCGACTTACGTACAAGGTAATTTCCCTAAGGGGAAATACTTATATAAGAGAAGTGCTTAAAAACCTTGCTATCACAAGCTTTAAAATTCTAGCTTGCGTAGCAAGGTTTCCATGTACAGCGTTTAAAAAACGCCGCTTAACGTCTATGATAATAGATGATTAACGGTGTGAATGCACCTGCTTCACATATATTGAGATTCTCAATATATTGCTTAACGAGAGTGTTGACTTTGTCTATACTCTAACAGGAGCTATTATTTAAGCGCCTGTTTTTTGAATCTTTATAATGTGTTTTTATAGAATATTTCTAATTTTTTTATAGCTTGGTCTACGTACTTTTCTTGATCATACAAGTCAAAGTGCTGGGCATTTTTAATTTTGAATAGCTCCTTTTTACCTTTAGCTCTTTCGTAAGCTACTTCACTTATTGATAGCACTGGCAGGTGTAATACAAACTATAGCTGAGTAGTTAGACTCGGGATTGTAGTTTTCAGGTAAAAATAAGTTTCCAGCAATTCTTGTTTGTTCACTTAAGAAACTAACTTTGTTTATTCCTGATTGGAACTTTGTATTTCTTTTAATTCTTTCCATAATAGTCTCCTTTCACGGTTTGGGGAATAATTTAATTGATGTTAATAGAAGTCTATCTTTTAGAGTTAACTCCAAGTTAAGGGTTTTTGTGAAATTTTTTTTTATTAGCTTACAGCACTTTTTTCATGCCCTTCCCAACTACGATCTAGGTACCCACGACCTACGGGGAAATAATCATGATTATTTCCCCACCTTCTTGGGCATAAACAAAGCAGAACTATGATATAAATTGAGTTTATTAAATTACATAATAGTGGCTATTTGACAGATTTATTATACAGAAGGGAGAAGTGTGTAATGGGTAATGGAAAATGTCCTGTAACAGGAGCTACTAGCAAGGGTAAAATGGGTGGAACTAAAAATAGTGATTGGTGGCCGAATCAACTAAATTTAAAGATTCTTCAGCAGAATAGTGAGAAGATTAATCCTATGGATGGTGGATTTGACTATGCTGAGGAATTTTCTTTATTAGACTATAAGGCTTTGAAGCAGGATTTATATGATTTGATGACTGATTCACAGGATTGGTGGCCTGCTGATTATGGTCACTATGGTGGTCTTTTTATTAGGATGGCTTGGCATAGTGCTGGTACATATAGGATACATGATGGCCGTGGTGGTGCAGGGACTGGTACCCAAAGATTTGCTCCGCTTAATAGTTGGCCTGATAATGTCAATCTTGACAAGGCTAGAAGACTATTATGGCCTATTAAGAAGAAGTATGGTAAGAAGATTTCTTGGGCAGATCTTATGATTCTTGCAGGTAACTGTGCCCTTGAATCAATGGGATTTAAGACTTTTGGTTTTGCAGGTGGACGTGAGGATATTTGGGAGCCTGAAGAGGATATATATTGGGGAGAAGAAACGAAGTGGCTAGGAGATAAAAGATACTCTGGAGAAAGGGAACTGGACAATCCTTTGGCAGCAGTTCAGATGGGACTTATATATGTAAATCCAGAGGGGCCAAATGGTAATCCTGATGCAATAGCATCTGGAAAGGATGTAAGGGATACTTTTGCTAGAATGGCTATGAATGATGAAGAAACTGTGGCTTTAGTTGCAGGTGGTCATACATTTGGTAAGTGTCATGGTGCTGGAAATCCAGAACATGTTGGTCCTGAGCCTGAGGCCGCAGATATTAATGAAATGGGACTGGGTTGGATCAGTAGTTATAAATCGGGTAAGGGTGATGATACTATTTCCAGTGGTATAGAAGGTCCATGGAATGCAACACCAACAAAATGGGATATGGGCTATTTTGATACTCTCTTTGGATATGATTGGAATCTTGAGAAAAGCCCTGCCGGTGCATGGCAGTGGGTTCCTTCTGACCCAGAAGCTCATAATATTCCAACATCTCAGGGAACAGGAAAACAGCCTCCTATAATGACTACAGCAGATTTGTCATTAAGGATGGATCCTATTTATAAGCCAATAGCAAAAAGATTCCATGAAAATCCTGAAGAATTTGCAGATGCATTTGCCAGGGCTTGGTTTAAGTTGACCCACAGGGATATGGGGCCTCGCTCAAGATATCTAGGACCTGAGGTTCCAGAAGAAGAGCTTATTTGGCAAGATCCTATTCCAAAAGTTGATTTTGAACTTATTGATGAAAAGGATATAGAAGATTTGAAATCTAAGATTCTTCAGTCAGGATTATCAATAGGACAATTGGTATCAACTGCTTGGGCATCAGCATCTACATTTAGGGGATCTGATTACCGCGGTGGAGCAAATGGAGCCCGTATTAGACTTGAGCCACAAAATGGATGGCAAGTAAATCAGCCAGAGGAACTTCTAAAGGTTCTCAATGTTATTGAAAAAATTCAAAATGAATTTAACGGACAAGGTGGATCTAAAAAAGTATCTATGGCAGACTTAATAGTGCTTGGAGGATCAGCTGCTATAGAAAAGGCTGCTAAAGCTGCCGGCAAGGATATAAAAGTTCCATTTAATCCTGGTAGAAATGATGCACTTCAGGAGCAAACAGATGTAAATTCATTTAAAGTTCTTGAGCCATTGGCTGATGGATTCAGAAATTATCAGAAGAAAAAGTTTGCAGTTTGTCCAGAGGATTTATTAGTTGATAAGGCTCAATTGTTAAGACTCACAGCACCTGAAATGACAGTACTAATAGGTGGTATGCGTGTACTTAATACAAACTATGGACATTCTCCATTTGGTGTATTTACTGACAGACCTGAGGTACTTACAAATGATTTCTTTGTAAATCTACTTGATATGGGAACTCAGTGGAAAGCCATGGAAGAAGATAAAGACGTATTTGAAGGAATAGACAGATCAACAGGAAAAAGAAAATGGATGGCAACAAGAGTTGATCTAATCTTTGGTTCACATTCTCAATTAAGAGCATTCTCAGAAGTATATGCAAGTGATGATGGAAAAGATAAATTTATAGAAGACTTCATTTGTGCTTGGAATAAGGTTATGAATTTGGATAGATTTTAAAGAAAGCTCCCTTTTGGGAGCTTTCTCGTGGTTGGTAGGTCGTAGGTCGTGGGTCGGAAGATATTAGTCCCTTTTGCATTAGCAAAAGGGATTTTTAGTGAAAGCTCCCTTTTGGGGAGCTTTTTCGTGGTTGGTAGGTGGTAGGTCGGAAGGTCAAGTACATAAGACTATAGTTGAGCTTGTCACTATTATGGGAGTAAAATATGCATAAGTGTTTTAGTATTAGAAGCGTCCTTATAGGACAATCAGGCAAGCTAGTAAATATTAAATTGAAATGTTCTTATTCATTTAATATTTATGGTTTTGCTTCAGCAAAAAGCATCATTTAAAATCTTTAATATTCACAGGCCTGACTTACACTTGGGGTCATTAGATTTTAAAGACAATAGATGAAGTCGCTCCTGTCGGGATAGTTATGACATGCATATGGAGTGATTTTTCAGTATTAGAGTTGCCCACGACCTAGCAACTACGAAAAAATTTATTTTTTAAATTTTAACGCCCTTTTCTCAACTCTTTAAGCTGTTTTTCAGTTACTTTTAAGTAGCTAGTTACTAAAAAGTAAATACTTTTATTTGGGCACACACTTGCTATACTTAACTACACAAAGAGAAATGCTTGTATTTAGAATATTATCTATTGATATTTAAGTCAGTATCAATAGTAATAAGTCTTAATTGTTGAAACATTTTTTAACAATTAATTATCATAATAAAAGAGAAAAGGAGAGTTACAGAATGGGGAAAGTTTTAGTAGAAATTTACGGAAATATGGATAAGATTCCAGTATCAACAGGGTGTGGTTGTGGACCTTCAGTTACAATGGGAGAGATGTACAATCAGTTTATGTCTGAATTAGATGAAAGTGAAATAAGGGAACAAGTTGAAGTTAAGTTTATTGAAATGGAAGATGGAAAAGTTGTGAATGATGATATTAAAGATATTCTTAACAGAGGTTTCCAGTTGCCATTAACTGCGGTAAAGGGAAATGTTAGATTCCATAGTTCAATCCCATTTTCAAATATTTATAGAGTAATCAAAACTGCATTAAAGTAGCAAGATGATTAGATAAGATTTTTAAATTAGATTGGAGGATTATAATGAGTACATTCAATAAAGAAGAAGTGACAAGCAAAGTCAAGTCTATGCTTTCTAATTTTAGAATTGTGGGTGTTGGATCAAGGGAAAGATTTGCTGATGATGAAAAAGTAGAGGGTTTAATAGATAGGGGTCCAGAGAAGTATGTTCCAAACTATCAATCTGTAATTGCATTTGGTGATGGTAATCATAAGAAGGATAAGGATTCAAATGAGACATTCGGATGGGATTATTTTTTTAGTGAGCTAATTTCTCCCCTTGAAGTAGTGGAATATTTAGATTTTTTGGGGTATAAATCTCACATTGTTCATAAAAATGATATTGAAGTTTCATTAGTTAACATCGGTGTAAAAGCTGGAATAGGAGAGCTAACACCTGTTAACTCATTAGTTGTTAGGGGATATGGACTGAGTCCTGTTTTACAGGCTATCATAACAGAAGCACCACTTCTTGCAGATGAATTACCTAAAGCTAAAGCTCACTGTATACAGTGTAACTTATGTTTAAAGGCATGTCCTATAAGGGATGAAGCTTATGCACCTGGGGATATGAGTATATGTGCTTGTAACAAATGTGCAGAGGCATGTCCAGTTTAAATGGTAATTTACTTAAGAAAGGGGTTATTGAAGTGACTAATAAAATTCAATTTTTTGCCGGTACAGCAGTACCTTGTGCTGTATATGCAGAGGAAGTTCTAAAAACTGATTTAACTATACTTACTACAATCGTTGGTTGTGGTGGTAGAGATACTGGTGGAGGGGGATGTGGTTGTAGTGGTGGCCCAATGTCCTTACTTACACTAGATGATTTACATGATATATTTAGTGATATGGATGATTATGAATCAGAAATATATAATCATGATACTGATCCTAATGCATACTATGAAGCCATGAACGGAGTATTAGCAAACATGGGTGTTAAAGCTAAAGTAAATGATAGTACTGTTGAGTACTTTAAAAGTATAAAAACACCGATTATTGCTGTTAATGGTGAAATAATTTCTATGGGAAGTATACCAGAAGATTATGAGATTATGGATGCAGTAGATAATGGAAGAAAAATAGAAATTGGTGGTGGACACTAGTCTTATACCAGTTTAATAAGTTCTTTTAGCGCTTCAATGTCTCATTTCAGCTATCATATTTTCCAAATAAGAAATATAATAAAGACACAAAATAAATTTGGAGGTATTAAAGTGAAGGGACATAGATTAGAAAGTATTAAAATTTCAGATATTGATATGGATAAATGTTATTTCAATCCAGGATGTGCTTTGACTACCCATAATCCGGAGTCAGAGAAAAAGATATTAAAGATACTAAATGAGCATTTCGGTACAGTGAAGATACACAATAGATGTTGTCACCACAATCCCAATTTGCCAGAAGGATCTACAATTATAAATAACTGTGCAGGATGTGACAGAAGATTTAGATCACTATATGAAGGTATTAAGACTATATCACTTTGGGAAGTTCTTGATTCAATAGAAGATTTACCATTACCTGAGTATGTCAATGTGAAGGTATCTGTACATGATTCATGTTCATACAGACCTAAACCACAGGTTCACAGCGCTGTTAGAAGTTTACTAAGAAAAATGAATGTAGAAATAGAAGAAGCAGAGCACCACGGAACAAGCTCTATTTGTTGTGGGGATAATTTCTATCCAACAATTCCATTAGAGAAAGTAAGAGAGTTCCAAAAAAACAGGGCACAGCAAATGCCATGTGACGATGTAATAGTCTACTGTATTTCATGTATCAAATCCATGACAGTAGGAGGTAAATCAGCCCACCATATGGTAGATATGGTATTAGGACAGCCAACCTTTGTTGGAGAGGTAGATTTGCCTAAGTATCATAAGGTAGTCGGAGACTATATAGAGATGAGTAAAAATCTATAGATTTTTTCATTCGTGGTTAGTAGGTCGTAGCTAGTAGTTCGGAGAATCAAAGGTCTTAAGTACTTCCGACCAACGATCAACGACCTACCAACTACGAGAAAAAAGTTCTTAAAAAATATTATTTTTTAGGAACTTTTTCATTTTTTTTTCGTCTAATTACTATAAAGAAAATATTGGAGGAATTTAAAATGAAAAAAATTATTGTTGCTGGTCTTGTTTTCACTTTGGCTTTATCGGCTGTAGGGTGTGGTCCTAAGGAGGCTGAGGCTGGTGAGGTTTCTGTAGATAATGCTACTGTTGTGTCGGTTGAAAATGGTGCTGATAAGGAAGCTGTTCTTGTGGATGGTGAAGAGAATCGTACTGAAGAGGGTTACTATATTTCACCTACTGATGAGTTTGAGCTAGGAGATGTAATTACAGCTGGTGAGGTTATGGAGTTTGATGGCAAGTATATTCATATAATTTCAGGTGATCTTGTTCAAGTATATAAATATGATGGTAACAATAAAGATTTTTATATAGGTCAATCTGTTAAGCTTTTAAAAGGTGAGGATGAAGATTATCTTACTAAGACTGATGTGAAAGATTTTTCAGTGACACATACTAATATGGGTCATCCGATTGATCAGATTGATGGTACTGTGCTTTCTTTTGATAAAGAACACTTTGTGGTCAAGTCAGGAGATAATGAAATCAAGTTTTCTTATTACGATGAAAATCTACAGTTAGTAAAAGGTGAAGAAATTCAAGTATATGGTATGAAGTTTAGTGAGTCAGAAGATTATTCATCAGTTATGATTCTTCAAAAAGATAATCAGATGAGACTTACAGTTACTGAACTTACAAGGACTGATGATGGCAGCCTTAACGCTTTGCTAAAAGATAAGGATAATGGAGAATACTCAATTAACCTTAGTCACGTAATGACAGAACTTGATATAGCAGATGTCAAAGTTGGAGATGAGCTAACTGTATTTTATAAGGCTATTATGGAGAGTTATCCAATGCAACTTGATGTTGTGATTATAAGAAAGTAAATATATTAAAGGAGCATACCGCTTATGGTATGCTCCTTTGTCTAGTGCTTATTTTTAAAAAAATTTCGCGTCTAGTATTCAAATTTTTTGAATGTCTAGTGTTAGATATTGAAAAGCATTATCTCACGACTAGTGGATTACTAAAGTAATCCGACCAACGATATTTTCCAATCGGAAAATTTTATTAGTAAAAGAGATTGAAATAATATAAGCAAATAAAATTCTAAGATATAGTGATATTATTTAAGTATAGGTAGTAATAGGAAATAATATTTATGGAGGTTGATATGAAGTATTTATTTACTAGATTTAAATGGATAGTAATTTTGATATTAATTGAATTGTTTTTCTATTTTAGAATAAAACCGAGCAATCTAGAAATGTTTTTCATGGTGTGGGGATTTATTGCATTGGCCCTACTTTTAAGTAATATTTTTAAGGTTAATGAAGATAACCCTATGCCTGGATTGGGTGGTGATGATAGTAGTAATTATGCCAATTTGGCTACTGCTTTTGTAGAAAGAAAATATGGCTCTGAAAAAAACATAAGAAGAAGTAATTCCGGGCTATTTGATCCTATCAATTTAGGATACTTACTTCTTTTATTAGCAAATATTATTGGATATGCAATAATATTAGATTAAATAATTTTTATTACATAAAAAATTTAAACACTGTTTTGCGTTGGCAAAACTACATTGGACAGATTACGTGAGTAAACTATTAGTCACAAGATAAAGGTTTTGCATATCTTGTACTAGACTTTTAAGGAACTTAAATACTAGACGCGAGTTTCTAAAGGAACAGCACTAGACAGGAGAGTCATTTCATTGACTCTCCTTCTCTATCTGAATAAGCACTTCACCAATAAACTCATCCGTCATGGATTCCCAATAATCAAACAGGGGAACATAATATGCTTCACCTAAAACTTTATAATTTTTTTCTTTAGCATAAGCGAGTAATTTATTAATTGTGATTTCTACACTTGTATATTGACCCTTATGAAGACATCTTATGAATTTGTTAATGGGTCTATTATCTTCATTTCTATCTTTTATATCTCCATGTAAATAGTCGAATACATACTTCATTTTGTATTTTCCTGAAGGGTCTGAGTGTTTTATATCGAAGCATATGCCAAATTTACTTGAAAGCTGACCGTCACGTCCAAGTTTATTTTTGAGCCTTTGTACAGCAGAATCATAATCCATAAGATGTCCATAACCGACATGCTCCTTGATACTATTTGTTTGAGGATATTCATTTTCTAATATTCCTTCATATAGTTCAAGTTTTTTGAAGAGAGTTAAATCTGATATTCTTTTCTCAATAATCAATCTTTGAGTTTTTAAATCTTTTATTTTCTTGTCTATTTCTTTTTTCTGTAATTCTAATAATTCTATACTTGAAGTATCATTATTTCCAGATAAATATGATTTGATTTCTTTGAGGGATAGTCCACTTTCTTTTAGGGCTAGAATTAGCTCTAGTCTATTTATATCTTCTTGAGTATAGAGTCTATATTTTTTTTCATTTCTTATTGAAGGAGATAGTATTCCCCATTTATCATAGTGAATCAGGCTTGTTCTAGTGATATTGAACATTTTTGCCACTTGGCTTATTTTATATTGTTTCTTTTCAGAATTAATTTTAAAAACCTCCTTGACTGTAACCTAAGGTTATAGTTTATATTTAAATTATACAGTAGTTGGGTATTAGTTAGAAGAAGTTATTTGCCTAAGGTTGCCTAATACTACTTTGGCGTGCCTAATCATTGCTATGCAATTAGCCTAATATTGTACTTAAGTTCTTCAACTTTTCAAAATGAAAAGTTAAAGACAAACAACATTAGGCTAGAAGCGTAGCTGGTTTTAGGCACAATCAGAGTAGTTTTAGGCCATATTAGGCAAAGAAATTTGGAAGGTTAAAATTATCAAAATGAAATAATACACAATTTTTGTGGGAGGTAAAAGATATTGAGTGAATATATAAAAATATCAGGGGCATATGAGCACAACTTAAAAAATGTTTCTGTATCTATTTCAAAAAATAAATTGATAGCAATAACTGGTCCTTCTGGGAGTGGTAAATCTTCATTTGCAATGGATATTCTTCAAAGGGAGTGTCAGAGACAGTATTTGGAGTCTATGGGTATGGTAACTGATGGTTTAAATAAGCCTATGGTTGAGAGTATTGTTGGACTTTCTCCAGCGATAGGGATTTCCCAGAGGGGAATAGGTGGGTCTAGTAAGTCTAATGTTGGAACCTATACTGAGATATTGACATATCTGAGAGTCCTTTATTCAAAGCTTGGAAGAAGAACTTGTCCCGTGTGTAATACTAAAATTGCACCGGATTACAGGGCGGCTGATCTGGCCCAAATAGATGAAAAAAGTGTTATTTGTCCATCATGTAGTAATGAAATGCCCCATCTAACAATGGGTATGTTTTCTTTTAACAAGCCAGAGGGTGCTTGTCATACTTGTGGTGGACTTGGTACCATAACTGAAATTGATATATCTAAAATAGTGGATGAATCCCTTTCTATAGGTGAAGGTGCAGTTAAGATTTGGGGAAATGGACAGTTTTGGGAATACTATGCAGAGGTTTTAGAGAGATGTGGTAAGCATTATGGATTTATTTTTGATGGGTCTAAAAAGGTTAAGGATTACAATGAAATTGAGAGACTTGTGTTTTATGAAGGTGTTGATTCTGAGAAATTTAAAGCAATCTATCCTAATATTAAAAAGCCTAAAAAAGTTAATGATGGGTACTTCAAAGGTATTTTGACCTTTATGAATGAAAAAGCAAAGGAAAACTCTAAAAAGGCAAAGAAGAATTCAAAGATTACCAGTTCATTTGTGACTAACAGTTGTTCAGATTGTCATGGTAGTAGATTGGGGGTTGATGGAAGAACAGTAACAGTAAATGATAAAACGATTGTTGAAGTATCTAGATTTGATTTAAATGAATTGATGGTTTGGCTAAATAATCTTAAGTTATCCCTAGTTGAAGAAAAAATAGTTTCAGCAGTGTTATCTGATTTAAGAAAGAGAATTGGAAATGTAATAAAGATAGGTCTGGGATATCTTTCATTAGACAGGGCAACTAGCACTTTGTCAGGTGGAGAGTCTCAAAGACTTAAGTTATCAAATATTATTGATAGTGCTCTGACGGGAGTACTGTATATTCTAGATGAGCCAACTACTGGGCTTCACCCCCATGATGGAAGGATGCTTCTTGAGGCATTAAAGCATATAAGGGATTTGGGAAATACAGTCCTTGTCATTGAACATGATACTGATTTTATTAGAGAGTGTGATCATATTATTGATTTTGGACCTGAGTCAGGACCAAAGGGTGGAGAAATTGTTTTTTCTGGTAGTCCTGAGGAAATAATAAATGATAATAAATCGGTCACAGGAAAATATCTAAAAGAAAAGGTAAAAATAAATAATGAATCTTTTAAATACACTAGGAAGATTTCTGTTAAGAATGCATACTCACATAACTTGAAGAATATTGATGTGGATATTCCCCTGAATGGATTTGTATCTTTTACAGGTCTATCAGGTAGTGGAAAATCATCTCTTGTTATTGATGTAATTGATAAATATTCTAAAAAAGGATATGCAGACTGTGATAAGGTTGAAGGTCTTGATGATGTAAGCAGGGTAGTAACTATTAATCAAAAGCCTATTGGAAGAATGTCCAGATCAAATGTAGCAACATATACAGAAATTTTTACAATGATTAGGGAACTTTTTGCAAGTCAGAAGCAGGCAAGGAAGCTGAGACTTAAGCCTTCACATTTTTCATTCAATGTGAAGGGGGGACGATGTGAGAAGTGTCAGGGTCTTGGAGTAGTAAAACTTGACATGCATTTTTTAGATGATGTGGAAGTAGAGTGTCCAGTATGTGATGGTCATAGGTTTAAAGAAAAAATTCTTGATGTTAAGTATGATGGTAAACATATTTCGGAGATACTGGATATGACGGTTGATGAATGTATAGATCATTTTTCTACTGCATATGATATAAGGGAAAAGTTAATATTTCTACAGGAAGTTGGTTTAGGATATTTGAAACTTGGACAATCTACATTGACATTATCAGGTGGTGAATGTCAAAGGATCAAACTATCAAAGGAGCTAGCTAGGGAAGACTTGTCAAATACTATATATATTCTCGATGAACCAACTACAGGTCTTCATCCAAGGGATATAGAGAAACTAATGACTTTATTATTCAAGCTAAGAAATAAGGGCAATAGCATATTTGTAATAGAACATTCACTTGAAGTAATTTCTGCATCAGATTACATTATAGATTTAGGACCATCCGGTGGAAATGATGGTGGAACTATTATTGATTATGGTTCTGTAAATGAGTTGATAGACAATGCTAAGGGATATACTGGTAAGTATCTTAAGGAATTTATTGGAGGAGAAATATAATGAGAAAAATTATTTTAAATTTGGCAATTAGTTTAGATGGATATATTTCAGATAATGATGGTGGATTTGACTGGATAGTCGGACATGGAGATAACTCAAATGATTCTAAGGAGCCTTTTGATTTTCCAAAGTTTCTTGAGGAAGTAGACACACTTGTCATGGGATCTGTTTGTTATGAGGATGTTATTCTGTCTGGACTTGAGACATTCAAGGACAAAAAAATTATAGTAGCTACAAATAGGGAAATGGAAAAAAGGGACAATGTAGAATTTATAAGTGGGGATATATGCAGTCAAGTACTTGAACTGGCTAAAGAAGAAGGAAGGAACATCTGGCTATTTGGTGGAGCTGGATTGACAGATACATTTATAAAAAATAATGCTGTAGATGAGTATATAGTAGCTATTATTCCCACAATATTAGGTGATGGTAGAAGACTTTTCAGAGGTGGATATCCTAAGATAGATCTTCATCTTGAAAGTACTAGTAATAGTGATGGGGTTGTGGTGATGAGATATGTTCGTAGGTAGTGGGTAGTAGGTAGTTGGTCGGTTGAGGTCCTTTTTAAAGCACTCAGTTCAGAATTCTGAGTGCTTTACTATGTTTTCTGGATACCTGACTTAGCCTAATATAGCCTAATATTACTTTGATCATGCCTAAGCCTTGCCTAGCAATTTGCCTAAAATTGTTTTAGGGGAACCGTTTTAATAAATTAAAAACTAGTAGAAATTATTTTATTATAAAATAAGGATAAGAGGAAAAGCTCTTTTAATAATCTCTGGTTATTCCTTTTTCCCGAAGTATTTGCTAAAATACTGATTCCCCTAGCACAAACAAAGTTTTGTGCGATTCCCCCTTTTCACCCAATAGCCAACAGCCAACCACCATTTCTGCCAATAGCAGAAATACACCACCCGAAATATTATAAAAAATATTTCTCCTTGACATACTAGACGACCGGTCGTATAATAAATTTAATAAGAAGCGAAGGAGAGTAAGTTTATGAATGAAAAAATTAAAGGAATATTAGAGTCCCATGGCTTATTGAGATTAGGCACTTTAGATAGCACTGGTTTTCCAAATGTAAGATCTGTAGATTTTGCTAATGATCCTGAGGATGTTTCTAATATTTATTTTACGACTTTTAAGGAGACAAACAAGGTTAAGGAAATTGCAAATGATAATAGGGTATATATTGTGGTGGATGAGTCTGCTGAGTCTATTGAAGAATTAGCTCAGATTAAGTACATAAGAGGAAAGGGAGAGGCATTCCAAGTTGTTACTGAGGATGAGGCTAAAAGGGCTATGGGTCTTTTACTTACTAAATATCCATTTTTAAAAGATCTTCCTGGGGACCCTTCTATAATGAGTATTTACAAAATTAAACTAAGTGAAGTAGCTGTTACTGATAATAGCCTTGGTTTTGGACATGTTGATAAGGTAACATTCTAGCTCCGTACTTGACCGATGCCCTTCTCTTATTTATAATGGATTCATTAAGAAAAGGTGATGAATATGGATAAAAGAGAAGCTATAATCTTTACTGCTGCAAGATTAATTCATGAGCAGGGTTACAATAAGGTTGGAATAAAAAGCATATTGGATGAACTTTCGATTCCCAAGGGATCATTTTATCATTACTTCAAGAGTAAAGAGGATTTGGGTCTTTCTATTATTGATATATATATCGATGATACAAAGGGATGTATTGAATCGGTTTCTAATGATATAAAGGGTTTGAAGGATTTTTTTGGTCTTTTCTTTAAGCGACTTGAAGAGATGCAGTTGAAAAAGGGATGTCCTGTTGGGAATCTTATTTTGGAACTTTCAGATGAAAATGAAAGTTTTAGAACTAGACTGATGGTATGGTATGAAATGCTTTTTAGATGGATAGAGGATGTTTTGACAAAGGAATCTATTGATAATGCTGAAAAAAAGGCAAAGGCACTTGTTGCAGCTTTCGAAGGTACAATGATGTTGTCAAAGCTTGATAAGGATAATGTGCATTTTGAGATATTCAATGAAATAACTTTTTGTTCAATAATTGAAAATTAGTATATAAAAGGGTAGTCTTTTAAGACCACCCTTTTATTATTTCTCAGAACTCTCAGTAACAATAGTATTGCGTCCAAGTTCTTTTGCTTTATATAATAGTTTATCCGCTCTAATCAATAGATTTTGGAAGTCTTCATATTTTTTATATTCAGCTATTCCTATACTTGTTGTAAGTGGTCTGTGAACTCCCTTGATTTTAACGTTTTCAAATTCGTGTTTTAACTGTTCCATTCTTTTTTTAGTAATCTCTAGATTGCCATTTACTAGGATTAGGATAAACTCATCTCCCCCGAATCTAACCTTTAAATCATTTTCCCTAGAAATAGATTTAATTAGATTAGCAAATACCACTAGTACTTCATCGCCAATGTCATGTCCATATGTATCGTTTATTGTCTTAAAGTTGTCGATATCCGTTATTGCCATTGTTATATTGTCTATAGAATTCATTCTAAGCATTGAAGAGAGTTTCTCAAATTTTTCATATAAATAACGTCTATTATGAAGCTTTGTTAGTGGATCTTGGAACATGAGTGATGTGATAATATTATTTTTTGATTTTAAGGCTTTATTTTTTTTATGTATATCTCTGGCTAGATTTGATAGTTCGAGATTAACTTCGCCTATTTTTTCTATAATATTGGTTTCTTTATTAGCATTATTTTCAAAAATGTATAAGGTGTTTTTAGGACCTTCAAGGAAGTATCCTGTAAAAAATAGTCTTAGTTTTTTGTCAAAAACATATTCTAATTCTACTTCTGGCAAGTTAGACCTTGAGGATTGACCAATACTGTTTTCTTTTATTTTAAAATATCTTGAAAGAGGTTTATTTATTGTACTTTCTTCAGAAATTAATGTTTTGACACCTTGATTAACTTTAACTATTTCTTTAGATTGATTTATTTCTATAGCAATTATTTTTTTGGAACTATATATGTAGTTTACAATTAAATCAAAATAATCATTCCACATAATTTGAGTACTCCTTCCACCAATTTCTAGCCAATTCAACTGATTCTTCAGCATTCTTTGGAAATGCATCTGCATCGACAAGTTTTTGTAATTCAACAGAATTATTTATGGCGAGGCCCCCAACCATTATTTTTATAGGTTTATTACTGTCTAAATTTCTGATTAGATTTACAGTTTCGACCAGTTTATCGGCGTGATAAGACATGGTAATTGAAATTCCTACAAAAACAGGTTCTACTTCCCCTACTAGTTCTATAAGTTGATCGGATGGTATGTTTGCTCCTAAGTATCGTATATCCCAGCCATCATGCTCCAAAACATCAGCCACAATTCTAGCTCCTATTTGATGATATTCGTTTATTCCTGCTGACATTATTGCAACTCCTTTAGTAAGATCATTTAATACATAGTCAGGGTATAAAGAAGCAATAACTTGAGCTATGATTGATGTTGCAAGATGTTCGTGGGCAACGGTAATGGAGCCGTCTTGCCAAAGTTGCCCAACCTTGTACATTACAGGCTGAATAAAATCTAGATAAAGTTTAGTTATAGGAAGACCGGATTTTAATTTTTCAGAACATATATACATAATGTTTTTGAAGTCCCCAAGTAATAGAAATTTTATTATTTTTTCATGATCTTCTGTCCACTCATCATTAGTCTGATTCGCATTTTCGGTAGTTTCTTGTGATAGTATAATAAGCTTATCGTGCCAGCTGATCATATTAGTGTAGATGTCTATAAGTGGTTTTTGACAGTCCGGTGCTACATGATCTTGGATAGCCTTAATCCATTCACTTAACTCGTAAAGGAAATAAGGGAATTCAACACCTTTAGAAGAGTAAGTTTTGTATACCCAGGGAAGGGTATTAACAAGTAAATCACCTTGCTTATGTTTAATAACAGTAGACATAAATTGTAGATGGTTTCTATGATTCTCTTCCATTAAACTTATAGGATTTCCTCCTAGAAGGGTGAGTATGTTTGCTTTTTCTTTCATACTTTTATTTACGTATTCAAGCATTTTTTCACCAGATTTTTCATATTCATCTGCAACTATATCGTCGTAGTAAAATAGTTTTTTTGATTCTAGTATCATTTTTTCTATCATTTTAAGCCTCCTTAGTATGAGGTAATCGAAAACTGATTTTCAATTTCTTATGAATGTTTTAATCAATTTTATATTATTAGTATATGTTTTTTACAATTTCTACTATTTTATTATTTGCTATACCCTTAATATTAAATGAGTAACAGTCATAATTATTTAATTATTACTAAAATGTATGGTATAAAATGTTGATATAAGAATTTATTTGGTATATTATATCTGGTAACAAAGAATTAGAAAAGTTCAAATGGGAGGTATTAATTATGAGTAAACTATATAAGATGACTAATGAAGAGTTATGGCAATTATTTCCCATAATTTTGAAAGAACATAGTTGTGAGTATGATGAATGGTACAGTATTGAGGAAAAAAAACTTAAAGAAGTATTGGGAAAAGATTTACATAGAATTAATCATATTGGAAGCTCTGCGGTTAAGGGTTTAATATCTAAACCAACAGTAGATATACTTATAGAAGTTGAGGAAGATGTTGATATAAAGGATATTACTAAAAAAATTCTTGATGCAGGCTGGTTAAAGATGAACTCACAGACAGAACCCTATTTTAGTATTTACTTTAATAAAGGTTATACTGAAGAGGGTTTTGCAGAAAAAGTGTATCATTTACATCTTAGATATCTAGGGGACTGGGATGAAATATACTTCAGAGATTATCTGATAAACCATCTTGAAGTTGCTAGGGAGTATGAGAATTTAAAGAAAGAATTGTTAAAAAAATATGAGCATGATAGGGATGGATATACTTACGGGAAAACTGACTTTATTAAAAAGTGGACGGAAATAGCTAAAGAAGAGGTGAAAAAAAATGAAAGTAGTAAGAACAAGTGATGCAAGTATAATAGCTAGGCTGAATGAACCGGTACAAGAGCTTCATTTTAAAATGTATCCTGAAAAGTTCAAACCATTTGATTTTGAGGGGGTTAAAGACTATTTTCAGGATGTTATTGAGGGAGATAAACAGTATTTTTATGTAGCAGAAGAGTCGGATCAGGCTGTAGGATATATTTGGTTTCAAGAAGTAAGTAAGGAAGCTACAGCATTTTCACATGAAAGATCCATGATATACATAAATCAACTATCTGTTAATCCTGATAGTAAAGGAAAAGGTATTGGAAAGGCTTTGCTAGGTCAAGCCATAGACTTGGCAAAAGAAAAGGGGATAGCTAAAATAGGATTAGATTATTATACTAAGAATGAACTGTCTAAAAAAATATATGAGAAGATGGGTTTTGAGGTGGTTAGTGAAGTGGCTTTTATTGATTTAGACTAGCATATCCTTTTTAGGATATAGCCTAGCAAAATCATTGATTTTAGCCCAGCTGAAACTTTTTTGTATTTCAAGCCTAGCAGTTGCTTAGCAACTAGAGCGTGGATATTTTACTTTCGTAAAATTATGTTGAATATGAATTCAAAAGATAATATAAAAGGACGGTGGACGTAATGAATAAGGCATTGGTTATAATTGATATGCAGCCTTTTTTCTTTAGGAATGAGGAGAGAAGGGTTAGGTATGAGGATTTAATTAAGAATATAAATGAAATGATAGAGTATGCAGATAATAATAATATAAAAGTTTTTCATGTTAAGACAATACATAAAAAGGATAAATCGACTTGGAATCTTGTGATGAAGAAGCATAATTTTGTGGCCCTTTTAGAAGAGGACGATAATAGTAAATTCATTGAAGAAATTAATATAAAGGATCATCATGAAATAGTTGTAAAAACAAGACAGAGTACATTTATAAGAACAGATTTTCAAGAAAGATTAAGAAATAACAATATTGATACGGTAATTGTATCTGGGGTATTTACCCATGGTTGTGTAGGAAGAACTGCAATAGATGCATATGAACATGATTTTAATGTGATATTAGCAAAGGACTGTTCATTTAGCCATTTAAAAGATCAGGAGCAGGTGATGTTTGATGTTATTACAAAAGAGCAGGAACAGCTTGTTTTGAGTAATCAAGAGATAATCAGTATGGTGTAGAGTTATGCGGAAATGTTTTTTTTATATAGCCTAATATCATTTTGATCATTCCTAGGATTTGCCTAGAAACTAGTCTGAAATTGTTTTTAGGGGAATAGGGGAATCGTTTTAATAAATTAAAAACTAGGGGGATTTGTTTTACTAGTAAATTAAGGGGAATGGGAAGAGCTCTTTTTAAAAAAGTTTTTTCTTTTCCCCGAAGTATTTGCTAAAATACTGATTCCCCTAGCATAAACAAAGTTTTGTGTGATTCCCCTTTTCACCCAATAGCCAACAGCCAACCACCTTTTCTGCTTATGTGCAGAAAAAAACCACCCAATAGAACAGGATGTGATTATCATGGAAATAACAATAGAAGGAGTATGGGGTTTATTTTTATTGTTAGCATTTTTTGTTGTGATGATGAGAATATGGAGAGCAGTTATGGTTTTTATTGCTAAGATTGTTGGAATTGATAAGTTTTCAAAGTTGGTAGAGGGCAAGCTAACAAAGTGATGGGTTAGCTTGGTTAAGCATATCCTTAAGTGGATATAGCCTAGCATGAAAAAATTTTATAGCCCAGCTGAAACTTTTTTATATGTTTCAAGCCCAGCAGTTGTAAACAACTAGAGCAGGGGTGCTTTACTATGCAAAGGCTTATTATAAGAAAAACAGATCCTCGATGGAAGGTCTGTTTTTTATTTATATTTGAAATGAATTTTTCGAATGAAAAATAACCATGCACTAGAAGTCTATTGATTTCGCTGGGCTCCCATCAATAATGGGGCTAGGCTATAGTACAAAGTACTATGCTAAACGCAATAATTGAGGGAATAATAGTGGCACCTGATTCAAAAGTTTTATCTGGATTTTAAGACAAAACAGACCTTCGAATGAAGGTCTGTTTTGTCGTGTGTTTGTTATTCAGGAGATACTTTGCAAAGCAGTCCTCTAATGGTTGAGGAACCCATTTCTGATGCATATGGTTTGCCGGAAAAAGTAAGCATATTGACATTTGATTTAGACCAATAATCTTCTTCTTTTTCTTTTTCTGGATACCACCAACCGTAGTCAACTATTACGACTCTTGGATCCACACTTTCCATAAGTTTAGCTCTGAATTTTACTTTGCCTCTTTTATTTTCTACAATCATTATTTCTTTATCTATTATTCCATATTCTTTAGCTGTTTTAGGATTAATACGTGCTAAAGGCTCAGGGTGAATTTTTCTAAGAGATTCCACTTGTCTTCCTGCTGAATGCTTATATGGTATTAATTTAACACTTGTCATTACTAGTGGATATTCCTTAGCTAGTTCAGGTTCACTAAATGGAGATTCTGGTTGTTCTTTGTGAATTGGTAGTGGATCGAAGCCCCAATCTTCAAGTAGACTTGAATAAAGTTCAACTTTATTAGAAGGAGTATCAAATCCATTTTCTTTGTATATATCATATTTTTTCTTGCTTGCTATGAAGCCTACTTTACGGAATTCGTCAAAATTCATGCCAGATGGTTCAAGTAAATGATCTAAAAATTCCTTAGAGTTTTTCCAAAATAAATCTCCCATACCCATTTTATGTGCAAGGTCATTAAATATATCTATGTCAGATCTACATTCTTCAACTTGAGTTACCTTTTGAATAATTGAAAGTGTAGGTACAAATTCTGCTACATGAATACGGTCGTGTTCAAGGTGTGTTGCTGCTGGGAGAACAATATCAGCTAAGTTTGCTGTAGCTGTCATATAATGCTCGTTTACTACAAGAAAATCAACTTCCTTTAAAGCATCATATATTCTTTGTGAATCGGCATGGGACTGTACAGGATTACCCCCTGTAATGAACATTCCATGCAGTTTGTATGGTTCCCCATCTAAGATAGATTTAGTTATATCTTGATGAAGTTCATAGGGGTTACCAGGAAGCATTTTTTCTGATGCACTGATACTTTGGGATCTATCTTCATCAGAAAGAAGGCCGTTTAGCCATAGTTCTCTTGAAGCAGCAGAGACAACTGGTAGCTCATCCCAATCTATATCTCCACCTTTTTTGCTTAGGTTGCCTGTCAAGGCTCTGAGGATACATGTTGCCCTTGCAGTTTGGAAACTGTTGAGACTTTGTTCAATACCATTTCCACTTATAAGACATGCTGGGGATGTTTTTGAGTATAATCTTGCTACTTCACGTATGGTTTCAGGTGAAACCCAAGTGATTTCACTCATTTTTTCTGGTGTGTATTCTTTGACATGTTTCTTAAGCTTATCAAATCCAACAGTCCAGTTTTCAACGAAGTCCTTATCGTACAGGTTTTCTTCAATAATAACATTGATAATAGCTAGGGCTAGGGCAAGATCTGATCCAGGTCGAAGTTTTACCCAAATATCAGCTTTCTTTGCATAATAGCTTTCAAAAGGATCTATTACTATTAGTTTAGCTCCATTACTATTAGCATTTGCAGAACGGACACTATCTGGAATTGAAGTCGCTTTTCCATTGACTCCCCACATCATTATGCAATCTGTGTTCTCATAATCAGGCATTGACCAGTAGCCGTATGTTGTAAAATGGGCTCTTAATGTGGGTAAAAAACATATTGGAGCAGCCATAGATGTGTTTGGACTTCCAAAGGCATTAGCAAAACGTAAAAGTACACTGTCGTTATATCCTTTAGTTCCTCCACGCATGAAGAGTACTGACTTAGCTCCGTGTTTTTCTTTGATATTACCAAGTTTTTCAGCTATAGTGTCCAGTGCCTCATCCCAGGAAATTCTTTCCCATTTACCTTCACCTTTTTTACCAATCCTTTTAAGTGGATATTTTAGACGATTAGGATTTTTTGACTGTTCAATTGCACTCATTCCAACAGGACACATTACACCTTTATTTACCGGAGAATCAGGGTCACCACTGATTTTTACAGGTTTTCCATCTTTCATGTCGATAATAATACCGCAGCCAGCGGAACAAAAAAGACATGAACTTTTGATTTGTTCGATAGACATCTTACTATCTCCTTTCTAATTTATATTTGAATGATATTAGATTGACTATATCTATGCCTATAATAATCTGTATAGTGGGAATACAGTCAAGGTGTTTTACTTTTATCTTTGATTTATAGTGTAATAAAAATTTATTGACTGTATACTAAGAATATAGAATATAATTAATATGTAGGATATTAACCCGAGAATACGAATTGTTTTATTAAGAGAGTAGATTGACTTATCTAATAATAATGTATTCTGTGAGATTATGAAGAAAATGGAGAGATGAATATGAAAGAAGTAATTATGTTTACAACGTCAACATGACCTCATTGTGTTCCTGCTAAGGAGTTCCTTAGCCAAAATGAAATAGAGTATGTTGAGTACAATGTATCTAAAGATATGGAAGCAAGAAAACTTATGATGAAAAATGGACTTATGGGTGTACCATCATTTTTAATTGATGGAGAGCCGGTTACAGGGCTAAATGAAGAAAAGTTATTAGCTGCAAAAAAATAAATAGAAGTATTTTCTTATATGTAATGATTTGGGGCAGTCTATTTAACGACTGCCCCTTTTTTATTAAATAAATTTGATTGAAATAAGGAAAATATTGATACTTGTATAATTCTAGACCTTAAACTTGTTAATACTTTTATTAAGTAATTCTGACATTTCAGCTTGACTAATTGATACCTGGCTTACTTCACCAACAGCCTTTGAAATTTCATTCATACTGTTTCTTATTTCATCAGAGCTGATTCTTACATGTGCGATACTTTTAGCTAATGTTTTAATTGATTCTGCTGTTTGGGAGGAAGAATCATGAATTTCAATAGAGTTTTTTGTAAATTCAGCCATTGATTTTTCAAGTAACTTTGAATCTCTTGAATACTTATGTCCTATTTGAACCATAGCGTCATAATCTAAAACAACTTTCTCATCAACGAACTCCAGTACTGCTTCGGCATTTACCGAAACTTCATTAAAAGCTTGGGTAACTTCATTAACCAAGTCTGAAATATGAACAACAGTGTTAGAAGTTTCTTCTGCTAGTTTTCTAATTTCATCTGAAACTATGGAGAATCCTCGACCTTGTTCCCCTGCTCTAGCGGCTTCTATAGCAGCATTTAACGCTAATATATTAGTTTGATCGGAGATGGTTTTGATTACTTGTGACATTACCCCAATTTCCTTAATGATTTTTGCTCTTTGAAGTGATTCTTTAATAGCAGCGTTTCTTATTCTGTACATTTCCAGGGCATCATTTTTGGATTTCATTAAGTCTTTCTGCATTTTTTCTGTTTGATTTGAAATTTCAATTGTATTCTCAAGACCAAGATTTGCTTTAGTCATTAAGTTTGTAGAAATACTATTTATTTGTGTACTAGATCCTAGTATTTCTTGAATAGATAAGTTGATTTCATCCATTCCTATTAAGATTTCTTGAGATGACTCCTCTGTTGTAATTATTTGAGCATCTATTTCCTCAACAGTTGCAGATAGTTCTTGGGATGAAGCGCTTACTTTATTGGATGAGTATTGAATATGTTCAATTAAAGATCTAAGTCTTTCAGTTGTTTTTTTAAAGGACGTACTCAAGTTACCAATTTCATCCTTGCGCATAAGGTATTTATCTTTAAAGTTTTGAGTAAAATCTCCATTGGCTAAATGTTCTGATTGTCTAACATTTGCTTCAACCCCCTTTACAATCGAACGGGTAACGATAAGACTAATTATTATTGAAAATACTATAATAATTAGAAGAAGTAGTTTTGTAAAAAGAATATTAAGCTCTGTTTCTTTATCGGAATTTTTTTTGAGTTCCTGTGCTTTTTCGAAACTCATTGCTTTCATTTCTTGCAATTTTTTTTCGATTTCAGCAGATAAGGGTGGTAATGACACTAATAAATTATTTACTTTACTTACATCGTTTTTTTTGCTTGCGGCTACCAATTCATGTAGACCTTTCGCAAATTTTGAGTATTGTGTAACAAAATCATTGAACTTTTTTTCTTCATCAGCTGATATTTTAAAATTTTTATATTCCATAATAGATTTTTCAGTTGAAAAAGTAACATTTTCAAGATTTCTTATCATATCGTTTCCATCAATATTCATTTTAGTATTTCCGTTATTTAATAGTGCCATAACGTAAAAGGATGAATCGGATATGTTTTTTTGTAGATCACTTATTACTTTGTTAGGTACCATATGTTTTTGATATAGATCATCTATATTATTTGCCATATTGCGTGTAATTATACTTCCTATGCTACCTAGTATAATGGTTAATAATATTACAATTGAAAAGCTCAAAATAACTCTTTTCCCAATCTTCATGTTTGTGAATAATCCCATTATTTATCCTCCTATATGTTTTAATATAATGTCACATAATTTCCTGTTTTAATACAAAGTTTAAACTGTGTTCTGAGTATACAGTCAATAGCAAATTATTTTTCTCAAAATTATAGCAAAAATCTCAATCATTATATGTAATAAATTTTGTATTAATATGATTCTTAAAATTTGAATAGAATAATAAAGCAAAGCTAAAGTAAAAAAACTTGACTATATAGCCCCTATACAGAATATGTTTATCTTAAGTAAAAAAATAAAATAGATTGATAAGGAGAAATTATGAAATTTACAGTAGATATGTTAGAAACTGAAGCGAGAATGGCGGAATTAATTCCGACTGAGACATTAAAATATGTTGGATTTGAGGATGGGATGATATTTTGTGATATTGGTGCTGGTTCGGGTATTTTTTCTTTTCCCGCGGCAGAAATAAGTAGCAATACAGTATATGCTCTTGAATTAAATGATGATCTTATTGGATTTATGGATAAGAAGAAGTCGGAACTTGGATTGGATCATATGCAAATAAAAAAAGTTAATTCAGAAAACTTACCTGTTAATGATGATTCATGCGATGTGGTTATGATGACAGCTGTATTACATGGAATTAAAAGAAAGGTAGATCTTATTAAAGAAATTAAGCGTGTTTTAAGATCCCAGGGAAAACTTGTGATTGTGGAGTTCCATAAAAAAGACCAAGTGGCAGGGCCTCCGTTAGAATATCGAATGAGTCCTTTGGAAGTAAAAGATATTATTGAAAAATGTGATTTTGAATTAGAAAAGGAGAGGGTTTTGGGGGAGAATAATTATTTGTTATCCTTCAAAGTAAAGTCATAAAATTGGGAGAGGAATATGTTTAATGATTATATTATGAAGTTATATAACTCTGGGATTAAGCTGACTAGCTCTAGAGAGGCTGTTTTATCTGTGTTTTGCGAGAATTTCAATAAGCATCTATCTGCTGAAGAAGTATATGAGCTAGCAAAATTAAAAATGCCTTCGATAGGAGTTGCAACTGTTTATAGGAGTATTAATATATTTGTAATATCACAATTAGTTGCAAAAATTCAATTTATGGATAAGGTTACAAGATATGAGTTGTTGGATAAAAATAATATGCATTATCACTTGTATTGTGAAGATTGTGGTGGAATTATTGAAGAACCAATCTCAAGAATAAAGGTATTAGAAACTGAAATTAGCAAAGAAGTTGGTTTTCAATTAACCGCTGCCAATAGCTGTTTAATTGGAAAATGTCAAAAATGTTTATTGAAAAAGAAAAAAAGGTGAATGTTGTCAGAAAAGATGATGTAAGTATATCAGGTGATTAATATGGTAGTAGATATAATGAAAAATAGTAGAAAAAATTCACAAAGGTCAAATCAAAAATGCGGTAATATTTAGGGAAGTCTATTTAAGGACTTCCCAATTTTTATAATCTATTTTTTATCTTTAACCTTGATAAATATCTCAGATAAATAATTTTCGCTGCTTTTTTCAGTAAGAAAACCATAAATAATAGTCTCATAGGCATCCCCTGATATTTCTAGATTGTTTTCCTCTATATATTTTATAAGTCTTTTATAAGCTATACCAGAAGTTTGATTGCTGCCCTTGTGAAATGTGGATACATATAGTCCGCCTGGAATTGTTGCATTGTTTAAATTTGATTTTTCTTCGTTTAGAATTACGAAGAAGTATGAAATATTGTCTTCATAATTTTCTTTTAGAAACTGCTGTTCTACAATTACATTCAATCCAAAACCGATTATGTCGAGCTTCTTTAGTTGGCGTTCAAAATCGTATATTTTAGAAAAGTGTCCATGTCCCCTTTGTTGTTCGTCAGGGATTCTCTTCCCTCTATAGATTGGAATTGAAGCATGGTTTTTAAGTGTAACTGCTTCATAGTTAGTTATGCTTTTACTTTTGTCAATTTGGTTTTTCCTGAAGTTGATAGTATATATATAATTTTGTGTTTTCTCAATACTTGCAATCATGCTCATTTTTACCTCATCAAGCAATTCTATAAGACTGTCAGCATCTTTATTATTAAGATATTCCCTAATTGTTTTGAGTGGAGTTCCAAACTCTTTAAGCATATTAATTATTTGGAGTTGATGAATTTGATCAATTGTATATAGTCTATATTTTTTTTCATTTACTAAGGCTGGCTTTAGAATGTTTTCCTTGTCATAATATATAAGAGTTTGTCTTGTAACTCCAGTAAGTTTAGCAATTTCGCTAATTTTAAAATATTCTTTTATCATAAAAACCTCCTGTAAATAAGCATTAGATTTATAAAAAAAAAACTTGACTGTATAGCTACTATACAAAGTATCATATCATTATTGAAAGTAAAAGTGTAGATATATTATTTGTTAGAAAGTAGATATTTAAGGAAAGTTGTAAATTTGATAAACTATCAGTTGACTTGTTTAAAAATGAGGTGTGAAAATGGAATTAACAGTAGATATGTTAGAATCGAAAGAAAGAATGAAAGAATTAAACCCTTTGGAAACCCTAAAAGAGTTAGGATTTGGTGAGGGTATGACATTTTGTGATATTGGTGCAGGATCGGGAACTTTCTCTTTTCCAGCTGCTGAATTAAGTAAAAATGATATTTATTCCCTTGAACTTGATGATGATTTGATTGAATTTATTAATCATAGAAAAGCAGAAAAGTATTACAATCATATCTATGTAAGGAAGGTAAAATCAAAGGCCTTACCTATTAGTGATGATAGTTGTGATTTAGTCATGATGGCTGAAGTGTTACACGAAATTGAAGATAAGATGACAATGTATGAAGAGATAAAAAGGGGATTGAAGAAAAATGGTAAGCTAGTAATAATTGAATACTTGATAGATGCTGAAGGTGATTGGCCACCGAAAGAATACAGGGTCAATCCTAATGATGTAAAAGAAATGACTAAGTCTTTAGGATTCGAGTTAGAAGTAGAACGTAAATTGGGAGATCATTATTATTTGCTATCACTTCGTTTGGTAAGGTAATATGTTTCAGAAAGGAAGTTCGTAAATGATTGATAGTAGTATTTTTCCCACTATATTTTTAAGTATTTTTCTTGAAGCAATACCATTTATTCTTATGGGAATAGTTATCTCAGCAGTGATTGGTACATTTGTATCGGAAGAGACTATAGCAAGGATTATCCCTAAAAATAGATTATTAGGAATTGTTGTAGCGATAATGTTAGGTTTTTTTATACCATCATGTGATTGTACGGTTATTCCTGTTGCTAGGAGACTTATAAAGAAAGGCGTTCCCTTATATATAGCTATAGTTTTTATGCTTGTATCACCTATTGTAAACCCAATAGTACTTGGAGCTACGACATATGCTTTTTATAATACTAATCCTAGTATGGTTATTTTTAGAACAATAGGTGGAATATTCGTAGCAATAGTGGCAGGGATAATAGCAAGTTTTCTAGTGGATGGTAAATCAGTTCTAAAAGAAGATATTTATACTATATCAAGTTGCTCATGTGGATGTACAAGTAATCATAATAGAAAAGGAATAAAGAATTTACTTATTCACATAAAGGATGAGTTTTTCGGAATTGGAAGTTATCTTATTGCAGGCATACTAATTGCTAGTTTGGTTCAGACATTTGTTCCCAAGGACTTTTTTATTTCAATGTCTAGTAGAAGCGGATATTCAATAATAGTTATGATGTTGTTTGCTTACTTAATATCTTTGTGTTCTACAGCGGATTCATTTGTAGCTAAGGTTTTTGTAAATCAAATGACCGAGGGGTCGATTTTAGGATTTCTTATACTAGGACCAATGATAGATATTAAGAATACCTTAGTTTTATTGGCAGGGTTTAAGCAGAAGTTTGTTATTTATTTGCTAGTAATAATATTATTTCTAGTATTTTGTGTAAGTATGTTTGTTGATAGCATTGGATATGGAGGTTATATATGGGGGTAAATAAAAAAAGTTTCTTAGAGTTTCTTATTTCATTAATATTAGCTATTTACCTAATATTTATATCAGGAACGGAAAAACTTATGATGTATATAAACCCCAAGCTATCAATATTTGTTTTGATTGCAGGGCTTATATTTTTACTTATGTCTTTTTCAAGTGCTATAGGATTATTTGAACATAGTCATGGGAAAAGAAAATATTATAGATACATCATTTACATTATCCCGATATCATTATTATTTACTCAACCGGTTGTTATGGGAGCTTCACGAGTTAATATTTCAAAGAATGTTCCTGTATCAATATCTGATGAAAGTATGGAAGATTATTTGTATATATCAGAAGGAAATACCTCGGATCAGTCATTAGCTGAAAACATTACTGAAGAAAAAACAGTACATGATGTTAAGGATATATCTGAGTTTAAAGAAAATCTGAATCCCGAAAAAATTGATAAATCAAATCTTGATAGTATAGAAATAAATGATGAAAACTATTTTGATTGGCTGATAACATTCTTTGCAGATTATGAAAATCTTAATATGGATGATTATGTTGGTAAGGAAATAGAACTTCATGGAATGGTGTACAAAGATGAAATGTTTGAAGAAAATCAGTTTCTTATTGGTAAGTATGTGATTGTATGTTGTTCTGTGGATGGACAATATACTGGATTCCTATGTGAATACGATAGGGCAGAAGAGGTAAAACAAAATAGTTGGGTCAAAGTTGAAGGCATAATAGATGTTATTCAGTGGGATGGTGAGCAGATATATATCAAAATCAAAAATGTAAAAGAAATTCCAGTACCTAATTACCCATATGTATATCCATCTTAATTACAGATACTGAGCAAAAAATATAAAAAAGTTGACAACGCAACAAAATATTGTTGACAACGCAACAAAAATCATTTAAACTGTTTTTATAGTAAATCAATGACGTATAATCAAAAGATATTATTTTTTTATCAGTTTAGCGAGAATGATTATCTATATCGTTTGCAGAATGAGAGGTAAATATGAGTAATAAAATTATATTTGAATCAATAGGTAATATAGAAAGCAATTATAAAGATAGAAGTGACACACCAACCCAGGGGATGGAAACAACAGATAGTAGAGGTGTTATCGTCATGAGGGATGAATTTGAAGAAGGTGTAAGGGGACTAAAAGTAGGAGATGATATAACAGTTCTTTTTCAATTTCATAAATCAAAGGATTATAAAATGACTATTGTTCCCTTTAGGGAAAATACACCTACGGGAGTTTTTTGTACTAGATCACCAGATAGACCAAATGGAATAGGAATTACTGTAGTGAAGATAACAGAAATAGAAGGAAAGAGAATAACATTTTTAGGAGCAGATATGATAGACGGCTCTCCTATAATTGATATAAAGCCGTCGATATAAAATATGCCCACCATAATGTAGTAATATATGCAAATAGAATCACTTGCCCTTCCCTAGTATATGGGCAGGTGATTCTAGATTGCAAAAAAATTGGAATGTAATTACATAGTAGTCTTTTAAATAGGAGAAAAATATGAGAAAGAAAAGTTTAATATTAATTTTACTATTTATGGCACATAGTATTATCCTCTTTGGATGTATGAAAGATTGGGATATTGATGATAAGGCCAAAGCCACCCAATATATTATTGCAAGCAATAGAGACTGGGGATTACCAAGTCCTTACCTGATTGTTCCAAGGGGACCTGCTTTTGTTAGACTACAACTTGTATTTGATTCTTTGGTATGGAAGGATAAGGATGGAAATCTAATCCCACAACTTGCAAAAGAATGGAAATATGATAAAGATAAATTTGAGTATAGTTTTGTCTTAAATGAAAACATTAAATGGCATGATGGTGAAAAATTGAATGCTGATGATGTAGTTTTTACTGTGAACTATATGAAAAAACATAAACTTTCATGGATTGACTTAAGCATCATAGATAAAGCTATTAGAAAAAATGAATATGAAGTAGTCTTTAAATTGAAAGATCACTATTCTCCTTTTCTAAGTAGTATTGGCAATGGTATGGTTATTATTCCTGAGCATATCTATAGTAAGATTGATGATCCTTTTGGGACTTTTACTAAGGATGTATCTATAGGTTCTGGTCCCTTTGTTTTAGAGTCTTATTCTCCTGAGGAAGGAAATTATAGTTTTAAGGCCTTTTCAGATTACTACAATGGAAGTCAGTTATTTGAAAAAATCAAATTTTTGTCAATTGGTATGGAAATGCAATCATCAGCAATAATTAATGGTGAAGTTGATTTGATTAGACCATCAGGGGATGGTGTAGATAAGCTTTTATCTGAAGGATTTAATAATATCAGTAGTTATGGTTTAGGAGTAAGGCTTAAGTTTAATACAAAGAGAAAACCATTTGATAATAAAAATATGAGGCAGGCTATTGCATATGCAATAGATACTGATGAGGTAATTAAAATTGCACAAAGGGGATATGCCTATTCTGGTGATACTGGATTAATAAGAAAAGAGAGTGAGTTTTATAGTGAAGATGTGAAGGAGTATCCATTAAGTATAGAAAAAACAAAGGACTTGATGAAATCCCTAGGTTATGAAAAAGAAGAGGGATATTACTCTAAGGATGGAGAAATACTTGAAATAGAGCTTTTGGGATATGACATAGTAAATCGTGATATGGAGGTAATAGCAAGTCAATTAAGTAGAGCAGGTTTTAAGATAAAGTTACTTTTTAAAGATATCCCAACATGCGAGGAATTGATTTATGATAGGAATTTTGATATAGCTTTTGCTAGTGATGCTATGACTGGTGATCCAGTCTATCTAAACAGTATAATTTTACCTGACTCAGGTATAGGGGATTATATAGATAATCCTAGATTGAAGGAGTTATTAGTTAAGCAAGTATCAACTTTTGATAATAATGAAAGATCAAAATATTTAAGGGAAATACAAAATATATATTCTGAAGAGTTACCATCTTATCAGCTTTTTTATTACAGATTTGATACAGTCTTTAACGATAAAATGGACGTATATTACACAAAAAGTGGTATAGGTTTTGGAGTTCCTCACCCCTTTAATAAGCTGATGTACCTAGAATAAGATAACTTAGCCCTCCGTTGATAACGCAACTAAACTGTGTTAGGATAGCTTTAGGAGGGATATTATGAGAGGTAATGTACGTATGTCTGTAATGGAGGCTGTTTCTTCCATTTATAGAGTAAGTCAATTATATATAAGTGATAAAGCTAAGAAATTTTCTGTAGGTAGAGGTCAATGGTATGTATTAAATAGATTACTATTTGATGAAGATGGTTTGACAAATAAGGAACTTGCAGATGATTTATTTGTAGATAAGGCTAATATCACTAGGGCTGTAAAAAAGTTAGAGTCAGAAGGGTATGTATATCATAAGTGTAGTGAGGAAGATCTTCGAAAAATCAATATTTATGTAACTGATAAGGCTGAAGATATGTGTGAAGATTATCATAAGGTTTTTATGGGACTTAATAATGTTCTTTTGAAGGGTTTTTCTGAAGAGGAAAAAGTAATGGCAAGAGAGTTTGTTTATAGAATGTCTGATAATATTACTGACTATATGAATGATAGAAAAAAATAAGAGTAAGAAAATCTGTTGATCGGTATGATAAATATTATTTATTTCATTGATTGTCAGAAAATACTCTCCCTAATACTCAGGGGAGGGTATTTTTATTCTATGCATTGAGAATGATTATCAAAAACTAAAAGCTTTGAAAGCTATGAAAAAGGTGATAGGAATGAGAAATTTTAAAGACCACTATTTGGATTATTTTATTACATTTATTATTTTATTATTTTTAAGTTTTTATCTTCCAAGACTTATTCCTGGGAGTCCAATAGATGCAATATTAGGGGGCGGAGAGGGAGTAGTAAATATTACGGATGAACTAAGACGTGAAGTAAGTATTCGATATGGTCTTGATAAGCCGCTGTATCAGCAGTTTATAATCTATGTTGGAAATATTATAAAACTGGATTTTGGTTATTCATATGTATACTCAAGACCTGTTATTGAAATAATATTGGCTTCTTTGCCCTGGACATTACTATTAGTAGTATTTAGTGTATTTTTATCAACTACTATTGGAGTATTATTAGGCATTGAAAGTGCATATAGATATAAGAAGAAATTTGATAAGTTTAGTGTAGGGTTACTTATGAGTAGTTCTGGCTTTCCTCAGTTTTTCATAGGGATCTTACTTTTAATATTATTTGGAATAAATCTTGGGTGGCTACCTATTTCAGGTGGAAAATCCCCTTTTAACGATTTCGATGGAGTATATTACATTATTGATGTTGCAAGGCATTTAATATTACCAATGCTTACCATAGTCATAACGGAAGTGAGTGGTGTATTTATGTTGGCAAGAAGCTCAGCTATTATGGTTATTCAAAAACCTTATTATTTTATGGCTAAAGCTAAGGGACTTAGTAAGTATACAATCAAATACAGTTATATAGGTCGAAATATTCTTTTGCCGGTGGTTAATCATATTGGGATGAGACTAGGTAAGGTTTTAGTTGGAGAATTGATGGTTGAAGTGGTTTTTTCTTATCCAGGTTTGGGAAGTCTTCTTTATAATAGTGTTTCTAGCAGAGATTATCCAGTTATACAAGGTCTCTTTGTCCTAGTAGCAATTATGACTCTTATTACAAGTAGTGTGACAGAACATTTTAATAGACATGTAGAGTCAAGGCAAGGGGGGAGTTGAATCAATGAAAGTGATAAAGAGCATAGTGGGAAATAAATCTGCGTTTATTGGTATAACAATTATGTTTATATTTATTTTATTGGCAGTATTTGCACCTTGTATTGTAAGGGTAAGTCCGACTGAAATGTCTGTGAATACATTATCTTATCCTTATAGGGAACATTTATTAGGAACAAATGATATAGGCCAGGATATTTTATCTAGGATTATTTATGGTGCAAGACATTCTGTTTTGATTAGCATGTCAGTAGGATTTATTACAGTTACAATATCGATTATTTTTGGATCTTTAGGTGCTCTAGTTGGGGGTATCATTGATCGAGGAATAATGAGAGTAACTGATATATTTTTAGCTGTTCCAGAGTTGATAATATGTCTTCTTATATCAGCAGTAATAAATCCATCAAAGTTTACTTTGATTATGATTTTAAGTTTTTTACAGTGGCCAGTGTCATTAAAAATCATTAGGGCCAGTGTAATTAAGGAAAAAAACAACAATTATGTTTTGGCTTCAAAGATTTTTGGTGCCAATAATTCTTATATTATGTATAGACATATAATTAAGGGAATTGTTCCTGTTATAGTATCTATGTTTATTAGGAATGCAACAATTGCAGTTTTTATGGAATCAGGTTTGGCATTTTTAGGTTTGCTTGATCCATCTACTATTAGTTGGGGAAAAATTATTGCCGATGCTATGGCTTATACCTATTTACCTATATGGAAAAATTGGCTATTACCATCAGGTATAATACTTTCAATTTTTGTTGTTTCCATGTCATATATAGGTTTTTATGTAGAAGATTATGCTTTTAGTGCTAGGAAGGAGAGCTTATGATAGAACTTTCAAATTTAAGTATCAGATATGGTGATAAATGTGTAATTGACAATCTTAATCATATCTTTAAAAAATCTACTATTACAGGGATTATAGGTGAGTCGGGTACAGGAAAAACAAGTTTAGCCTTATCACTATTAGCTATGAACGAAGGTGAAGTGTTAGGTGAGATAATATATCAGGGTGAAAATGTACTTTTATTTAATGATAAAAAGTTGAGGCAGTATAGGGGAAAAAATATTGCAATGGTATTCCAAAATGGTCAAGGAATTTTGAATCCTGGACTTAGAATTATTGATCAAGTTATTGAAGTCATGGTAGAACATCGTGTATGCAATAAAAGTGAAGCCTTGGAAAGAGCAAGTAAATTGTTGTTGGATATGAATATAGCTAAGAATCATCATAGAAAGTATCCGTCTGAGATAAGTGGAGGTCAGGTTCAAAAGGTTCAAATTGCAATAGCTTTGGCTAATGATCCTGATGTTTTGATACTTGATGAGTTTACTTCAGCACTTGACTCTGTAACAAAGTTGGAAGTAATTAAGCTGATTAAAGGGATTTCTAAAGATAAATCTGTAATTATGATTTCCCATGATATTTCCCTTGTAAAGGATTTGGCTGATGAAGTAATGGTTTTATATAGGGGAGAAGTATGCGAGTATGGAAAGACTGAAATTGTACTTAATAAACCTAGACATCCTTATACAAGGGGATTGATTAGAAGCTTCCCGAATATGGACACAACAAAGGATCTTCAGGGAATTAAGGGTTCAATTGATTGGACGCACAAGGGGTGTCCCTTTTACAATAGGTGTACCCAGAGAATCGATATATGTAAAAATAAAAAGGTGAGTTTAGAAAAAAGTGGTGACAGATTTATTGCTTGTCATAGGGGTGGGATAATTAACCTTATGGAAGTTAAAAATCTTCACAAGTCCTATAATAAAGAAAAAGTTTTAAAGAACCTTTCTTTAAGTATTAAGGAAGGGGAGACCCTAGCAGTGGTAGGAGAAAGTGGTAGTGGAAAAAGTACTTTGGCGAAGTGTATGGTTGGACTTGAAAAAAAATGTGATGGAGAAATATTTTTTGAAAATCAAAATTTAAAAGATGCAAGGAAATACAAATCTTTTAACAAGAATGTACAAATGATATTCCAAGACCCAAGATCCTCTGTAAATATGAAAATGACCATTTATGACATTATGAGTGAGCCTCTAAAGATTCATAAAATTGGAGATAATAATTATAGAATGGAAAAGGCAAAAGAATTATTAAAGGAAGTACAACTTCCTATAGATGAGAGAGCTTTATTTTCTACTCCAGATAAATTCAGTGGAGGTGAACTACAAAGACTGGCAATAGCAAGAGCTCTAATGCTAGAGCCGAAAGTTCTTATTGCAGACGAACCTACATCAGCACTGGATGTAAGTGTACAGGCTAAAATTATGAAGTTGTTATTAAGTCTTCAGGAAAAGCGAGGTCTTGCAATAATGTTTGTTACCCATGATATTGCTTTAGCTAGAAAAGTAAGTGATTCAATGATAGTAATAAAAGAGGGTCAAATAGTTGAAAATGGTTCAACTCCAGTTATTATTGATGCCCCAAAGCATCCATATACCAAAACACTATTAAGAGCAGCATCAGGTGAATAGTAAATAAGGGGGAGTATTATGAAAAAAAACATAGTTATGGTTTTATTAATGTTAATAATGCTATTTGTTTTATCAGCTTGTAGCATTTATAAGTCTGATGGAAAAAGGATAAAGCAAATGTCTAGGGATAGTGTTGAAGAATATAGAATTGCTTGGGGAGGAAGTTGGGGTAGACCAAGTCCTTTTGAAATAATACCTAGAGGACCAGGATTTGTAAGGATGCAGTTGGTATATGATTCCTTGGTATGGAAGGATAAAGATGGCAATATTATTCCTCAGTTAGCAAAAAAGTGGCAATACGATGAGGAAAATTTCCAATATCTATTTGAACTCAATGAAGGAGTAAAATGGCATGATGGAGAGGACTTTTCAGCAGATGATGTTGTATTTACAATAGAGTATATAAAAGCTCATAAATTGCCATGGCTTGATTTAGAAATAGTAAAGGAAGCAAAAGTGATAAATGAAAATCAAGTAGTAGTATCACTTGAGAATCACTATTCCCCATTTATGAACATAATTGCAAGTGGAATGCCTATTATCCCAAAACACATTTTTGAGAATGTTGAGAATCCTTATAATAGTGAAGCGTTGATTTCCTGTGTTGGATGTGGGCCTTATATTTTTAAGGACTATTCTGTAGAACATGGAAGTTATGACTTTGAAGGATTTGAGGGCTATTATAATAGTAATGTAATGGTAAATAACATTAGATTTCTTTCAATGAATCCAGAAATATTGCACTTAGCCTTGATAAGGGATGAAGTTGATCTCATTATGCCAAGTCATGAATCTTTGGAAGAGTTAATAGATGAAGGATTAAATGTCAAAAAAAGGTAGGGGACTAATTAATAAAGTGGTATTTAATACAGAAAAAGCCCCTTTTGATAATCATGAGTTTAGAAAAGCAATGGCCTATGGGATAAATCGACAAGAAATCATTGATATTGCTCAAAGGGGAAATGGAGTCATTGGTGAGACTGGTATTATTCCTATTGATAGTAAGTATTACAATCCAAAGTTGCCAAAGTATACATACAGTTTAGAAAAGAGCCGAACTATTATGAATTCATTAGGATATGAAATAGAAGAAGGATATTATTCTAAGGATGGAAAGATACTTGAAATTGAACTTATGGGATATGAGGATATAAAGAGGGATATTGATGTGCTTGTAAAGCAATTGAATACAGCTGGTTTTAAAATTAAAGTAAAAATGTATGATTTAGCCTCTTGTGATGAAAATTTGATAAAGAAAAACTATGATATTACAATCACTGAAGATGCTGTAATTGGAGATCCAATTTATATTAATAACATGATTTTTGCAGAAACAGGATCGAAGTTTAAGAAAAAAAATATAGCTTTAATGAAAAATATAGCCCTACAATTGTCTACAAGTACAGAAGAAGAAAGGAAGAATTTATTAAGTGAAATTCAAGCTGAGTATTCGGAATTGTTACCAGGATATGTACTATATTATGGAAAATTTAATGTGGCATATAATGATAAAATAGATGTATATTTCACAAAGGATGGATACAGCACAAGTATGAATCTTCCATTTAATAAGTTAATGTTTTTAGAATAATAGACTCCTCTCTAGGTAGTGGGTTTCAGCCAATGTTGAAATTCGCTACCTTTATTATTATTTCTATTTCACATTGTTCATATGACCACTTAGCATTAAAAAAGGACCACTCATATGTTAGCTGTTTATTTATTTAAATAAGAGAGTATACTAAGTATATAGAAAGGAGGCAGACTATAATGAAAATTAATATAGAAGTTAAGATGGATAGTGAGACGGAAATCTTAATTAAGGGAGACCCTTCAAGCAGCGAAGTTGTAGATTTGATTTCTTACATAAATGAATATAATTCTGGAAATGCTCCTAATAAGATAATGCTTAAGGATGGAGAAAAAAGTTTTATTAAGGATTTTGACGATATATGGTATTTTGAATCGAGTTCTAATAAACTAAAAGCCATTGTAGATAATCTTTTCTACTCATGCAAGTATAAATTATATGAAGTTGAAGATTTTAAGGATAGGGGATTTATTAGGATTTCCAAAAGCACAATAGTAAACGTCAATAAGATAGACTTCATAGAGATGGAGTTTAGTGGAAATTATATTATCACATTGAAGAATGATAAAAGATTAGTTTTGTCTAGAAAATATGTTAAAGAATTTAAAAAGTATGTAGAGGAGGTATTATGATGGTAAGTAAATTATATGAATATGGATTAAGAGGTCTAGGAATAGGTTTTGTTATTACAAATATAATGTTGTATATATTTCTTTTTAATGATGGAGTAATGCATACAACCCAGGAAATAATAATGAGTTATATAGTGTGGGCTGTAGCTAGTGCTTTATTTGGTATAGCGTCTATAGTATATGAAATACCTAGGTTAGGTATATTATATAAGACTGCACTTCATTTTCTGACTATTATGATTGTGGCATTTGCAACTACTTCCTATATGATGAAAGGGATTTTTGGATCAGATGTAAATGTTTTTACCGAGGTTTTTCCATCATTTATTTTTTCTTTCTTCATTATTTATTTGATTTTGTGGACTGGATTTTATTTCAAGGAAAAACATCATTTAACTAAATTAAATGCGAAGTTTAAATAATTGAATATATAGTAATAAAAGTGTTCTTACAGTTGTGAGGACACTTTTTATAGATTATAGTTGACAACGCAACGAAACTGTAGTAATCTTGTTATTGATAATGATTTTCAATTGCTTATTGTTATTACATTATGGTGAGTAATATTTTAAGGGGAAATCCAAATGAGAAAAAAGTTGAGTTTTTTACTAGTATTTATGTTAGTTATTTTAGGAATTTCAGCATGTGCTAGTGATGGTATTGAAGTAAGTGATAAAAAAGGTAATACAGGTTATATTGAAGAATACAGAGTTGCTTTTGGTGGAGACTGGGGATATCCATCTCCATACTCCATAGTTCCTAGAGGACCAGGTTTTGCTTATTTACAATTGGTATTTGATTCACTTGTATGGAGGGATAAGGATGGTAATATTGTACCTCAGATAGCCAAAGAATGGGAATTTGATGAAACAAAAAATCAATATATTTTTACTTTACAAGAAGGAATAAAGTGGCATGATTATGAAGACCTGAATGCTGATGATGTTGTTTTTACTATTGAGTACATGAAGGAGCATAGATTACCATGGCTTGATATCGGAGCGATTAAGGATGCTAGGGCTCTTGACGATAAAAAAGTTGTGATAAGCTTAAATGATTACTATACTCCGTTTATGAATAACATAGCTATGGGAATGCCAATTATACCACAACATATATTTGCTGATATTGATAATCCAAACTTGGAATATACTGAAAAAATCTTGATAGGAAGTGGTCCATACAAGTTAGAGGAATACTCTGTTGAAGATGGAAACTACTCTTTTGTAGCATTTGATTCATATTATCAAGGGGATGTAAAAGTTGAAAAATTGAAATTTATTTCTATGAGTAAGGAAATGCAGTATTCTTCTATATTAAGAGGAGATGTTGATATGATCATGCCTTCTAGTGATCTTATAGATGCTTTAGTAGATAAAGGTGTTAATGTGGGGTCAAGTATAGGAATGGTAACCAAATTAAGATTTAATACTGAAAAAGCCCCTTTCAGTAGTAAGAATATTAGAAAAGCATTGGCATACGCAATTAACACTGAGGAGATAATTAGTATAGCCCAAAGAGGTCATGGTTATAAAGGTGAATCAGGACTTATACCTTTTAATAGTAGATACTATTATGGAGATGTAGAAAAATATGATTTTGATACTAGAGAATCTGATATCCTTATGCAAAGAGAAGGATATGAGAAAAAAAATGATTATTACTATAAAAATGGAGAAGAATTATTAATAGAGATTATTGGATATGAAGGTGTCAAAAGAGACATTGATGTTATAGCTAATCAATTAGGTCAAGCTGGATTTAAAACTAAATCAGTTTATTTAGATATGGCGACTTGTGATCAAAGATTGAATGATGGAGATTTTGACATTGCTGTTACAGAAGATGGTGTAACAGGGGATCCTGTTTATTTGAATAGGATGATGGATTCTGATGTTGGTGACAAGTTTAGGGAAGAAAATATCGACATAATAAATGCAATAAACCAACAGATTTATTGTAAAAAAGAAAGTGATAGAATTTCATTGCTCAAGGATATTCAAAAAATGTATGCTGATTCGTTGCCTAGCTATGTATTATACTACGGGAAATTTAATGTGGCTTATAATGAAAAGCTAGAAGTGTATTTTACTGATGAAGGCTATGGTGTAGGTGTATCTCTGCCATATAATAAACTGATGTATATTGGTGAGTAATGATTTATTAGGGGCAGTCGTTTATCGACTGCCCATTTTTTATTTTGAAGGATACTTAAACGAAATCCTTGACTGTATAGTTACTATACAGAATATACTCCAGATATAGAAGGTAATTTAAGAATAATAAGAATAAATTTATATATTTGAGAGGAGAAAATATGTTTAAAAAAGATATTTCGTTTAAGGAGTTCATAATGTTTTTAATACCATCAATAGCAGTTATGGCATTTATGTCTACCTATGCTATTGTTGATGGATATTTTGTTTCAAAGTATGTTAGTTCAGATGCCTTAGCAGCTGTAAATCTAATACTGCCAATTAACAGTATTATTTATGCGGTTGGGCTTATGTTTGCAGCCGGTGGTGGTGCATTTTCATCGATAAAATTAGGAGAAGGGGACTCAAAGGCAGCATCTAAGTTTTTTTCTAATCTTCTGATGGTTGCAGTTATATTTGGATTAGTTGTAATGGTGATAGCTTTGACCTTTAAGGGTCAGCTTCTTGCTTTTCTTGGGGTAAATGGAGCACTTTACTCATATGGTTCAGTTTATAGTATATTTGCTATTGTCACTTTTCCTTTTATTATTACAAAAATGATATTTACAGGATTTTTAAGGGCGGAGGGTCAACCTAAAGTATCACTTAAAATGTCGATATTAGGTGGTTCTATCAATATGGTATTGGATTTTATTTTTATTGTAGTAATGAAAATGGGAGTTGCGGGGGCTGGATTAGGAACCTTATTGGGAATTATTATATCCTTAATATATGCAGGGAGATACTTTAAATCAGAAAAATCAGTATTAAAATTCAAATTAGCAGCAATTGAATGGAAGCTTGTAATAAATAGTATGGTAAATGGATCATCAGAAATGGTAAGCGAACTTGCTATTGGTTTTACCTCTTTTGTCTTAAATACCCTTACCATTAAACACTTTGGCAAGGATGGTGTAGCGGCAATAGCAGTTATTCTATATGTGAATTTCTTTGTGTCGATGATTTATCAGGGGATAGCTATTGGTACCTCACCTCTTTTAAGTTATCACTATGGTGCAAAAAACTACAATGCACTTGCTAAGGTAAGAAAATACACAAGCTATACAATTGGAGTAACAAGCTTATTATTATCAATGATAGTATTTTTTTATAATTATTCCTTGGTATCTATTTTCTTTAGGTCTGATAATATGGCTTACTCAATAGCTGTGAATGCATTATCTATAGTGGCATTTGCATACTTGCTAATGGGCGTTAATATGTATGGTTCGGCTATGTATACGGCCTTATCAAATGGGAAAATATCAGCAGTAATATCTTTTAGTAAGACTTTTATTATATTCGCTGGTGCGTCATATATTATTCCTAAGATTATGGGATCTGAGGGGATTTGGTTTATCCTTCCTGTAGTAGAAGTAATTACAGCCCTTATGGTCTTTTACCTTACAAGGGAAAGACAACTTGAGAGGTACACTGGCTTGAAATTCTATGAAGAAACTAGGGATATAGCTATAAATGATATGAATAATGTATTATAATATATTGTATATGTAGGATAATAATTTATATTGGTTAGGAGAACTGATGATTATTAATTTACCCGTATACATGATTGCTCTTGGGGCATTGATTATGCTTGCAAGCATTATAAAATATTCAAGACTTTTTAAGTTTCCGCTGAATCTTGAGGACAATAAGCACAGACAAATCTCTACAATTATCAAAATAAATTTTCTAATGATGATATTTTTCTTCATCGGTTATTTATCAGTAGCTGGTATGTTGCTAAATAACCATCATATGACAGATTTATTGACCGCTCTAATATTTTTGTTTGGATCCTTATTTGTTTTTAGCGTAATATTTATCCAAATAGAAGTTGGGGAAGTAATAAATGAAATATATAGTTTTCATACAGTAGAGTCCCTTGTAAATACGATTGAAGCTAAGGATAAATATACAAAAGGTCATTCAAAACATGTTTCTAATTTGTGTGAGTGTATTCATGAGTATTTACCAAAGAATAAAAGAAAAGAAATAAATATTCATTTATTAAGATATGCTGGATATTTACATGATATAGGAAAAATAGGTATATCGGATACTATAATAAATAAAAATGGTCCATTAAATGATGAAGAATGGGATGCTATGAAAACACATCCTGAGATTGGTAAGAATATTTTGGAATCAAATCTTATTTTGAATAAATTAGGTGACTGGATTTATTGTCATCATGAGAGAATAGATGGCAATGGATATTATGGTATTAAGGGTGAGGATATTCCCTTTGAATCTAAGATAATATGTCTGGCGGATTGTTTTTCTGCAATAACAACAGATAGGGTTTATCATAAAGGAAAAAGTTACAATGAGGCAATAGAAATACTAAAAGAAGTGTCAGGAAGTCAACTTGATGAAGAGTTGGTGGCAATATTTTTAAAAATACCAAGAGAAAAAATAGAAAAATGCATACCATAGAGGATTAGAAAATCTGGAGAGAAATCTCTGGATTTCAGAGTGAAGACAAAGTCTCACGTAGCCTAATATAGCCTAAAGCTATATTCATTCGCGCCTATTGATCACTTTGTGAACGGCCTAAGATTGTTTTCAAAAAATCCTGTAATCATTGAAAATAGTGACGATTACAGGATTAATTTTTTTTGTAAAATAAAAGAGGAAAACTACTATAAAAATAGAATAAATAGTATAAGGTAATGAAAATCAGGAGTTTAGACCTAGGACTCACGAACTAGAAATCGCAAAGGAGCGCTTATAATGATAAGAGATATATTATTATTAGGAAACGAAAAGCTATATCAAGTATCTGAAGTCATTACATCAGATAATATAGCAAAGGCTAAGCAGGTAATCGATGACCTTTCTGACACTATGATGGAGTTTAGAAAAACTCATGGATTTGGTAGAGCTATTGCAGCTCCACAGATTGGAGAATCCTATCGAATTGTTTTTATGCATCTTGACGGAGTGTCCCATCATTTTATTAATCCTATTATTGAGGCAGTTGTAGATGAAAAGTTTTTAGTATGGGATGACTGTATGAGTTTTCCTAGTTTAGAGGTTTTGGTGGAGCGATATAAGAAAATAAGAGTAAAGTATAAAAATCTTCAGTGGGAAGATTGTTTTGTAGAATATGAGGGTGATTTATCTGAACTTTTCCAGCATGAGTATGATCACTTAGATGGTATATTAGCTGTGCAAAGGGCAATAGATAATAAAGCATTTAGAATGAATATGACTAAAAAGGGTCAGTAATGTAAATTGGATAATAGACATTTTTGTATTATGATAGTGGCAAATAATAATCGTTTAGATATATTTAGATTCATATATTTATGTGGGGTGAGTTTATGAATAGAACAGAATTTTTTAGATACATAGCAGGAGAATTTTTTACAGCAGAAGAGGAAAGAAATATACCCGATAGAAATTATGTAAATTTTGAAATTGAAAGTACTTCCTTATCAAAGGTTATTATGGATAAAGAGTCTAGGAAAGGACTTAGGTTGTTTTTAGAAAAAGAAAAATCAGATGACAATTGGTTATTTCTTTCTGAAGAATTAACGGCTATGGCTATTACTATGATGTCAAATGGGAAAGTTGATGGTGAAGTTGGAACTAAAGAAATAGAATATATAGAAGCTATGTATTATTCATTAATAGAAGGAGTGTTTGAAATATCAAGTCAAGAAGAGTTTGAAATAGATTTAATCAGGAAAATATACATAGAACATATGGATAGGCTGAGATCATTCCTAATGAAGGTTATGGATATGGATGATTTTTCATTAAATTAGATTGTAAAAGTAGAGCTTAAGGGTAAGATACCAATAGTTCTACTTTTTATTTTTATCAAATATGACAAGATGCTGTCATATTTCCTGTGATATTATTTAGCTATGAAAGGGGTAGAAATTATGAAATTTGAATGGAGAAAAAAAGAAAAAAAATTATATTTGCCAAAAGGAAAAGTAAATATTATAGAAGTACCAATACATAAGTTTATAATGATAGAGGGAAAAGGAAACCCAAATAATCAGGAATTTGCAGATAAGGTTGCTGTACTTTATTCTCTTGCATATGGAATTAGAATGATGCCTAAAAAAGGTATTACACCTGAGGGTTACTTCGAATATACGGTATATCCACTTGAAGGTATTTGGGATTTGACAGAGTCTGCTAAGGAGCTTGACTATCTTAATAAAGATGAGTTAGTTTATCAAATAATGATCAGACAGCCGGATTTTGTTGATGAAAAAGTATTTTTAACTGCAATGGAGCAAGTAGAGAAGAAAAAACCAAGTAAGTATTTATCTGATGTGAAGTTTATTACTATTGAAGATGGACTTTCTGTTCAGATGATGCATGTTGGTTCCTATGATGATGAAGCTGAGACATTTAAGTTGATGAATGATTTTATTAAGGAGAATAATCTTGAAAGAGTGGAAATGACCCATAGGGAAATATATCTATCTGATGCAAGGAAAGTAGAAAAATCTAAGCTGAAAACAGTCCTTAGATATAGGGTTAAAAGAAAATAATGTCTATAAAGAAAGGGGATAAGTATGAATTTCATTACTTTAACAAAGGATAATATAGATGATGAACATATTTGTTGTGCTTTTTCAGATAAAAAAAGTATAGATGGATATAAGGCTAAGAAAGATTGGTTAAAAGATCAGATTGATAAGGGATATGTATTTACTAAACTTGATGAAAGGGCTAAAGTTTTTATAGAATACGGACCTTCGGAAATTACCTACTTACCGGTCAATGCACCTAATTATATGGTAATAAATTGTTTTTGGGTTTCTGGAAAGTATAAGAAGCATGGATATGGGAAAACTCTTTTAGAGAAGTGTATAGAAGACAGTAAGTCAAAAGGTAAAGATGGTGTTCTTGTTCTTTGTAGTGATAAGAAGAGACCATTTATGTCTGATAAGAAGTTTTTCCTTAAGGCAGGTTTTCAAGTAGTTGATAATGCGCAACCATACTTTGAGCTTATGCTTTTAAAATTTAATGCTGAAAGTGGCAATCCTACTTTTATCGAAAGTTCAAAACTAGGGAAATGTGATGACAATGGAGGCTTTAAAGTATATTACTCTAATCAGTGTCCATATATGAATTACTATATAGATTTACAAAGTAAAATAGCAGAAGAGTTAGGAATAAAATATGAAAGTAGTATTATAGATAGTAAGGAAAAATCACTTAAAAATCCATCTCCCTTTACTATATATAGTCTCTTTTATAAAGGCGAATTCATTACTCAAGAACTTAGCAGTGAAAAGAAATTTAGAACAATATGTGATGAGTTAAAGTGAAGATTATATAAAAATAAAGCCAGTCATTTTGAGGACTGGCTTTTATTAAAACTACCCGTTGAGACAATAATTATTATTCTTTTTATGCTATACCTTGTTCAGTATGCATATTGTTTTCATTTATTTTATTGATTCTAGAAACTCCCACAAAGCTTAAGATTATCATTGGAATTTCAAACATTATGTATAATAAGAATAATACCCCTGAAACTGCATATAATACACCGCAAGTAATAGCTGCCCATTTTTTATTCATAAAGAAGCCAACCCAGTTGAAAATAACTGCCAAAACCAATAATGCCATATGAGGCATTACCATTGCTGTTGCTAATGCTGTTCCTACCTGCTCAGCACCTTCTGTGCTGTTGATTCCACCAAAGAAATAACTGATAATATATACCATATATAATGATCCTAACACTGCTGAAACGAACATAACTTTACTTCTATTTTTAAACATAATACTTCCCCCTATAGTTACTACAACGGGTAGTTTTAAGCTAAAATTAAAGTGACAGGCAAATATATGCATAGATATATTATTATGAGAAATTCCAAATTAATTATATAATAAAAAAAGCAAATAGTAAATTATTATAGGAATATTAAAGAAAGGAAGAATTAAATGAAAGTAGAAATATTCGATATAGCTTTAGTAGATGAGAAAATCTTTAAATACGCAGTAATAGCAAGTAAATATAATGGGAAATGGGTGCTTTGTAAACATCAAGAAAGGGATACTTGGGAAATACCTGGAGGTAGTCGCGAAAGCGGAGAATCTCTTTTGAATACTGCTAAAAGAGAATTATATGAGGAAACAGGTGCTAGTATTTTTCATATAAGAGAAGTGTGTGATTATTCTGTTACAGTTAATGAAAAAACTTCATACGGTAGATTGTTTTTAGCTGACATTAGGAAATTTGATGATTTGCCAGAATCAGAAATTGAGAAAATAGACTTCTTTGATATATTGCCAGAGAATATGACATATCCTGATATTCAACCACTTCTTCATCAAAAAATATTAAAGGAAATATAATGAGAGAATATGAAATTCATTGGGATAGATGTTCATAAGGATGGTTTGATGGTAGCATGTATAAATGAAAATTTAGAAATACTTATTTTAGAAGAAATGACAAGGGAAGAATTTTATAAGTTTGCCTCTGAGGAAAAAATTCAAATCATAGCAATTGATGCACCTTTAGGCCCTAATATAGGACTAATGGATGATGAAATTTATAGAAAGAATCTAGATACAAATATCAATGGGCATTATAATAAAAAGGTTAGTGAGTACAAACTTTCAAAGATGGGAATTAGGGCCTTTTCTACACCGAAAAATCTTGGAGAATTAGTTGGTTGGAAGTCATGGATGAAGATAGGTTTTGAATTAAATGATAGACTCATTTCTATGGGATATCATAAGATATCTTCTGATAGAATGGATAATGTTGAAAGAGGCATAATTGAAGTTTTTCCCCATGGTTCTTTTAAAGTACTTTTAGGGAAGAGACCTGAGAAAAAGTCTACTATAGAAGGAATAAATCAAAGAAAATCCATACTTGAGGAGGTAGGATTTTCTGATATAGATAAATACTTACTAAATATAAGTAGAAAACTTGCTACTGATAAGTTGGATTCATTGATAGGGGCATATACTGCTCTAAAAATATTTAAAAAACAATCAGTTTTTGTAGGAGATTCTTTAGAAGGTGAAATAGCTTTACCATTAAAATAAGTTTGCCAATTTTGGCAAACTTTATTTATTTTAATAATTTATATGATAAAATTTGAGTATAAAGGAGAAAGTGTATTGACATCTACCACTTGCATTAATTTGTGATAAAAAAAGAGGGAATAATTAAATGAGTAGTGATTTTGAAACTAATATTAGAAGAATAAAAGCTATAAAGAATCTTTTACTTATATTTGCTATAGGTTTCTTGTTTATCGGTCTTATTGCATATTTTATGGGATATGGTAATAAGATATATTACATAATAGAACTTGTATGTTTGTTTTTATATTATCCTATGTCGATGTATTATGACAAAAAAGAAATGGAAATGAGGAATATGAATGAATAAAGTGCTTAGTAATTTAGAAGAATTAAATATTGAATATAAGCTTTATGAACATGAGGCAGTTTTTACAGTTGAAGAGGCTGAGGCAATTGATATCGAAATACCAGGAGCACACTGTAAGAATTTATTCCTAAGAAATAGAAAAGGTAATGTTCATTATTTAGTAATATTGGAGAGTCAAAAAAGATTGGATTTAAAAAGTTTATCAAAAAAAATCAACTCAACTAGTCTTTCACTGGCATCATCAGAAAGATTAATGAAACATTTAGGTGTTATTCCGGGATCAGTTACAGTTTTTGGATTGATAAATGATTTAGAAAATACTGTAGAACTAATAGTAGATCAGGATTTGAAGAAGTTCGGGACTATTAATTTTCATCCGAATGTTAATACTGCAACTATAAACATTAAATATGAAGATTTTGAGAAATTTGTAAAGTCCAGAGGAAAAAACATCAAATACTTAGAATTTTAATTTGAAATTTTAGTAGGGTTATTAATACATGATTGTTGTTATATATTGAGGAGAGATGTATGGAAATAAGAGAAGTAAAGAAAGAGTAAAGACAGATTAATTTATATATATTTAGGTATGTATATAAATAATTGAATAATGGGAGGTATTATTATGCTAAGGAAGGCATTTTTGGACGTTTTTGAAGATGAAATTATATCAAAGTCTGGAAGGATAGTATTGACCGACAAGTTTTATGACATTGACATTAGGGATAAGTCCATAACTAGAATACTTGCAGATAATAAAATGAGAGAGCAATTCAATATAATGTTTGTAAGGGAATATAATAATGATAATTTTGAAAATATGGTTAATTCAATAATGAAAATGCATATGCGTCTATTATCAGGAATTAATGAGTACGATATAGTATCAAATATAGAACTGAACTTGATAAAAGTAACTTATAGAGATTTACTTTTTGATTTAATGAAGTTAACAGAAGATGAAAGCATCATAACAGATGATGTTCAAAATAAATATATAGCTTGTATGGAGAGCATGAAAGCCATATACATAGATATGTTTTCTAGAAGTGATAAAGATCTTTCTGAAATAATCTTAAGCTTGAATAGAATATAAACAACTTTTACTGAAAGAAAGTAAGAATTTACAAGGACTTTAGCTAATTGAATTTATAATGAATATTTTTGATGGATATTATTGACTTTCACATATTTACTGGTATCATATTACTTGATGAGAATGAAGTTTTGAGGTGTGGTTATGAGAGTAAGAGAGTCGAAGTATAAAAATATAGCTCTTGATATTGCTTATAGAATTGTTAATGGTGAATTAGCTGTAGATTCTAAGTTAAGTGGACGGTCAAAGTTTTCAAGTGAGTATAATGTTTCTCCAGAAACTATTAGGAAGTCTGTTTCACTTTTAAGGGCTGCGGGTGTTGTAGAAGTTAGTGAAAAAAAGGGTATAGTCATAAAAAGTGTTGAGATGGCAGATTTGTATATTAAGCGTAATGATAGTATAAAATCATTAAGCCAATTGAACTCAAATATTGCTAATTTGGTTAAGGAAAAAAGAAAAATTGAAGATGAAATCAATAAAAATTTACAAGAAGTTATTGATTCAGCTTCAAAGATGAAGACACAGAAAGATATCACACCATATGAGATTCAGGTCTTTAATGAATCTTGGATTGTTGGAGAAAAATTAAAGAACTTGAATATTTGGGATAAAACGGGATGTACAATAATTGCAATAAAAAGAGGAAATGAAACCATGATATCCCCAGATCCTGAAAGAGAATTACATGCAAATGATTTAATACTATTTGTATGTGAGTCTCAAAATATAAATAATATGTTTGATTTTATATATAATATATAAACATGTTAAAAAGTCGAAAATAATCGGCTTTTTTTTATTTTTTGAAAAAAATATATATTTTGTGAAGTCTAGTAATAGAGTTGTGTTGAGTCGTTTTCGACTCGAAAGTGAGTCGAAAATGACTTGACATGTGCAAATTTTAAAAATATGATTAAGTTGTCAGTGTTGACAATTCGCGAATCAAAATAAGTTGTCAGAAGTGGAGGATAAGATGAATAAAAAATTATTTGTATTACTTATATTTGCAATGGGATTACTATTTACGGCTTGTGGTAGCTCAGAAGGAACTATTGAGATAGAGAAAAAGATTAGGCTTGGGGAACAGGATTGGGATAGTGCTAGATTCCACTGTAGTGTAGCCAAGTATATTATTGAAAAAGGTTATGATTATGATGTAGAACTTGTATCAGGATCATCGAATAACTTGAATGTTGCTGTTAATATAAATGATGTGGACGTATTAATGGAAATGTGGACAGATAATTATCCAGAATATGAAAGCTCTATAGAAGCAGGTACAATGGTGAAATTAGGAGTAAATTTTGATGATAATATGCAGGGACTATACGTTCCAAGATATGTTGTTGAAGGTGATGAATCAAGGGGAATAAAGGCTGTAGCACCAGATTTAAAGACTGTAGATGATTTGAATAAGTATCCTGAATTATTTCCTGATCCTGCAGATGATAGTAAAGGCATGATTGTAAATGCACCTCCAAGTTGGATTGTTTCTCAAATAATGGAAGAAAAAATAAGTTTATATGATTTAGATGAAAAATACAATCTTTTTAGTCCTGGAGCAACATCATCTTTATTTGCATCATTAACAGGTGCATATGAAGCAGGAGAACCTTGGGTCGGATATATGTGGGAACCAACATGGATTTCTGGAGGATATGATTTGATAAGGCTTACAGAAAATCCTTTTGAAGAGGCATTATGGGAAGATGGATATAAATGTGATTTTAAAGCAATACCAGTTGAAGTAATAGGAAGTAAGATGTTTGTAGAAAATCATGGTGAAGTAGCTGATTTTTTAAGAAACTATCATACTTCGGCAGAAATTACTGCTAAGGCACTAATGTATATGAAAGAAAACGATGCATCAATAGATGAAGCCGCTCATAAGTTTTTAGAAGAGAACACAGAAATGTGGTCTACTTGGTTGAATGAAGAAGCTAAAAACAAGGTTCTTGAAAGTTTAAAATAGTATGAGTATATGATACTAGCATCCTGCTAGTATCATATTTATTAGGAGGACAATATGGAATTTCCAATTTTAATAGATTTGAATTTAGGGGATGGAGTTAAGAATTTTATTATGTATTTGACTACAAGCCATGCAGATATATTTAAGATAATAAAAAAATCTGTTCTACAATTTTTACTTCACCTTCAAGGTGGGATGCTTGCTATACCATGGTTTGTGTACATACTTGTAGTATTTTTACTTGGATGGAAATTGAAGTCACTTAAATCAGGTATATTTTACGCTATTATGATATTTTTTATAGGTAATTTAGGTTATTGGGAGGATACGATATTAACTTTAGCTATAGTATTAGCGTCAGTAATTATATCCCTGATTTTTGGTATTCCTCTTGGAATACTATGTGCATATAAGGAAAGAGCAGAAAGAATAGTCAGACCAATACTTGATGCTATGCAGACTATGCCCAGTTTTGTATATCTAATACCTGCTATAATGTTTTTTGGTTTAGGTAATGTTCCAGCAGTATTTGCAACTACTATTTATTCATTACCACCTGTAATTCGACTAACCACTTTGGCAATTAAGTCTGTTTCGGATGATATGATAGAGGCTGCAAATTCTTTTGGAGCAAATTTTTGGCAAAAGTTATTTAAGGTAGAACTGCCTCAAGCCGTACCTACTATTATGGCTGGTGTAAATCAGACAACAATGATGGCAATGGCAATGGTTGTTGTATCTTCAATGATTGGTGCTAAAGGTCTTGGATATAATGTGCTAGTTGCAATAAATAGAGCAGATATTTCAATGGGATTCGAGGCTGGTATTTCAATCGTATTTTTGGCGATAGTTATTGACAGACTTACTCAAGCAGTAGCTAATAAGTATAACTATAGTTAGGAGGATTTATGGAGAATATTATAGAAATAAAAAATTTAACTAAAATATATGGTTCCAATCCCAAAAAGGCCATGAAGTGTATAGATGAAGGTTTAAGTAAATCTGAAATATTAGAATCAACAGGAATGACAGTTGGTCTTAAGGATATAAATTTCGAAGTAAAACCGGGTGAAACCTTTGTTATAATGGGCTTATCGGGAAGTGGTAAGTCAACTCTGATAAGATGTTTGAATCTACTTCATAAACCTTCATTTGGTGAAATCAATATACTTGATAAGAATATTGTTAAACTAAACAAAAAGGATTTGAGAGAATTCAGAAAAAATAATATTTCGATGGTTTTCCAGAACTTCGGATTATTTAATCATATGAATGTTATAGAAAATGTTCAGTTTGGACTAGAAATGAAAAAAACGCCAAATGGAAAAAGATATAAATTAGCAAAAGAAGCAATAGAATCTGTAGGACTTGAGGGATATGAGGAAAGTGAAATAGGAGATCTTAGTGGAGGTATGAAACAAAGAGTTGGATTAGCAAGAGCTCTCGCTAATAATCCAGATATTTTACTTATGGATGAACCATTCAGTGCTTTGGACCCACTTATAAAGAAGGAAATGCATGAGGAACTATTAGATCTTCAGTCAAAACTTAAAAAGACAATAGTTTTTATTACCCATGATGTAAATGAAGCATTCAAACTAGGTGATAGAATAGCAGTCTTAAAAGATGGTGAACTTATTCAGATAGGTACACCAACAGAGTTTATTTCAAATCCTGAAAATGAGTATATAGAAAAATTTATTGAAGATGTTGATAAATTAAGGGTAATAAAATGTAAGGATATTATGAGAAAAAATTGGTTGAAAATCGGAGTTGAATCATCTCCTAAGGTAGCCATAATGGAGATGGAAAAAGTTGGAAAAGAAATAGTCGTTTCTGTAGACAAAAACAGACAACCCTTGGGTTACTTGACTTTAGATGATTGTATATATGCTAAGAAAAATGATAAAGCATTAAGTGAGTTTGTGAAGAAGGATTATATAAAAGTGAATAAAGATGTCTATGTGAAGGATATTATTGAAGATGTTTTTACTACACCTTATCCAGTAGTAGTCAGGGATAAAACTGAAAAAATGATAGGTGTAATACCTAGAGCGAAATTCATGCAGTATATATGAAATAAAGGGGCAGTCGTTAAACGACTGCCCCTTTCTGTATTGAGAAAATTAGTTAATTAGTGGTCTTGAACTTTTACATATAGCACCTAGGAGTAAATTTATAAAATTATAATCCTCGAGGATATACGTTGGATACATCCATAAATTATTATGTAGTTACATTAATAATTAGAGGAGCGGATAATATGAAAAAATTAATTACGGGAGTTTGTTGTGCGGCTATGCTTTTTGCTAATATGACTTTTGCAAGTGATGACAGTCAGATAAAAGTATATCTAGATAATGAGAAGGTATCTTATGATGTTGGGCCAGTAGTAACTGACAAGGGACCTATGATACCATTAAGGTTTACACTTGAGGGTATGGGGGGAGTAGTAAAGTGGAATAATGAGAATAGAACAGTTCTTTGTGAGTTCGAAGGAAGAACAGGTCTTGTAACTATCGATTCAGAAAAAGCTGCGTTTTTAGGAGATGAAATAGAGCTTGATAGAAGCACTATGCTTGTAGAGGGAAGAACTATGGTGGATACTGAGTTTATTAAAGAGCTAACAGATATGAATATTGAGACGAATCAGGAAGAGATGAGTATAATAATCAGTAATCTTGATGAAGAATCAGAGTATGAAGGCGAGGACTTAGTAGATGACGAAGAAGATTATGACTCAGAAGAATCAGAACAAGACCGAATCTCTGATAAGACTGAGGAAGATGATAGAAGTGATAAAGAAATTTCAAATAATAAGATCAAGGCAATAACTGAAGCTAAGGATAAAAGCCCACTTGATAAGGTGTTTTCTAAAAGAAAAGATGTTTTTGGGGTGAAAATATTTGCCACTGATGGAGTATCTGATAAAAATTTCAATCACGCTGTGAATATTATGGCTGAGTATTTAGATAATGATGAAGATGGATCACCTGATAATAAAGCAGTTGTAGAAAAGTTACTTGAAAAAGAAGCTGCAATGATACTGTTTAAAAATGAAAATGAAGAAGAAAAGATGATGGATAAGTACGGTGATATATTTGATAGTCTGACTAATGAAGATAGTCTACAGAATCTTTATAATGAAGAGATACATGTAGATGGAGCAAAAAAAGGTGAGTTTGATGCTTCTTATGAAGAAATATTACATTTAATTACCCACGTTGGCTATGCAGATGTTTATCCAAAGGAGTTAGGAGAAAAGCCGGGAACAGATATTGCCAATGCAATGGATATAGCAAGGGGCGGTCAGTTTATAAAAATTCCTAAAAAATATCCAGAAAAAGCCTGGTACTCATACTATGATGATACGGCTGACTATTCTACTATGGTAACAGAATATGTATATTGGGCTCTTACTTCCATGCTTGGTGCACAAGATTTTGAAGGTAGATATGAAGAAATAAATGAAGAGTGGAAACTAAACACAAAAGATAAAGTTATGAGCAAGGATAAAGGGGCATATGAGATACTAACAAATGCAAAATATAAACTTCCTAGCAGACTTCCTGATGGAAAATATGAAGTAAAATAGGAAAAAAGTAAGAAAAATAAAAAATGTTCAAAAAAATTTGTATAAATTTTTGAACATTTTTTTATTGCCCTGTTTATATACTTTACACATAATAATGACTACAATCTTGATAAATATTAATCAATAATATGCTGAAAACTATGAAAACGTTATTTATCTAATATTTAACTAATTACAAGAGTATATGGTATTTGTATAGTGTAAATATATATTACACTATACGTAGTATAAAAAAGTATACTATACAACTAAAAAGTGCATACTTGCGACTAGAAATGTTACTATATATAATTTCCTTAAACGAGACGTAAAACTGCTAAGCAAGCGACTTTGGAAAAGTCAGAATATTTATTCTTGTCTAAATAAATAGATATCTAATTTTTCAGATGCTTCAAAATGAGTTTTATGAACTTTATTAAAATAAAATATAATATTGAGGAGTGATTAGTTATGAATTTTGCTTTAACTCAAAAGCAGGAAGATGTTAAGAAACTAGTAGCAAACTTTGTACAAGACGAGGTTGCAGCAGGTGTAGCTCAGAGAGATGAAGATGAGAACTTTGAGCCTACATATAAGCTTCTTAGAAGACTTGGGGATTTAGGATTACTTGGATTACCATATCCAAAAGAGTACGGCGGAGCTGGCGGAGATTACGTTTCATATGCTTTAGCAGGTTTTGAGCTAAACAAGGTTGATGCTTCATTAGGAGTATCTTATTCAGTACATATTTCATTAGGAACTTGGCCAATTTTCGAGTACGGAAACGAAGAACAAAAGCAAAAGTATGCAGTACCACTAATCAAAGGGGAAAAGATTGGTGCATTTGCTCTTACTGAACCTAACGCAGGTAGTGATAGTGGAGCTAGTGAGTGTACAGCAGTACTTGATGGGGATCACTACATATTAAATGGAACTAAAATTTTCTGTACAAATGCAAGCTACGCAGACACTTATGTAGTATTTGCTATGACAGATAAGTCAAAAGGGGTTAAAGGAATCAGTGCATTTATAGTTGAAAAAGATTATGAAGGATTCCAATTCGTTAAAGAAGAGAAGAAGTGTGGTATTAGAGCTTCAATCCAGTGTGAAATCTTAATGGAGAATGTAAGGGTTCCTAAAGAAAACTTACTTGGAAAAGAAGGTTTAGGTTTCAAGATTGCAATGACTACTCTTGATGGTGGTAGAATCGGTATTGCAGCTCAAGGTGCTGGTATTGCTGAAGGTGCTTATGAGTATTCTAGAGATTATACAAAAGAAAGAATTCAGTTTGGTAAGCCTATTGCTAAGCAACAGCACATTGGATTTAAATTAGCTGAGATGGCTACTGATGTAGAAATTGCTAAGCTTATGGTATTAAGAGCAGCAGAGGATAAGGATGCTCACAGACCATATACTGTATCTGCTGCACAAGCTAAGCTTATTGCAACTGATACTGCTATGAAGACTACTGTAGATGCAGTTCAACTTATGGGTGGACATGGATTCTTAAGGGATCATCCAGTTGAGAGAATGATGAGGGATGCTAAGATCACTCAAATTTATGAAGGAACAAATGAGATTCAGAAGTTAGTTATTTCTGGAGCTGTATTAAGATAATTTTGTAGGTTATTGAAAAAAATATAAAGAACAGACAACTATTAAATAAAGCACATACCCAATATAAATATATTAAGTAAAACACACCTGGGAATACTATTCCCAACACACCTGAAAAAACATTAAACGTTATAAAATACCTGAATGTTATAAAGTATCAAAGCTATACAAGAAACTATACAAAGAAATAATACAGAAAGGATTGTCATATCCTTTCTGTATTAAGATATCATGAAAATTATTGTAATCTCCTTATTAATCATATACTTAGAAGCGGTCTATGTTCATGAAATAATTGATATCTAATTAGTCAAATGAAAATATTCTACCAAATTAACCTTTTTCAGAGACTTTTCAAATGTGTAGTTTCTTTATTTTTACCATTGATAGGATTATATTGTATATTCCTATACAAAAATACATCAAACAAATATATATGGAGGTGGAAAAATGGCAGTTGTTCAAAGTGTTGAAGAGGCAGTAAAAAATATTAAGGATGGCACAAGGGTAATGATCGGTGGCTTCTTAGGTTCTGGTTCTCCTCTTAAGATGATTGATACCATGGTTGAAAAAAATGTAAGGGATTTGGATGTAATCTCAGTTACAGGATGTTATCCAGGGGGTGGATTTGATCTAGGTAAACTTTCAATCAACAAGCAGATTAAGAAATTTACAGCTACACATATAGGTACAGATCCACAGTTTGTAAAGCAGTACTTGGATGGTGAGCTAGAAGTAGAGTTTAATCCTATGGGAACATGGATTGAAAGAATTAGAGCTGGTGGAGCAGGTCTTGGGGCTGTAGTTACTCCAGTTGGTATTGGTACCGAAATGGAAGAGGGAAGAGAAAAAATTAATGTAGAAGGTAGAGATTACCTTGTATATCCTCCACTTAGAGCGGAAGTTGCAATTATTAAGGCACATAAGGCTGATAAGTCAGGAAACTTAGTTTATAAAGGTACTGCAATGAACTCAAATGTAGTAATGGCTACAGCTGCTGATCTTGTAATAGCAGAAGTAGAAGAAGTGGTTGAAGTTGGGGAACTATACCACGGAGACATAAAAACACCAGGAATCTTTGTAGATATTATTGTTGTAGGTAACTCTCCAGAAGAGAGAAAAGAAATATATACAGAGCACTGGGAAAAAACAAAAAAATTATAATCGATTGGAGGTATTAATATGGATGCTAGAGAAGTCATTGCAAGGAGAATAGCAAAAGAATTCAAGGATGGAATGGTAATCAATCTGGGATTTGGTATGCCGACAAAATCAGCCAATTACATACCTGATGGTACAAATGTAATCTTGCAAACAGAAAACGGCGGTCTAATGTTTGGTCCAAAGCCGAGTAAAGAAACTGCTGATCCGGATTTAGCAAATGCAGGATCAGAACCAATTACTATGTTACCGGGAGCATCAACTTTCGATTTAGCATTTTCTTTTGGGATAATTAGAGGAGGACATGTTGATGCAACAGTTCTTGGGGCACTTGAAGTAGACCAAAAAGGAAATATTGCTAACTGGAAGATACCAGGAAAGTATGTACCAGGTATGGGTGGAGCGATGGATCTTTTAGTGGGGGCTAAAAAGGTTATTGTATCACTTGCACACGCGGATAAAAACAACAATTCAAAGGTACTTAAAGAGTGTACACTTCCACTTTCTGCTGCAGGAGTAGTTGATCTAATCATCACAGAAAAAGCAGTTATGAAGGTAACTGAGGATGGGCTTGTCCTTAAAGAAGTCGCACCAGGAATAACAGTAAATGAGGTTGTTGAAATGACAGATGCAGAGTTAATCATTGATCCAGATGTTAAGGTTATGGACTTAAACTAACATCATTATCCTTTTGGGGAATTGGATGATGGGAAAAACATGTTGGAAAAGTTTCATGAGGCCTAAATTTTAAAGGAATTTGCAGATATTTTGGGGGAAAATAATTAAACTGGGGCAACTGAAATATACATATTATCAACCGTGTTTAAGAATTTCAAAAAAATTTCAGTGGCTAATACTTGGAGGTTTTGTTATGAGTTTAAATAATCAAAAAGAATGGTCGAATCCATCGGCAGCAGGTCTAGTAGCACTTGCAGTAGCATGTTATATTTTCTTTGCTTTATTATCAGGTAGATTAGGAACTAAACCGGGAGAATTAAATGCACTTCCACTAATAGCTGGGTGGTTATTTGGAGGTTTTGTAATTCAGTTTATTACTGCACTTATTGATTTAAAAGGTGGAAATCATGTAGGTGGTAATACATTCCTATTCTTCAGTGCTTTCTTCATGCTATCTTCATCAATCGGTATGGCGATGAAGTCATTTGTACCTTACTTAGATGCAAGAGTTGATGGATACGTATTTTTAGTACTTAGTATTACTATTTGGTTATGGGCACCGGCATTTTACAAGGGGAATCCATTTTTATTCTACATCATAGTATTACTTGGGGTTGCTTGTCCGATATTAGCAATATGTGATTTAAAGTTGGTAACTGGAGTGACAGCAAAAAGTTTAGCAAACTTTGCAGCATATGTATTTCTTGTGATAGGTACTATAGGGATGTATGCAGCAGGAGCTATAGTGGTCAATACGGCCTACGGAAAAGAGCTCTTCCCAGTACCTAAACCTTTATACAAGGAGAAAAAAGAAAAACTAGTTGCAAATGCAGTTAAGTAGCAAAAAATAGGGTGATTTGTTTATTAATTAAGGTGGGTTTCTTATTATAAATAGGAGGCTCATTTTTATTTTAGTTAAGAAAAGGTAAAGATTTGGTAAAGTGTGTTTAAAATCCAAAAAATAGGACAAATGGAGGGTGTAATCTTGTCAAAAATTTGATATCATAAATGAAGTGATAAATGGGAAATGTTGAAAGACAATATAGATTTAGAACATAAATGGACAACATAAGAGACAAAAAGGCCGTCGGTAGACAAAAGATTCGTCGAACGGTCGATGATAGGGGGACATAAGTTATGAGAGCACAAATAAGTTTAGTAACAATATGGACTGATAAGTTGGAACTTATGAAGGAATTTTATAGTAATGTACTAGCATTTGAAGTAATAAAAGACCTTGGTGATTATGTAGAATTTAAAAACGAAGGTGTAAGATTTGCAATATGCAAAAGAGAAGTAATGTACGATCTTAGTGAAGAATATAAGAAGGAATGTAAAGGCCAAGCTTTTGAACTTGCATTTCCTTGTGACAGTCCTGAGGATGTTGATCAATCTTTTAAGAATATTGTGTCAAAGGGTGGAGAAGCGGTACATGAGCCTAAAAATATGCCATGGAATCAAAGAACGGCACTTTTTGCAGATCCTGATGGAAATATACATGAAATATTTGCAGAGTTATAATTTTGAGGGTAGTCTTTTGACTGCCCTTGTCTAGTGCTGTTCTAAAAAGAACTCGCGTCTAATTTTTTGATTAATCAAAAAGTCTAGTACAAAATAATCTTTTGATTTCATTTTGTGTCTATTAGGATTAGTAAACTAATCTGTCTAAGGATATTTTCCAGAGGGAAAATTATAATTGAAGAATATGTTTAGAAGAATTTAAGTGGAGTAGATACTCCTTATTTTTTTGTCAATAATTAACTACGATTTGATTGATTTTTAAAAAAATAAATTAAAGGAGACATTTTCTTTATAAAATCGAAAATTGAAAGAGAATAGTAATTTATGGAGTTAATATAGAATCGACCAATATTAGCTTTTATCTAATCCACTTTTTAACAACTCCAAAGCTTTCACGAGATGTGCCTTTGGACAAGCAATGTTCATTCTAATGAAGCCTGCTCCTTCTCTTCCGTACCAGTGGCCTGAGTCTACTGCAATTCCGCTTTTACTTATTAAGTCTAGTAGTTTATGGGGATCGGATTCTATTTTCCTCATATCTAGCCATACAAGATATGTGCCTTCCCCTTGGATTAGATTGATTGATGGAAGCTCTGAAGCAATAAAACTTTTTAGAGTATCTAAATTTGATTCTATATAATTTATAGCTTTATCTAACCAATCGGAACCATTTTCATAAGCACTACTGAAGGCAATATTGTTAAGTATATTATTGTGATTTAAGTGATATTTATGGATAAATGAGTTGAACTTATCTTTTATATCTTTATTAGTTATTATTGCAACAGCCATGCTTTGTCCTGATATATTAAAAGTCTTTCCTGGGGATAATAATGTAATAGTATTGTTTGATATTTCCTTAGAATAGGTCATCAAGTTTTCCATTTTCTTATTATGAAGAAGTATGTCCCTATGAATTTCATCGGATATTACTTTTACATTGTACTTAAGTGCAAGATTACTTAACTTGATTAGTTCTTCATAAGTCCAAACTCTACCTACTGGATTATGGGGATTGGCAATTATTAAGAGCTTAGAGAGTTTCATAGCATCTTCAAGTGATTCAAAATCCATAGTGTATTGGTCGTTCACGATTAAAGGATTTTTGTAAAGTTTTCTATTCATAGATTTAATATTTTTAGAAAACATATGATAAACAGGAGTCTGAATAATTACTCCATCACCTTCATTTGTCAAAATGTCTATTAATATTGGTATAGCTGTAGATACACTAGGAATAGGATTGATCCATCTTTTTTTAATGTCCCATTGGTGCCTTTTTTTATACCAATCTATAAAACTGTCGAAAAAATTGTCTGAATTTATTTCATATCCAAAATGGCCTTCAGATATTCTATTTTTCAAGTCTTCAAGAGTATTAGGAACGGTCATAAATTCCATATCGGCAATCCACATAGGATGCAGATTGTCTGTCGTGAATAGTAGTCTTTGTTTATTGTCTGACCATTTTTCTGAAGTTCCTTTTCTTTTTAAATCTTTATCAAAATATGTCATTTTTTCTCCTTTCAAAATACCGCATAGTGATATGCATAATAGTGTATTAGTTATATATAGAAAATATGAAACGAATATAAATCTCAATAAATAGTAAAAGAAGCTAGTCAAAATTTTGACTAGCTTTAATTCTAGGGCTGGGTAGGATGGGGATTATACTAGCAACAGTTTTTGTCTTGACAGCAGTTTGAATCAGAAGATTCACAGCAAGCAGATTCGACAGGCTCACAACAGTTTAAGTCAGTAGGCTCACAACAATTGCTGCTAGTTATTATTTCCTCTGTGCAATTACAAGTCATTTTTTTCTCCATTTTTGTGATAAAGTTTTTTTTCATTTTTTCTAACATGATATTCTCTCCTTTAAATTTTTTTAATGACTAGGAAATTGTATTTGTATGAAAGCCTGTGATCAAGCAATATTAATGGTTATATCAAGAGTTAATTCATTAAAAATAGGGGTTGATAGGGGAATTTCCCCTATCCGGTTTAGGGAGGGTGCTCAGGGCGATAGCCCGTCGAAGGGAACCGTAGGGTTCCATAGCGAAACGAGCGAGCTCGTTTTTTTTATAGTAAACCTGTTAATAAGTAATTAAACAGGTAACCGACAGAAATGATTCCAACACTGGTTATTGTAACGAAAATTTTTACAAGTTTTGCTTTTAGAACTTTTCTGAGCATAATCATCTCAGGTAGTGAAAGAGCTGAAGCTGCCATCATAAAAGCTAAAGCAGTTCCTACTCCCATTCCTTTTCCTATAAGGGTTTCAATTATTGGAATCATCATTACGTTACTTGTATATACAGGAACTCCAACAATGACACCAACAATTACAGCTAATGGATTATTAGGGCCTGCATACTCCATAAGAATGTTGTCAGGAGTCCAACCTTTGATAACAGCTCCTACCATTAGACCTAAGAGAACGTATTTCCACACATTTGACATCACGTCTTTCAATTCCTTATATGCAAAATAAAAACGATCTTTGAAAGTTGTAAATTCTAAGCTTCCTATATCAGTTGATCTTAGTTGTATATAATCTTCAAGAAGATGTTCTAGATTCATTTTTTTAATAAGAAGTCCACCTATAATTCCGATAAGAAGACCTGTTAGGGTGTAAGCTATTGCAATTTTCCACCCAAAAGCTATCCAAAGAAGGGCTACGGCAGCTTCATTTACTATAGGTGAAGTAATTAGGAATGAAAAAGTCGCACCTAGAGGTATCCCAGATTCTATAAAACCTATAAATACAGGTACTGATGAACATGAACAAAATGGTGTTATGGCTCCAAGAATAGATGATAAAATATGGCTTGGGATTGTTCCAGTTTTGCTAAGTAGTTTCTTGACTTTTCTTGGATCTATATAACTTCTTAGAATACCTATTCCTAAAATTATAAGTGACATTAATCCTAATATTTCTATTGAAGCATATAAGAAAAAATGTAGCATAGCTCCAAGGCCTTCTGAGACCTGTAAGTGTAATATGTTTTCAATTAACCATGTAATTGAATTGGATAAGTATATCATCGTATTTTCTCCTTTTTGTTTCATGGTACATTATTTGCATTATACAAATAAATGTTGTTTTAAAATCCTGCTTATACAGGATTTTATTAAGTCTAGCAACAACTTGGATTTGATTTATCAAATGCATCCATAAGTAATGATACAGATTCTAGAACATCGTCTATTGAACCTTTGGGAAGATTCCTAGTAATATCTTCATAGTATGAGTTGATTCTTTCTTGAACCTTATTAGCGGCTTCTACGCCTTCCGATGTTAGTTTAACTAAAACTATACGTCTATCTGAATCACTTCTAAATCTTTGGATGTATTTGTCTCTAACAAGCTTATCTACAATTCGGGTCATTGTGCTAGTATTTAGATTCATTTTTATGCTTAAATCTTGCATGGTTATTGAAGATGATTGTAAGATTTCATTTAAACAATAGGCTTGAGTCATAGTAAAGCCTAGGGGTTTTATTTGATCCCTTTCAACTAACTGAAAATTACGCACTATTCTTTTGATCATATCTCCAACTTCGTTGACACAACATAGGTAGTGTTCATTTTCATCTATGCATCGTTCACAGCCGTTTATTTCATTCATTATATCCTCTCCTTAATTTAATTGTATCATGCAAATAAAATATGTCAAGAATTTATTTGTATAATACAATTAAATTTTAGTTACTTGTTAATTGATTAAAAAAAATATATAATAAAGCACAAAATAAGAGACGTGGTGATTATTATGTACAAATTTGATAGATTAATGCCAGGGGATACTATTGGAATTTTTTCGCCTTCTGTTGGTATTACAAGGTTTTGTCCTAATAGATTTAATAGGGCTAAAGAGTTTTTTAAGTCAAAGGGATTTAATGTATTAGAAGGTACTTTAACTGGAAAGAGTGATTTTTATAGATCTGGAAGTATAAAGGATAGGGCAGAGGAATTAAATGAACTTATTAGAAATCCAAAGGTTAAATGTATTATGTCTACTATAGGTGGCATGAATTCAAACTCTCTACTTCCATACATTGATTATGAGGCCTTTAAAAGAAATCCTAAGATTGTTATAGGTTATTCTGATGTAACTGCTATACTAAATGGTATTTATGCTCAGACGGGTATAACAACATTCTATGGACCAGCTTTTGTAGCCTCTTTTGGAGAGTTGCAGCCCCTTGTAAATGAGACATTTGGCTATTTTGAAGATATCTTATGTAATGATTTGAGTTTTCCGTATGAATTTAAGGCACCAGACTATTGGACAGATGAGTTTATTGATTGGGAAAGTCAAACTAGAGAGAAGAAGTTGATAGAGAACCGCTTGGTTACGGTTATAGGTGGTAAAGTAAGGGGAAAAATAGTAGGTGGTAATCTAAATACTATGCAAGGGATTTGGGGAACAAAGTATATGCCTGAGATTAAAAAAGGTGATATATTATTTATAGAGGATTCCTTATGTGATGCTGCCACTATTGAGAGGAGTTTCGCACTATTAAAGATAAGTGGTGTACTTGATAGGGTATCTGGAATAATACTTGGTAAACATGAATTGTTTAAGGACTGTGGATCTGGGAGAAAACCCTATGAAATTTTGTTAGAAGTTATGAAGGGAATAGAAATACCATTCTTGGCAGAATTTGATTGTAGTCATACCCATCCAATGATGACATTACCTTTGGGAGTGACTGTAGAACTTGATGCGAGCAATAAAACTGTGAAAATAATAGGGTAATTGTGAAACAAATATAATACATTGTATTGAGGAAGCTACTTAAAAAATGACTATAGTTGATTCTTAACTAAAATATGTTGCTTTACATTATCTATAAGTATTACAGTACAAGAATTTCAATGAACTTTTGTTAGTAGCTTGGTATTGGGGGGATATTATGTTCTACGATGGAAAGCTTAGTTTTGATGAATTTGTCAGCATAGTTGATGAACTTTACGATGAAATACTGATTTATGATAATAATTATAAGATTATATATATCAATAAGGCATGCAAGAGACATTATGGAACATCTCAGGAGGAAATGATAAATAGTAGTTTTTATGATTTTGCTGGGGAATACTGGTCTACCTCTGTACTTCCCTATGTATATAAGACTAAGAAGGCTGTTCAGCAGAAGCAGGAGACTGTTCTTGGTGCAAAGTTACTTACTATTGCTATTCCGGTTTTAGATAGTAATGGGGAAGTAAAGTATGTTGCCATGAGTGTAAGGGATGATATTCCTGATACTGATCAAAGTCATGCACTTCTTGAGGATGTAATTCCTGTATCCATGACCAATGTAGATAAAAAACTTATTTACGGAAATGAAAAAATGAAAAAGGTTCTTGGACTTGTAAATGAGATTTCTAATCTTGATGTTCCAATCTTGATAACTGGAGAATCCGGTGTTGGTAAAACAATGATTGGTAAGTATGTTCACGAAAATAGTGATAGAAGTAACAAGTCTTTTGTTCACATTAACTGTGCTACCATAAGTAAATCCTTATTCGAATCAGAACTATATGGATATGAAAAAGGGAGCTTTACAGGTGCTAAATCAGCTGGTAAAAAAGGACTTGCCCTGGAAGCTGATGGGGGAACTCTTTTCCTTGATGAGATATCTGAACTTCCTTATGAAATACAGGCCAAGTTCCTTCAGTTTGTACAGGAGAAGAAGTTTTATCCTGTTGGATCTACAAAGCCAATAGAGGTAGATGTTAGAATAATTGCTGCTACTAATAGAAACTTGGAGCAGATGGTTGATATGGGTACTTTTAGGGAGGACTTGTACTATAGATTGAATGTTTTTGAAGTGGATATTCCTTCCCTTAGGGAGAGAAAAGAAGATATTATATTATTATCAAATTATTTTTTAAACAAGTACTGCAATAAGTATAGCAAGTCCCATAGATTTTCTGAAGAGGTAAAGGATATTTTTAGAAATTATTCTTGGAAGGGTAATGTGAGGGAACTTTCCCATATAATTGAGAGACTTGTTGTAGTAACTAAAGAGGTTGAGATAAAACCAGTAAATCTTCCTAAGCATTTGTATGAAATAATTAAAGTTGATTCATTTAATGATTTTCATATGAATTTAGAATATGGAAAAACATTAACTCAGATGCTTGATGGATATGAAGAAAAGATAGTAAAGAAAGTTTATGAAGACTGTAATTCCACAAGAAAAATGGGGAATATTCTTGGTATTAGTCAGTCAAAAGCTTCTAAACTGTATAGGAAGTATATTAAAGGTGAGTGAAAACGCACTCGCGAGTACATTCTCACTCACTAGCTATTAAAAGCGGTAGAAAACAATAAATTATTAAAAATTTAAGCTATTAACACTAAAAACCGAGTGCAAATGCACTCGGTTTTGTTTTGTTAAAGGAACAAAAAAGATATTGAAATGAGTATACAAATATTTTATAGAAATGGATTAGCCAGTATTTCCAGTGAATACAGAAGTTTTAGGAATGGGATTCTCAATTTTGGCATGTCTTTTGCAATATACATTATTGTCGACTAAGAGGCCTATTAGGATATGGAGGGAAAACGTTTTATGAAAATAACAGATGTAGAAGTAATTTGTTTAAGAGTACCTAAAATTGGTGAAAGATGTGTTTGGGGAGAAGATGCTGTAGTAGTAAGAGTACACACAGATGAAGGTATTGTTGGTATAGGAGAGACAGATTCTTCACCACTTGTAGTTAAAAGTGTTATAGAAACACCAAATTCAAATCTAGCATGTTTTGGATTAAAGGAAGTACTGATCGGAGAAAATCCTCTTGATATTGAGAGACTTTGGAATAAAATGTATGAAATGTCCAATTATCTTGGCAGAAGGGGTGCCGGTATCCATGCCATGAGTGCTATCGATATTGCTTTATGGGATATAGCTGGTAAATATCACGGAAAGCCAGTTTATGAGTTACTTGGTGGAAAAAAGAGAGATATGATTAGAGCTTATGGAACTTTTATTCCTGCAGATACACCAGAAGAAAACAAGGTTATTGTTAGGGAATTAATTGATGCAGGCTTTACAAGTCTTAAGTTTGGTGGAGGAATACTAGGTGATGATCCTGATACAGACTATGAAATAATCAAGGCTGTTAGGGAAGAAGCTGGCGAAGATTTTGAGCTTCAAATAGATTTAGCTGCAAAATGGAGAACACCTGAGCATACACTTATGATGGCAAAAAGACTTGAAGAATTTAATCTAAATTGGATTGAAGAGCCAATTGGTTCAGATGATCTTCTAGGTTATAGAAATCTTGGTGATTCAATTAAACCAATGATTGCAGGTGGAGAGACACTTACTACAACTCATGAGTTTGTTCAGTTTTTAGAGTTTGGTAAACCTGATCTTGTTCAGCCTGACGTGACAAGATGTGGTGGTATCACTGAATCTATGAAAATTTATGATTTATCAAAAAAATACGGTGTTAAACTTGTACCACATGGATTTAGTACAGGTATTCTTATTGCAGCAACAGTTCATTTTCTAGCAGCATGTGAGACTACTGATTTAATTGAGTATTCACAGAGTACAAGTCCATTATTTAAGAGTTTAGTAAAAAATAAGATTCAGTTTGATAATGGTTTTGTACATGTACCTGATGCACCGGGTCTTGGTATTGAACTTGATGAAGAAACTATTGAGAAGTATAGGATATTTTAGTAGGTACTTTGGCTGTTAAAAAGCACAGCCAAGTTGAGCATTATGATTAATCATAACGTTAAGCAGTCAAAAAATTCCTGTTAAGCGATGAGTTTGACAACTCATTGTTAAGCAATAATTTTTCAAATTATCGTACTAGGATAGTTTACTACGTAAACATTATTTTAAATTAGCTTGCGTAGCAAGGTTTCAATGAACGCATTTGAAAAATGCCGCTTCACGTCCAGATACATGGATGCTTAACGGTGGAACACCAGCTTAACATATGTTATAAACATATTGCTAAACAAGAGTGTTAGAAGTATAAACACTCTATTTATCAAATTTTTATGGGCGTAAAAATTGTCATTCATAGGGGGAGCATAAATGAGTATTGAAACGAAAAAAGTTAAGTACGATAAATTACTGATTAGTATTAGTATGGCACTGGTTCTTTTTGTAGTAGCTTTTCTTGCTTTGAAGCCGGATGAGGCTCAAAGTGCAGCAAGTAAAATATTTGGATTGTTTACAGACATGTTTGGATCAGGGGTATTATTGTTTGCATTCTTAGGAATTATTCTTCTTGTTGGAATAGCTATGAGTAAATTTGGTTCCATAAGACTGGGGATGGAAAAACCTGAGTATTCAACATTTAAATGGGTTGCTATGATGATATGCTGTGGACTTGGTTCAGCAACTGTTTATTGGGCATTTATGGAGTGGGCTTACTATATTGGAACTCCTGGAATAGGCTTAGAGCCAGGTTCTTCTTTGGCATATGAAATGAGTGTTTCTTATACAATGTTCCACTGGGGAGTTAGTGCTTGGACTTTATATGCGTTAGCAGCTATACCTGTGGCATATCACTTCTATGTAAGAAAGAATGGGGGACTTTCTTTCTCCTCTGTTGTTAGTGCTATGACAGGAATAAAGGCAAATGGAATTTTAGGTAGAATTATTGATGTAATATTCATCTTTACGTGTTTTGGTGGATTAAGTATTACACTAGGTGTATCTGTACCACTTGTTACTCAGGTAATCTGTAGTGTTATTGGTATAACACCAACATTTACTATGAATATTATTCTTATTATTGTAATCTCAATAATTTACTCTTTCAGTTCTTACATTGGAATTCAAAAGGGAATGAGTAAGCTTGCAGATTGGAATACTAAGCTTGCAATATTATTCTGTATTTTAGTACTATTTATTGGACCAACTCTTTTTATCATGAAGAACTTTGTAAACTCATTTGGTTTAATGGTACAAAACTTTGTTAGAATGAGTTTATTCACAGACCCAGTAAACGGATCAGGATTCCCTGAGTCATGGACTATATTCTACTGGTTATACTGGATAGCATATGCACCATTTACAGCACTATTTATAACAAAGGTATCAAAGGGAAGAACTATTCGTTCGGTTATCACTAATACCCTTGTAAGTGGATCATGTGGTTGTTTCTTCTTCTTCGGAATACTTGGAAGTTTTACAATGGAAAGACAACTATCAGGAGTAGTATCAGTAGTAGAGATGTTAGGGATGGGACAAGACAAGGAAGCAATCGTTATGGCACTACAGTCACTTCCAGGAGGAAATCTATTATTAGTATTATTCGCAGTAATTACAGTATTCTTCTTAGCAACAACACTGGATGGAGCAGCATTTACAATGGCATCAACAGCCACTCCAGGACTTAAAAACGATGAAGAACCACATCCAATGCACAGACTGTTCTGGTGCGCAATGCTTGCATTAGTACCACTTACAATGATTATGATCGGTGCAAGTCTTAATACAATAAAGACATGTGCAGTTGCAACAGCTATTCCTCTAATATTTATTATGATAGTAATGCTAGTTGGATGGTTAAAATGGATGTTTGCAGATTATGGTTCAAAGCATTCTGTTGAGATTCATGAAGAGTTTAAAATGTAATAGTTAGTAGGGTAGTTGGTTAGTTTGATTGTGTGATAGGATTTAGGAGCGGTTGTGTTTTGCAACTGCTCTTTTCTTATGTCTAAATTAGTCTAGGGACTCCCTTTGGTCGCATCTAGGTGTTCACTATGTTCAAGTCTAGGGAGAATGGTAGCTTTGCTACATCCCATCTAGGGTCGATGTTTCATCGACATCCATGGATATGTTTTACAAAGGTAAAACAACAATTTAAGAAGTTCAAGAACTTATATAAAGTATCTTTCCCAAAGGAAAATATCATTGGATGGAGTTGGAACAACTCTCCTTAGAATAGATACACTATGTATCTTACCTAGATATGAGCTTTGCGAAATCCTAGATACGACGAAAGGGAAGTCCTAGACTAACAACACTAGGCCGAGAAAAAAAGTTTTAACTTGGTAAAACAATCATCAAGATATATAATATCTGTAGACATCCACTATTATCAGGGGGAAGATTATGGATAATAAGAGAGGAAAACTATCTATTGTTATAGATGTACTTGTTATACTAGTTGCATCGGAGTATTTCTTAAAGTATGTAAGTGTTTCGAAAATAGAAAGGGAAATAACAACAGGTATAGATTATTTATTAATACTTGTACTATTTGTGGACTTTATCAATAGAATTAGGATGGAAGAGGATAAAATAAGTTTTATCAGGAAAAATTGGTTTGATATAATGAGTCTTATTCCTTTTATACCTATTTTTAGATTGTTTAGAGTTTATAGACTAGTAAATAAGTCAAGTATTAAAGGATTCCTATTAAAAATTCATTATGGACTTGTTAAAAACTCTTTGTACTATGTAGTCTTTGTAGTATGTTTGTTGGCATTTGTTGGCGGAGGGGTATTTTATAAGTTGGAAGGTTCTCAAGCTATTCCTACATATTGGGATGGGGTTTGGTTTGCTTTTGTAACCATGACAACTGTAGGTTATGGTGAATATATTCCCCACACAGGTATAGGCAGAATTTTTGCGGTAATATTAATGATTGTAGGAATTGGTTTTTTAGGACTTTTAACAGGTTCCATAGCATCTGTATTCATGAATAATTCGCCAAAACTGTCTAAAGAACATAGTAGAAAACGAAAAATAGATTTAAATGATCTTACAACAAATGAATTTAAGGAAGTTGAAATGTTTGTTGATTATGTTAGGAGTAAGAGAAAATAGAAGGGCCGTGTTTAGTAGGTACTAGTTCGTAGTTGGAAAAATCAGATATTAAAAAGCCCCTTTTGCATTTGCAAAAGGGGCTAAAATAATGTCTTTCGACCTACGACCTACGGAAAAAATTCGTATTATGTTTTCTTAAATTTAAGTACTAATCTCGTAAACTGTCCTCTCTCACTTTCAATTTTTATGTTACCACTTAGATTGTTTACCACTATATTGTGTATGATACTTAATCCCAGTCCTATGTTTTCCTTTGATGGTTTAGTGGTAAAGAATGGTTCAAAAACATCTTTATAGTTTTTCTTATCTATACCTTTTCCGTTATCTTCAAAAATTAGAGTGATTATATTTTCTTTTTCGTATCCTATAATTGTGATTTGACCTATACTGTCGAAGCCGTGTTGAACTGAGTTGAGGATAATGTTTTTCACAATTATTTCTAAAAGTAGTTTGGTAGTATGCATTTGAAGGTTTTTTTCAACATCAATATTTGTTGTTACAGAGGCTGGTATTAATTTTTCATAAATCATATTTTCCACTTGTCTTGATATCAAGTTGTAAATATTAATTGTTTCTTCTTCTTGTGAAATTAGAGACATTTCCATTTGCTTAAATCTATTTATTATATTTGATGCAATTTCAACATTATTATAAGCAGAATTTGTACTATCTATTAGTTTTGAAATATCTTCACTCATCATTTCATTCTCAAAAGATTCTAGTCTGGACAAGATTTTTTGATTATAGCTAAGGCATGTTATTGAGTTTCCTACAGGTGTGTTTATTTCGTGAGCCACCTTAGAAACTATTTGACCTAGGGCTGCATATTTTTTAGACTCTACTAACTGTTCTTGAGTCTTTGTAAGGTTTTCAATAGAGTCTTTAAGTTCTATATTTAGATTGTTTAATTCCTGTGTTCGGTCATGTACCCTTTTTTCTAAATCCTTGTTCAGAAGTTCCAGTTCTTTAGTTTTTTCACTAACTTTATTTTTTAAGATTCTATTCCAAGTAGTAATTGTGATTACTAGAATAATTATTAAAATTAAACCATAATAAAATAATTGAAATTGTTTATTACTAATCAATGATGAATGTTTTAAGTATGACCATTTATCCATTATTTCTAAATGTTTTTTTTCATCAATTGAAAGTATGGCCTTATTTATTATTGAGGATAGTATTTTGTTATTTTTCGTAACTGCAAAGGAAAATTTATACTCAAAACCAATTTCATTTCCGACATTGAAATTTTTGAATTTTAACCTATCCATATAATATGTAGCTTGTCCTAAATCGACCAATAAACCATCAACTTCTTCAAAATTTAGGGCTGATAGACCATCTACAATAGAACTATAAGTACTTGTTTTTGACTCAGGATATATTAATTTTAAATATGCGGAACTAGAATAATCTTCAAGTATCCCGATATTGTAGTCATATATTTTATTAATATCAAATTGATCCTTAGAGTTCTCATTTGTAAGAATTACGTTTGGGGAAAATAAAAAGGGAGCTGAGAATTCAAAAAAACTTTCCCTTTCTGCGGTTCTTGTCATAAATAGCATATCAGCTGTACCGTCCATTCCCAGAGTAAGGGCTTGACTCCATGATTCTGTAGGAAGTACAGCTATTCTTATACCTAATAATTCTTCAAAATAATTTAGATATTCTGGAACTATTCCTTTTAATTCTGCAAACTCGAAATATTCATACGGAGCAAATTCTGGGTCCGGAGCATAGTAAATTATAGGATTTTTTTCAAGCCAGGCTTTTTCCTCCTTACTAAGGGAAAAGTCATGACTAGCTGTATTATTACATCCTACAAATGCTAAAATAAATGAAGTTAGTATAATAAACATTCCTATTATTTTTTTCATTGCAACCTCCTATAGAACTAATACCCTTGGGAAATTCTTCTATTCATAAATAGATATAGTCATGGCAAGTGATAAATGCTTAGTTCAGTTTGAAGGTATAGCATACTTAAAACAATAAGTAAATCAAACCATAATTTGTATATTATTCTAAAATATTATATAATGATATATGTGTAAAATAAAAAAGGGAGGCAATACATATGGCTGAAGTAGGAGCAATAATGGCGTGGACTTTTATTGAGGAGACACCAGTACCGGCAGAGATTGATAATATGTTAATAGCAGGGGAGCATGCTGTTTGTGCATACAAGACAATAAGGGACGTAGCAGTAATTACTAATAAGAGATTTATTATAGCTGACAAGCAAGGTATCACAGGTAAAAAAGTTGAAATATATACAATACCTTTCAAGTCAATTAACATGTATTCAAGTGAGAATGCAGGTAAGTTTCTGGATTTCAATTCAGAATTAGAACTATGGACAAGAGCAGGTAGATTTAAATTAAACCTTAAAAAAGGTATTGATATTAGAGCTCTTGATAAAGTTATAGCTGAACATATTTTATAATATTAATCAGTGTAACTATTATTCCAATTGGGTATATATCTTTTGACTAGTATTCTATAAGAATGGAGGACGTATATGTTTGAATGGAATGATGCTTATTCGGTAAAGGTACCATTAATTGATGAACAACATAAAAAATTATTTGGGATTGGACAAAAGGTCTATAATTTAGTTGAAGAAAGAAAAGGATATGACAATTATGACCGAGTTTTAGAAGCTGTTAATGAATTGTATGATTATACTAGATACCATTTTGTTGAAGAGGAAAAACTTTTAAGAAAATATGGTTATGAAGAGTTAGATAATCATTTGCAAAAACATGATGAGTTTCTTCAACATCTAGATAGTCTTGATATTGAGGAAATAGATTTACATCAGGATGAAGCAATAAGTGATTTATTGAAATTTATAGCTTCATGGATATTTAAACATATCAATAATGTAGATTTTGAGTACAGTGATTTTTTACAAGCCAATCTAGCCTAATTTATTAAAATTAAGTCATAAATAGTAATATAATATTTATGACTTTGTTTTTTTTTGATAAAATATAGTTGAATATAAAAACTAACCACTGAAAAAGTCCAGTTTAAAATTCTTATTCTACAATATGTATCTTTCTTTCAACTATGGAACCCAACATATTGTGGATAAGAATCAACTGTAGGTACTTTTTCAGTGGATTCATATAAAAGTAAACTCTTTTTAGCATAGTTGTGGGATGGAAAAGTATTATTAGGAGTGAAAGTATGTTTGAATGGAATGAAAGTTTTTCAGTGGATATACCCTTAATTGATCAGCAGCATAAAAAACTTTTTGATATTGGGGAAAGAGTATATAGACTAATTGAGGAAGATTATAATAATAAGAATTTTCATGAGATTATGAATCTTATAGATGAACTATATAAATATACTAAGTATCATTTCGAAGAAGAAGAAAAAATAATGAAATTTTATAATTTTCCTGAATTAAATATTCATAGACATGAGCATAATAAGTTTATAGAGTACTTGGATGATATAAGAATTGGTGAAATTGCTAAAGAAGAAGACAGTGCTTTAAATGATTTAATAAGTTTTATTGCATCATGGATCGTTAGACATATTGGAAGTGTGGATGTTAAATATAAAGAGTATATTATGAAAAAAAACAATAGATTTTTTGATTTTAAAAGCTAAATTTATATGTGAATTTAGCTTTTTTGAGTGCTTTTATTTTAAGAATCTTTTTTTATCTTGACCTTAGCCTAAGGCTAAGCTTTATAATTTGTGTTATGAAATGGAGGGAATTAATCATGGATAATGAAAGACTATATATTAAGGATGTTTCTAAACTCTTAGGCATAAGCGAAAACAAGATAAGATTTTATGAAAAGAAGGGACTTATAAAACCAGAAAGAACTGAATCAGACTATAGGATATTTATTAAGGATGATATTGTCAGACTTCAAATGATTATCATTTATAGGGAGCTTGGATTTTCTATAGCAGATATTGAAGATGTACTGAAAAGAGGTGTGAAAGAAAATATTCTGGATCATTTCCATAATCAATGGAGAATAATAAATAGAGAAATAGATAGATTGAGAGTTATGAGAAAAGAAGTTGAAAATACATTGGATTCAATATATGAAAGTAGTGACAGTCAAGTCAGTTCTATAATATTAAGTAAAATGCATTATTTATTAGAAGAAAGAAATATCAGAGACGGTTGGAAGGATAAATGGAATTTTGATGAGAGTGCTATGGATTATGATAATTTAGTTAAGGATGGTGAAGGGGAACTGGGAATATATAAAGAGTACAAAAAATTTCTCAGTCAAACATATTCATTAACTATTTCAGAATGTAAAAAAGATAATCCAAGAATACTTGAAATTGGAGTAGGTACAGGAAACTTATCAGAATACTTTTTAAAAAGCAACATTGATATTATTGGAATAGATCAGTCCCGGGAAATGATAAAGATAGCTAAAAACAAATATCCTCACTTTAAGATAAGACTGGGAGAGTTTTTAAAGATACCTTATGACAATAAAGAGTTTGATAATATTGTTTCAACTTATGCTTTTCATCATTTGAATGCTGATGAAAAATATCAGAGTATTATGGAAATGAAGAGAGTATTAAAGAAAGATGGGAAAATAATTATTTCTGATTTGATGTTCCATAATAACTATGATAAAAATAAGTTCTGCAGTAAATTATCTGAAGAAGGAAAAAGATTATTAGAAGACGAATACTATACAATAGTTGAAGAATTAGGATCTATGATATGTGCTTTAAGCATGAGTATAGAGTATATCAAGTTTGATGAAATAAAGGGAACAATAATTATTTCAAATAAAATATAAATAAATTTTATTATTAGTCTTGACCCTACCCTTAAAGGAGACTTTATAATAATACTATATCTAAAATATGCGCGTATGGAGGATTAGGATATGTTTAGAATTGGAGAATTTGCAAAATTAAATATGGTATCAATTAAGACATTGAGATTTTATGATCAAAAGAATATTTTAAAACCATCCTTTGTTGATGAAGATACTGGATATAGATATTATTCAGCAGATCAGATGATGACTCTAAATAGAATAGTATCCCTAAAGTATTTAGGTTTTTCGCTGGATGAAATAAAATTAATCATTGGAAAGAGTACTGAAGTCAGTGATATGATTGATCTGTTGAAATGGAAAGAAGCTGAAATCAGCAGTAAGATAAAGGATGAGAATACACGCCTTAGTCGAATAAAGTATTATCTCAATGTTTATAAACAGGAGGAGAACTTTATGAAGAGTGATATAGTATTAAAAAAAGGTAAAGATATATTGGTAGCAACTTTAAGGGATATTATACCTGAGTATAGCCAACAGGGACATTTATGGGAAGAGTTGGTTTCTCATATTGAAAAACATGGTGCTAAAATATTATCACCATGTATGGTTATATACCATGAGGAAGGATATAAAGAATCAGAAGTAGATGCAGAAGTAATTGAACCAATTGACAAAGAAATTCCAGCAACTGATAGAATTGAAGTAAAGAAACTTATACCATATGAAAATCTTGCTACAATTGTCCATAAAGGAAGTTATCAAAACCTATATATGTCTTATGGTGAAATAATGAAATGGATAAAAAGAAATGACTACGAAATAATTGATAGTTCAAGGGAACTATATATCAAAGGAGAATGGAATTCAGATTCTATAGATGAATATGTTACAGAAATACAAATACCGGTGAAAAAGAAATAAGTATTTAAAAGGGGCAGTCTATGATTGCCCCTTTAAATACTTATAAATTAAATATTGCACATATTTTTTTATCTTAATATCATACTTGTCACTGTTTTTAATAATACCTTTATATAGTTCTTCATTTACCTTTAATGTAAGATGTTTTGTGTGAATATTAGCATCTTCAGGGAAGTATGAATCTATATCTTTAGGATCCTTATCTTGAGCTACAAGTACATTTAATTTTTTCTTTACAGTAATATTTTCTGATACACATAATTCTTTAAACTTATCATAGTGATTTTCGTTTAGACTAAATTTAATTACTCTCATATTAACCTCCAAAATTTGATTAACCTTGGATATTATATCATAGACTATGGAAAATTAAATAAAATATTAATTTTTAAATGCTAGAATGTTGCTAATAAGGAGAGGCTGTATGTTTTATAGACTAAAAAAGAAAATCAGAGAAGAAAAATATAATAGAAAAAGAGATAGATACATAAAAAAAGGTAATGGAAAGATATATTTTGATGTAAGGCATATGGATTATTGGTGGGGTATATATGGACTAAGGGAGCTTACTAATTGGGAAGATGTACTGATATACTCCAAAGTAGGATCAAAATACGAGAAGTTAGGATATTTTTGTATAAGTGCAGAATCTTTTGTCAAAAGCTCATTGGAAGATACTTGTGAAGAATCAGAATTTATTGATGAGGTAAGACTTTTTTTAGAGGGAAATGATACATATTGTCATTACTACTATGACTCAAAGTGCTATGGGGAAATATATGAAGTCCCTCATAAAACACCACTAAGTGATGAGGGGCTTAAAGCAAGCTCTATTGAGATGTGGGTAAAAGATGAAGGTGTTGGATTAGATACTATAGAAAAATGTATAGACATATATATGAAAGAGTTTTTGAATATTGAATACGAAGAAATAATTTATAAAGATCAAGTGTCCCTAAAAAATTCACTGGAATCATTATTTGAAGAATTGGATGATTTCAATGAGAGTAAAGAAGTTTATTTTTCAGAAGGAGTAATAAAACAGATGTCTAGGAAAATGAACTTGAGCCGATTAGAAGTGGAAAAAATTCTTAATATAAAAAAGGATTAAGGTGATAATTTATGGGAAAGTTTGAAAAAAGATTAGTAGTTTTCATTGCTATTTTACTTATTGTTATCTTTGCAGTTAATACATATGCTAAGAAATCTGTAAAAAGAGATATAGAAAAAAGTTTTCATAGGGAGCTGACGAAATTAGATTTTCATAAAATAGATTTTGATAGTGGGTTGGTATATAAAGTCGAATATCAGGATAAAGATTTAGTTCATGTAGGATATTCCTATGTAGATTTTTCAGGTGTATATTATTACGAAAGCTACAGTGTTCCCAAATATGATAAGCTAGTAAAAATGATTGATAAAATTGAAATATCAGATCTTGAAAGTAATTGTAGCACAGATGGTCAAGGGGCTTATGACCTTTCATATTCATTATTAATGACCTTTCCTTCTGGCTATGATATCAGAGATGTAAGCATGAAATATGATATATATTATTATATTGGATTTCCTTATAAAAGTAGTGAAGAGGTATTTGGAGAAAAAAATGCACAGTTTCAGTTTACGGAAAATGAACTTGTTTCAACTAGTGAGGATGGGTCTTATACTATGAAGATGAAGGCTAATATGTACTATAAATTAAATAACAAGAATTTGAAGGAAAGATTTATTAATCAAAAAGACAAGGCTGTATGTTACGTGAAATCTAAGGATTACCTTATTAGGGAAATAGAAAAGTAGAGTATAAAATATAAAAAATACTACAGACTGAGAAGGGATATTAGGTGAATATAGAATATACTATATAGTCTGCAGTATTGTTAGCTAGGCATTGAATTTTCATAGTAATGGGTCACATAAATGGTAATGTAATCCAGAAAATAGTATATAACTATATAATTCTAATAACAATATGAAAAGATATGTAAATCATGAAAATGATACTAAAGTACTATAGATATAGTATTGTAGTCATAACTGTTTTGCCATAGATATTTTCAGATTCAAAAATCATCATAAGGGTATAAATATCATGAAGGATATCAAGAGATTAGCTTTACTGATATTGGGGGAGATTTTATGAAAATTGGATTTATTGATGATTTTCCTCAGGAGCATTTTGATTACAAATATGCTATTGTTGTTACCATGTATGGTGACCGATTGCTTCTAGTGAATCATAAGGATAGGGATACATGGGAATTACCTGGAGGACGAAGAGAAAGTAATGAAGAAATAAATGAAACTGCTAAAAGGGAACTTTTTGAAGAAACTGGAGCTCTAAAATTTGAACTTACTCCTATATGTGACTATTATGTTGAAGAAGATGATGTAGTTACCTATGGGAGATTATTTTTTGCAGATATCATGGAAATTGACCCATTGCCTGATTACGAAATAGAAAAAATCGAATTTTTTGATCATCTTCCAGACAATTTAACCTATAGTAGGGTTCAACCAGTTCTACTTAGAAAGGTTATGGAAGAGATAAATAGGGGAGAGTTTTAGTTCAATTTTGACATTTGAAAGGGGTACAGATATGAATATAATCGATATTACTGGTGTGTGCAATGAAGATATTGAAATAATAGGTGTGTATGATGACATGGTCTATTATTTTAAGGGTCTTACTATGGACAGTGAGTGTAATATTGAGGTTTATTACTATGATAGACAAAACGCTCATGAAAGAAAAATAGTTTTTGATTGTATTCACACTACTGAATTCTATGATAAGGAAGTAACTACATATCAAACTTATGCAGAAGTAGTTTTTAAAAATGAATCAAGAATAGAAGTATTTAGAATAGATTTTATTGAGAATAAAATAGATAAATTATTTTGTTTAGACGTCGATTCTAAAAGCTTTAATGGTGTAAAAACTTTAGGAGATAGGTATGCAATGGTTTTTACAGATAAAAGTGATATAGACTCTGATGATTTTAATCAACTTTTGGATATGAATGGTTATTATGAAAGTGGATATTTGTATGATTCTATTGCGAAGAGCAAATACAAAATATTTGATAGTAGACTTATATTGAGTTTGAAAGAAAATCTGCTACATTATAACTATAAGGGGAATGAATACGTAATATTTGAAGAGGTATATATGGAGCCTTGGAGACTTGAAGATATGTATATAATAAATTCGGACAAATCTTTTTATGCTAGACATAGTTATAGGGACAGCATTAATATTATTCTTTTAGATGATTTGGTAAAGCAGATAAAAGAGGGGCGTGAATTTATTGATATGGTTCAAGTTTATTCAACTGAAATGAATGGTTGGACTAGATACTTTGGAATGGATGATGAGCACATATATTTTAGAAGTAAGAATTTTAAAAGTGGTAGAGAGGATATTTATAAGGTATTTAAGAATGATTTTACTGTTGAAAAGATGGGAGAAATAGACCATAATAAGTATCCAAAGGGAAACGTCAGATATGATAAGTGTTGCCAGAGAGTTACCTTAGATTATCCCCACGATCAAGAGATTAAAGTTAAGGGTTTATATAATTTTCCCCATGAAACTACATGTAGTAATGGAATTGGAATGTTTATAGAAACGGCAAATGAGAACTGTATCGTTGCAACATACTGGAGAGAAGGTGAAAATCAGGAACTTATCGATTGTGTTGGAATAAAAGATTTGCTAAAAGGTAAAGTGTTCAAATTTGAGGGGATAGCCCATATTGAAAGAGAAAATATAGTGATTTATAAATAAAGTAATAATGCATTTTCCAAAAGGAAAATGCATTATTTGTTGAAACATTATTGAAAATTAACTAATGTGGGGATTAATTAATTTGTGGGTTTATTAAATTATTAAGAGTCTTATTCTCCTTGCTTAAAAATACTTTGGATGAATAGTTTATTGCAATAGCACCCAAAGGGGCTGTGATAATTATTGAAAGTACTGAGATAGCAAGAATTATTTCTCCTCCCTTTATACCTAGTGCTAATGGAATAGCACCTATTGCAGCTTGAACTGTTGCCTTGGGTGTATAAGAAATGACACAAAAAAGTCTTTCTTTGAAATTTAGATTTGTTCCAATAAGAGAAATTATTACACCTAAACTTCTAGCTAATAGTCCTATTGTAATTATTAGAATACCCATTGCACCAGAATCAACAGCAACATGTATATTTACCTGAGACCCAACTAATACGAAAAGAAGCATTTCAGCAAAAATCCATATTTTACTTAACTTATCTGAGAGTCTCTTACCTAGTTCAGGTGATTTCTCAAGAATTATAAATCCAATAGTCATAACTCCAAGTAAGCCAGCTATTTCAATCTTATCTTTAATAACATTTTCTAGCGTGGTAATTAAGATCGCTATTCCCAATAGGATTAGAATTTTTTTAGTATCCCTGATAACAAATTCCTTAAATATTTTTAGTAAAATAAGACCCGATAAAAGTCCGATGATTATCCCTAGAATAATCGAAATTGGTATATGAATTATTTGCATGGCTATATTTACATTGTTGCCACTATATAAAGCAATAAAGGTAGAGAAAATAGTAATAGCAAATACATCATCTATAGATGACCCAGCAAGAATAAGTGTAGGTATTCCCTTATCAGTACCTAATCCTTCTTCGGTAAATTTAAGCATAAATGGAACAATAACAGCAGGGGAAACGGCACCGATGATAAAACCCAAAATTCCACCTTGTATAAAGGTAAAACCTAAGAACTTAGTCGAAATATAAGCTATTGACATCCCTTCAATAAGTCCAGGTATACAGCTTAGTTTGATAGCTGTGCTACCAACCTTGTTAAGGCTTTCCCTACTTATTCCAAGACCTGCCCTGAGTAGGATAGTTATGAGAGCTATTTTTCTAAAATCAGCAGATACATTTAAAATCTCACTATCAAGTAGATTAAAACAATAGGGGCCAATAAGAACTCCTACTAAAAGCATACCAAGAAATCCAGGAAGCTTAAGTTTAGTAAATAAATAATTAAACAGTAAACCTAAAAGAATTACAAGAGCTAAACTAGTTGCCATAAAATCACCTTTCCTGTTCATAAAATAAATAACATTAATAAATTCTATTATTTACCAGTATGAATAGAGAGTCCCACTGATAAATAATCAGTAGGAGTCATTAGCAGCTAAGTGCGGTTAAAGGCGAACTCCATCACCTATGTAATAATTAATATAAGATTTTCAAAAAAACAAAAACACCTACTAGAAACTAGTAGGAGTCATCAGTACAAGTAAATATACGTTTAATGGCGAACTCCATCGCCTGTATATATCAAATTGTATCTTTAATATAACATAGAGTTAAAATTATTTCAATGCTTATTGAAATAATTTTGCTAAGCATGAATTTTGGATTCATAGTTCAGCTGAAGCTACTGAGTGCTTCAAGCCCAGCAGTTGCACAGCAACTAGTCCAAGGAAATTTTGCTAAGGCAAAATGATTAGAAGTAATTTCTCGTATGAGAAATATCAATGCTCTAGAAGTTCTTCGAACTTCGCTGGGCTACACGAAAGTGTGCTGGGCTCATACTTTATAGTATGGCTGGGCTTGTAGCAAAGCTACAGCTAAGCCAATAATTTTACAGAAAAAATGTAAAATTATTGATATTTCTTTAAGAAAATTATATATTATAAATAACAAAAATTTAGGGGTGAAAAAATGCAAAAAAGGTTAAGTTTATTAATTATTATTGTTATGCTTGTTTTTTCAATGGGCACATCTGTTTTTGCTGAGGCAGAGCCGAGAATGTATTTTTATCAGGATAATGCAAAGGATATGTATAGTGTTGGAATAATGCCAGATATTTATTTAAGAATATCTGAAAAACCTACTGCTGGAGAAGCTAATGCAATTTTGAACAATCTTGACATGAATAATGTTATGGATAAATATAATACTTCTGATATTCCAACTCTTGAAGAGTACTTAGGTCAGATGCTGCTTATACTTGGCTATGAGTTTAAGCAAAGTGATGATATTGTTTCAAAAGCTGTAGAGTCAGGATTGATTAAACAGAAGTATATAGAAAGAATTAGATCAAATAACTATGAGTTTGTTAATGATGACGTGACTTACTTAGTTTATAAAGCATTAAATTGTAAAGTGAATGGTGAGGATAAATACCTCATTGAAAAATTAATGGATATGGGGAAAATTGAACTTTCAGAGGTTTATGATAATGGCTTATATAGAAAAACTATAGATATAAATATGTCGGGTATAGTTACTTACACTGGAAAAAGAGAATATGCTACTTTCACAGACTATTCAGGTAATCTATATTATGGTTCGGTTACTGATTTAAATCCAGAAGAAAAAATATCAACTATAGAAATAGTTGGTGATGATTTAAGGGAGTACACTATTTTCCTTACTAAGGATCAAGTAATAAATGAAAAAGAAATTGTAGGAAAAAGAATTACATTCTCAGGAAAAAGAGTTTTCAATTACTTTGGGAATGGAAAACTTAAAAGTATAAAAGTTGATACATTTTCTTTTAATGATGGTTTTACTGGATATGAGATGGTGACTTTAAAGGGTAAGCTTCTTCCAGTAGGAAATATGAACGACTTTGCGGGAGACGATGCATATACATTTATTGATGCAAATGGTGTATCATATACAGCTTTAATGAGACAACATGTACTAATTGATAAAAAGCCTGCAGAAGGTGAAATGTATATGGGTTCATATAATTTACTAGATTATACTAATACAGATATAGAAGTAAGAGCATTAAAGCCTATAGGAAAGGATTATTTCTTTGTAAAAGAAATGGGAAAAGAATTTTCATGGAATCCTCAAACTAAGAAGTGGCAGAGTAACAACTTTGGTTACCCAGGGAATACAATAATGTTCTTAACTGTTCAAGAAGAGATGGCGCCTATGGGAGATAATGTATTCCTTAAAGGTACATTCAACACATTATATATGTATGATGATTTAGAAACCGTTGTTAAATTTAATAAAGGAATGCTTGGAGAAAAAACTCCAGATGCCAGTTTTGTTGGAAAGACTATTACAGTATACTATCCAGAAACAGCTGATATTTATAATGACGAACTAATACTTGCAAGAGACTGGTTCTATGATAATGCAAATCAATCATTTGCATCACTGGTAAAGTTTGATAAAGTATTGAAAACAACTGATAAATATATAGAGTACCAAGTTTCGGACGAGTACAATACAGCTAAAACTGCAAGGTTATATAAAAATAGATTCTCAGAAGAAGCACTAAATGGACTGATTGGAAAGTCAAAGTATGTAACAGGTGATATGATAAATGTAGAATTAAAGACTGTTTGGGTAAAAGAGATGTTTAGGTAAGAGATATCCGCTTCGGCGGATATTTTTTTACAAAAATCAGACTTTAGTCTCATAGCATTATTCGAAAATACAAAATAAAATGTAAATTGGAATGGTATTGCCATAATTTGTTACACGGAAGGATGAGCAAAATAAAGAATTATGATGAAAAGTCATTACATCTTAATTTACTTCATAAGGCTTTGTCACTAAATACTGAAGGTGTAATTATAACGGATATTGATAGGAAAATTAAATGGTCAAATAATGCCTTTGAAATAATAACTGGATATAAGTTTGAAGATATTGTTGATGAAAAAATTTCTTTGCTTGAGTCTGGTGAACATAGCGACGAATTTATTGAGAGAGTATATAGTTTTGTAAATAAATTTGGAGTTTGGAAAGGTGAGATTATCAATAAGGACAAGGATGGTAATATTCTGCCAGTTGATGTCAAGATCAGCTATGTTAATGAGGATGGATTGGAAGGATATGTTTGTATCTATAGGGATCTTTCCCATGAAAAGATAAGTGATAGAAGGATAAGGGAGTTAAGGGATAAGGATAGTCTTACTGGTCTTATTAATAGAACATATTTTACAGATTATATTAATATGTTTTTGAAGGAGAATCCTAAGTCAGATTTGTCTTTTGTACTAATTGATATAAAAGGATTTAAGAATATTAATGATTCATTAGGTCACGATATTGGTGATATTTTACTTAAAAAAATCTCAAATAGGATTTTAGAAATAATAGGTGAAGATATTCTTTCTAGGTTTGATGGAGATGAGTTTGTCATATGTATGAAAGATGTCAGTGATAAGAAATATGTCTTGAATAGATGTAAAAATATCATGGATACAATAACAAAAACCTATGAAATTGAAGGTAAGGAAATCCATCTAGGAGTAAATATGGGTATTAGTAGGTATCCTTTAGATGGAAAAGATGTTACTGAATTAATTAGACTTGCAGATATTGCAATGTATAAGGCTAATGATAATCCAGATATGAATATAGCTTTTTATGACTATAAAATGTCTATGGAAATAGAAGAAAGATTCCTAATGACTAATATGTTGATGGACGCGATTGATAAGGATGAATTTGAGTTAATATATCAGCCTATGTTTTGTAATGTTAATGAAGGGGAAATAGTTGGAGCTGAAGCTTTACTTAGATGGAATAATGGGGAATTTGGTTCTGTTTCACCTGAAAGATTTATTCCAATTACAGAAAATACAGGTATGATTGTGTCTATTGGAAATTGGATAATAGGAAAGGTATGTTCCGATATTAGAACATGGATTGATAAAAATCTTAATGTGAGACCAATATCTATAAATCTTTCTATAAAACAATTAGAGCAAAAAGATTTTTATCTAAGAGTAATGGATATATTGGAAAAGCATAATATTATTCCAGAACTAATAGAATTTGAGATCACTGAAAGTGTTACATCTGGTGAAAAAGATATTATATCAGAAAATCTTAAGGAACTTTCCAAGAATGGACATAAAATATCTATGGATGATTTTGGAACTGGATATTCATCATTTGGAAAACTTACTACTTTTAACTTGGACAAACTTAAAATAGACAAAATCTTTATAGAAAATTTAGTAGAAGACAAAAAAATGCAGAAACTTGTAAACTCAATAGTTGCAATGGCTAAGAGTTTAGAGTTAACGGTAGTAGCAGAAGGTATTGAGACATATAAGCAGTTTGAATATATGAAAGAAATTGGCTGTGATATATCTCAGGGATATTTTTTCAGTAGACCTATTTCAAAAATAAAATATGAAGAGCTAATAAAGATATAGATTTAGAGAACTTATATTATTATAAGCTCTCTTTTTTTTATTTGAAAAAATTTGCTATAATCAAGAAAGGTGATGCATATGAAAATGGACATTCTAAAAATGGAAATTAAAAATCAGAGAAATGGATATTACGAAATACAGATTAGTAAGAATGATGAAAGAACTATAGTAAAATTTAATCCAATAGAAAAAAATCTACAATTTATTCAAGCTAATAAATTAAGTAAGTACTTGAAAGAAAATGAGTATCAGTTTAGAAAACTTCTGCACAATAAAAGAATTGATACATACTACATAGGTTTTAAGCTTACATTTGCATTTAGAGATAAAAAAGATGTGGCGAGTTTTAATGATAGATCAAACATAGTTGTGCTGGACAAAAGGGATGGACAATACGAAAGTTATGTAATTAAATCTAGCGTGGAGAATATTCCTACCATATATACGGACGGAAGTTACAATGAAAATACCAAAACAGGTGGATATGGAATAGTTATAGAAAAAACTAACGGAGACTGTGAAGTATTTTCAGGTAGAACAACTGTAAAGGGTAGTAGTCAAGTAGAGCTGGAAAGCTGTATAAAAGCCATAGAATTACTTGAAGATGTAATGAAAATAAGGATTGTTACTGACAGTCAATACGTTAGAAAAGGATTAACAGAGTGGACCCCCTACTGGAAGTTAAATGACTGGAAAACAGCCAATGGAGAAGATGTAAAGAATAAAGAATTATGGATGAGATTTGATAAAGTAACAGCAGGTAAGTATATTGAGTTTCTATGGGTGAAGGGCCATAGTGGACATGAGAAGAATACGGAGTGTGATAGATTGGCTAGAATTGGTGCTGGTACATAGTCTAGGGATTCACTAGGTTCACATCTAGGTATTCGCTTTGCTCAAATCTAGGTAAGATACTTTATTGTGTATCTAGTCTAAGGAGAGTTGTTTCAACTCCATCCATGGATATGTTTTACTTGGGTAAAACAACATTAAAAAAAGACCTTTCTAGGTTAAACTACTTTTCAGGCGGGTCACTTCTGTGATGAGAAAAGCAGTTGTATTGGGGTCGTACGTCGTCTGGTAGTCAGATAGGATTTAGTCAGATAGTAAGAGCCCCCTAAGTTTAAGTCGCATCCTGTCCCTTAAGTAGTGACAATCATATGGGGTGATTTGACCGATGATCTTAAAGTACTTCCGAACTACAAACTACGACCAACGAACCACGATTCTTATTATTTTCACCTAGACATGAATAAAGTGAACTCCTAGATGTGACGTAGGAGTCCCTAGACTACTTTCAAAGTGATATTCTTGGATAAACAACAGCAAACCCAATAAGACCAACCCAAACAATCAAATAAAGTATCCAGTAAATATTAAACAACTTGTCTATACTTTTAGCATTTGCCTCATATTCATCATAAGTTTTAAATTGTCCCTGTGGAATAAATCCTATTGAAAGGGAAGCCATAAAAAAGTTTAGATAAAGTATCATTTCGTCATATCTTATATAACCATTGGGATTTGAAAAGTAAGATGTTTTCATAAAAAGTGATATGACGCAAAGTATGGATACTAAAGCAAAAATAACTGAAATAATTGTAATTTGTTTACTACTTCTTATCTTAAAAGCTATGTCATAGCCTTTTTTTCCAATCATCGTGTAAATGAAAATAAGGGCAGCAAATATTATAATACCATTGCCTATACTTGTGATACTAATATTTTTTATACCATTTATACTAGAGTAAAGATAGTATCCAACGATAATCATTAGCATAGTAGCTAAGGAATTCTTCATAGAAGTTTTAAAAATCTCCATTTCCATTTCATCTTTTTCAAAACATATGTAAATCATTAGTACTCCCGATATAGCTACAACAAGCAAGGAATACAAACTTAAAAGGGAATTACTCATCTCCATACTATTCACCATCCATATACTCAAAAATTTCATCAATAGTCATATCAAAATATCTAGCTATAAGAAAAGCCAACTTAAGGGATGGATTAAAAGTACCATTTTCTATAGCTAAAATAGTCCCCCTATTAACCCCAATCTCAAAAGCAAGTTCAGCCTGGGTAACCCCCTTAGACTTTCTAAGCGCCTTTATTTTAGTAATAAATATTTGCTTTTTCTTTACCATACAACTATCAACTCCTGTGGTGATTTTATCACAAATGTTGTATATATACAACATTTTATACTAGGATTATATTCTAGTATAGTCTAGTGCTATTTTCTTAGGAGAAAATTCGCGTCTAATATTCAAGTGGCCTTGAATGTCTAGTACAAGATATACTAAGATCATAAATCTTGTGTCTAGTAGGCTTATTTTAAGCCTGTCCGCGGATATTTTCATATCTGAAAATTTTTTTCGTATAAAAAGTCCAAAGAAAAGAAATACTGTAAGGAATATAGAAAAATCCTATATGGCCTAGACAATATAGGAGTGTTGAAAATTATAAAGTGATTTTGCTATAGCAAAATGTCATTGGACAAGTTGCAAAGCAAGAGCTAGGCTCAAAGTAAGGATTAACTTTGGCTGGGCTATGAATGGTAATTCATGCTAGGCTATGAAGCTAAGTGAATGCTGAACAAAGCTCTTGAAAAGAGCTTAGCGAATTTCTATTTCAGTCCCCTCCGGTGCCTTAACCTTAAATAGATATCCATCTTCAACTAAGTATATTTCTTGGTCGTTTTTTACTTTGAAATCATTGTATCCTAAGGATTTGATTCTTTTGTATTCTTCTTCTACACTGTCTACTGAAAAACACATATGGACTATACCTGCATTGTATTTGCTCCATGGATTTAGTGTGTCTCCTTTTTTTGGTGTCTGGAGTTCTATGTAGAAGTCACCAAGTTTTAACCATGTGTTGTAGTCTCTATTATGAAAGTTCTTTGTTTCCTTTTCTATTTCAAAACCCATTATTCTAGTATAAAAGTCTAAGGATTTATCATAATTGTTTGTTTGTATGCATACGTGATGAAAAGTTTTTTTCATAAGTGTCTCCTTCTTCAAATATTTGATTTATTATTATATCATATTTTAATTATAAAATACTTTATTGTTATTATCTCTAGGATATAATAAGAATATAAACTAGCGGGAGGATAATGAATGTTTGATAATATTGCTAAAGAGTGGGATAGTGAAAAGAGAATTGAGAGAGCTAAGTTGATTGCCAATGAAATGCTTGAAAATGTTGATATAGATAGTAAAAGTACAGGATTAGAGTTTGGTTGTGGGACTGGTCTTATAAGTTTTAATTTGATTGATAAATTAGATAAGATTACGCTTATTGATACATCAAAGGGAATGATTGATGTCCTTAAGGAGAAAATTGAGAGGGCTGATGTCGAGAATATGATTCCCCTTCAAGGGGATGTAGATTACCTAATTAAGAAGGGTGAAAAATATGACTTTATATATACGTCTATGGTTCTTCATCATATAGATGATGCTAAGGGAACTATAGGTAAGCTTATTCAGCTACTTAATAAGGAGGGGCTACTTTGTGTAGTAGACCTAAATACTGAAAGTGGTAGTTTTCATGGTGACGAGGGTGATTTTCATGGTCATAATGGATTTGATCAAAGGGAAATTCAAAGTATTTTTACTAGATATGGTCTTGAAGAAGTTGCTTCACATACATTCTATAAAGGTATAAAAGAAACAAAAGAAAAGAATGTTGACTATAGTCTTTTTATTGCAAGAGGAAGAAAGTAGGTAGAGAATATGAAAGAAACTGATCTGTATTTACCAGTTAAAAACTTGCTTGAAGAGATGGAATATCAAGTTGATGGAGAGGTAAAGGATATAGATGTATTTGGATTAAATGGCCATGAGGATATAATAGTGGAACTAAAAAAAGATTTGAATTTCAAACTCATACTTCAAGGAGCCAAAAGGCAAAGGCTAAGTGATAATGTATATGTAGCAATACCTAAACCATCATTCAAAATAAGATGTTCTAAGAATTTTAAAGATAAGGAATATTTACTTAGAAGATTATCTTTAGGCCTTATATTTGTAGATTTTAATGAGGATATTCCAAGGGCTATGATTCAATTTGAACCAGCAATGTTTTATCATAAAATCAGCCAAGGAAAGAGTAAGAGGAAATACGAAAAGCTAATAAAAGAAAGTTCAGCAAGGTCACTTAAGATGAACAAGGGTGGTACAAAGGGCAAAATCATGACCGCCTACAAAGAAAACGCAATGCTAATAGCATATCTTCTTTATCAAGAAGAAAGTCTTACAGGAACTCCAAAACTATTAAGAGAAAATGGTGGGGGAGAAAAAACAGGAACAATCTTAAATAAAAATTATTATGAATGGTTTGAGAAAATAAAAAGAGGTACATATGGACTTACTGATAAGGGGATAAAGGCAGCTGAGGAGTATGAGAGGATTTTTAAGAAGAGATAAGCATAAATCTTTGATTTATAGCCTAGTCGTATTTGTAATACGAGCCCAGCGAAAGGTGCTTTGTACTTTCAGCCTAGCAAGCTCTATGGAGCTTTAGAGCAAGGGGGTTTTGCTTGGGCAAATCTATTTTGAATGAGAAAATTAAAAAGAATTTGAGGTGGAGCTTGTGGATGTGAAAAAAGCTATAGAATATTGTCTTTCGAAAAAAGGAGCAGAGGAAACTTATCCATTTGATGAAACTACTTTGGTATTCAAAGTAGGGGGGAAGATGTTTGGTCTTGTATATGATCGTGAAGGAGACAAGGGACTAAATTTAAAATGTGATCCAGATTTGAATCTAGCTTTAAGGGAGCAATATGAAGGAGTAATTCCAGGTTATCATATGAATAAAACTCACTGGAATACTGTTTTATTTGATAAGGATGTACCGGATGAGGAGATAATGAGATTTGTGGATATTTCATATGATCTGGTTGTGAAATCTTTGAGCAAGAAAGTAAGGTCTGAGATTTTATAATAAAGGTCTATTTTATACAATAAGTTAACTAGAATCATATAGTTGTTCTGATTTATAAAATATGAAAATAATATAATTATTTCTCGTATGAGAAATTACATTGCACTACTTGCAAAGCAAGTGCTTGGCTTGAATCTAAGAAAGGATTTAGCTGGGCTAAGAACTATCTGTTCTTGCTGGGCTACGTATCTTTTGAGAAGTGCTAAGCAAAAAACTCCAACTAAAGCGTTGGAGTTTTTTTAGGTATCTGCAACAAATAAAGCGTCGCACCTAAAGTTACAGATCTAAATATTTCACTTGATATAACAGGGATATCAAATACATGTCCAAGTATTCTAAATACAAAGTAGACGAAAATAATCATCATACGATAAGCAGATTCTGTAACCATTATTTTTATAAATGCTTCTTTGTAGTTAAATACTCTATTTAGTAGGTAAAGTGCACCTACAACAAGTAATACAATTCCTATTTCCATTAAAAATTCCATATAATCCTCCTTGGAGACTTTTTCAAAGCCTCGATAAGCATGGCATTTTATGCCATAGCCCAGCAATATTTGCAATATGAGCCCAGCAAAAGTTGTTTCATACTTTTAGCCCAGCAAGCTCAAATGAGCTTTAGAGCGAGGTTATTTTGCTTAGGCAAAATTGTTTGAAAATATAAGCCAATTTAATTATAGAATTTTATTTGTACTTTTACAAACTTAATTTTCCATAGGAAAATAACCACGCATTAGTTGCTAAGCAGCGCTGGGCTTGAAGACGTAGTAGCTTCAGCTGGGCTAAGAGCTGAAAGTTCTTGCTGACCTATTTAGCTAAAGCTAAATGCTAAGCAAAAAGTGCCACCAAAAGGCAGCACTTTTTAATGAATAGCTTTTATCCACTTCTTAGATCTAAATCTAGTAAATATAATCGGGCAGAATGCCATAAATGAGAGAATTTCTGCAATCCATAGACTTGCTACCCCCATATCTAAAAACATTACTAATAGGTAGTTTAGTGGTATGAATAGTATCCATAGTCTTAGGGATGTTAGTACCATTACTCCTAGGGTATCACCTGCACCCCTTAGGGCTCCGGACATTACTATGAAGAAGTTCAGGAATGGTTGATTGAATCCTGCAACTAGCATTGAAAGTATGGATATCTCTATTATATGATATTCACTGGTGAACACCCTGAGTATATGGTTTGGTATTGCTAGGAATATTATTCCCATAAATATACCCCACATTATTCCTATTGCTGAGGATGCGTATCCTGTTTCTATTGCCCTTTCTTCATTCTTTTCCCCTAGAGATTTTCCAACAAGGGTTGCTGCGGCTATTGAAAGTCCTACAGCTGGCATGAATGAGATTGACTCTATAGTAAGAAGTATTCTGAATGCTGATTCTGAAGCTGTGTCCAGTGATGAGATAATTATTCCTGATACTAGGAATGATGTTTGCATCAATGTCTGTTCAATTGCTCCTGGATAACTTATTTTCCAAAGTGGCTTAATTACATCTTTAGTGATTTTTAGATCACTAAGTAGTATCTTAACCTTATCTTTTCCTGAGAATAGGTAAATCATATAAATCAGACATGCTATTCCCCTAGAAATTGTAGTAGATAAAGCTGCTCCTGCTACACCCATCTCTGGGAAAATTCCTACACCTTTGATTAAAAGGTAGTTACCGATTATGTTGATAATATTTGATAAACCTGTAATGTACATTGGCATTTTAGTGTTTCCAGATCCCCTTAATATTGCTGCAAAAGAGAAAGATAGGAACATGAATATGCCTGATATTATTACTATCTTATAGTAAGATATAGCTGATTCAAGAACGTCCTGTGAAAGGTCGTAGATCGAAAAAATACTTCTAGAAAAATAGTAACCAATAATAACTACTATAAGTCCTATTATGAAATTGACTGTAATGGTTTCTCCAGCGATTTTATTTAAGCGCTCATAATTTTTTTCCCCGAAATTCCTTGATATCAGGGCTGTTGCCCCTGTATTAAAAGCTGTGAAGATAAAGACAAGAGTGAAAATAATCTGGTTGGCAAATCCGACAGCAGCCAGAGCTTCACTACCGATGAAGTGACTTATCATCAAGGTATCTGCTATTCCTAGTAGGGTGTTAAGCCCCATTTCCATTATTGCTGGAATAGCTAGAATAATAATGCTTTTAAGAAGGGTTTTGTTTTTTAAAATACTAGTAATCATATAAATCCCCCTTTGTTTCATTAGCCACTGTAAAAAGTAGCCATGTATGTTTCTATGTATTTACCCAAAGAGTATATCATAATACTACTATTTAGTAATCAATGTAATAAAACTTTAATAAAATATTTTTAACGTTAAAATTATTTTAATGTTTTTATTGAGTCATAAAAATAGAAAATGTATTTGTTATTATTTTGTTACCAAAGGGAGAGAAATTATTATTAATATTAATATGTGAAATGTTTTGGTAGATATTGTAGCTAATATTATAATATGAGTAGAGGTTGATAATATGATGATGAAAAAGAAGTTTATGTTGGGATTACTTAGTGCTTTTTTACTTACAGGATGTTCAGATAATATTGATATTGAGTCAATGAGTCCCCCTGAACTTGAAACGGCCTATGAAAAGATGAATGATTATATAAGAGAAAATTCGAAGGATATAAAGCTTTTGGATTTTGAATATATGGATAATAGGGATAATGGTGTTTTGTTTGATCTTGATTCAGACGGAGTAGAGGAAGGCCTTATAGTATATAAGGACACTGGAGAAATGGAGAATATTCACTTTAATATATTAAAATTAGATGGTGAAGAATATAGAAGAGAATTGGATGTAGTTTTTCCAGGTGGTCAAGTGACAAAAATTGATTTTCAGGACATGGATATGGACGGAAATATGGAGATTGCAATTGCCCATAGGGGAAGCATCTCAGATGGTTTTAATTACTATGAGTATCAGGACAATGATATAAGGGTTCTTCAAAGAAGTATGTATAGGGACTGGTTTTTTGCTGACTTAAATGATGATGGTAAAAAGGAGTTTTATGCCTTTGACAGGGGAGATAGGTATAAGGATGAAAGTGGTCAGTGGTTAGATAAAGACTTTGATGATATAGATACAAGGATTGAAAAGTACGAACTTGAAGATGATGAAATGATACTTACAGATGAGTGTAATATCGAAGAACTAACTAATGGAGTAATGTGGTCCAGAGAAGGAAAAATCACAGATAATAAAAAAGGAATCTTTCTAGGAAATGGTATAGGTAATGCTTCATACACATCCCTTTTAATGCTTGACGATAGTGGTAAGTTGTTTGATTTTTATTATAATCCTGAAAGTAAGATTAATGAGGATACATTTGGAAAGTTTTCAGTACCAGCAAGGGATATTGATGATGATAATATCATGGAGTTTGCTATTGCCCAGATGTCTAAGGGTGATGAGGATGTTTCTATGTCAGAAGTAGTATGGATAGATAAGTGGTATAAGTGGGATGAGAAGGAAAGAAAGAAATATGTAAAGAGTACCCATTATAGTTATTTCCTTAAGACTTTATATCATATACCTGAAAATATAGATTCTCGCTTAAAAATTGATGGATATGGTAATAGTGATAGTGAAGTGTATTTGGATTATTTCTATAAGGATGATAATAGTGAAGAAAAGCTGTTTTCTTTATACAGTTCGGTATATATGGGGAAAAATGACTTGCTGGAGTCTGATGCTAGGGAAGTTGAAATAGATGGACAAAAATTTATTCTAAAAGTATATGAAAATAGTCATGGAATAAGTTATGAATCTGTAATTAGTAATATTGAGATAGTAAAGGAGTAAAAGAAATCAAGTACAGTTTGTTGAGGGTGATTTTATGGTATCTATAATGGTTATTGAAGATGAAAAAAATATTAGGGATTTGCTTGTAAAATCACTTAGAATGAAAGGTTATGGTGTCCTTGCCTATGGATCATTTGAAGATGGATTGAGGCATTTTTATGATGATATAGTAGATATAGTTTTGTTAGATGTAATGCTTCCTGGTAAAGATGGATTTGTGGCATGCAAAGAATTAAGAGAGATGGACCCTGACCTTGGCATAATTATGTTGACTGCTAAGTCTCAGCAATCTGATATGATAAATGGACTATCAAATGGTGCCGATGATTACATTAAAAAACCATTTAGTCTTAATGAAGTCTTTGCAAGGGTAGAGTCTGTACTTAGAAAAGTTAAAAGGCTTAGAAAACTTAATGGGAAGCAAAGTGATATAAGTGATGGTAATATATCCTTAAATTATGAAGGAAATCAGTTAATTATTGATAATAGCATAGTGGATTTAACCAATATTGAAAGTGAAATAGTAAAACTGTTTTTATCAAATACTAATGAAAGTCTTACTAGGGATTATATACTTGATAAGGTATGGGGAAAGAATTATTTTGGTTCTTATAAAATCGTGGATGTAAATATACAAAGAATTAGAAAAAAAATTATTTCCATAGGGATTGAAAATCCAATTGAAACAGTTAGGGGAAGAGGATACAGATGGATAAAAAGAATGTAAAAGGTCTTAAAAAAATTTGGTTTAAAAATTTTATAGTTCCCCTTATTGTCATCAATCTTTTAATTTGTATAATGGCAGGCTTATTTATAAAAGATTATTATTATGGAAAAGTATCAGATAATCTTAGGATACCCCTACTGGAAATAAGCAAGTTAGTAGACAGTAATTTTCATAGAGCTTTTGGAAAGGGAGCTTCAGACTATATAGTAGAAAATTTTAAATATAAGAATAATATAGCGATTGAGATAATTGATAGGTCTGGAAATATTCTGAGTTCTTCAGAAATAAGGACTGCAAAATCTAAAGTTGATTCTAAAGATTATCAAGCTGCTTTGAAGGGAAACACCGATTATTCTGTTTATAGACTTAAGTCAACTGGGGAAAGAATAATGTCCTATTCCAGTCCTTTAAGTATAAATGAAGTGGAATACGGCGTAGTAAGATTTAAAGTTTCAATGAAGGCAGTGGATCAGTTGATCCGTAACAGAATTTTTTTAGTATTTCTAGTTTTAATCGCGGTAGTGATTTTTTCTTATGTAGTGAGCAGTTTATTTATTAAGTCTATTACTGACAGATTAAAGCTAATTTTGAATAAGTCTAGTCTTATTGCAAAGGGCGTAACTTATGAAAAATTTCAAGGTGAACTTAAAGATGAAATAGATGTATTGTCAATTGAACTGGACAATATGGGTGAAGAGATAAAAGCTTCCCAGAAGATGAAGGATGAGTTTGTGGCGTCGGTAAGTCATGAACTTAAAACTCCCCTGACTTCGATTATTGGTTGGAGTGAGTATATGCTTATGGATGAAAGTTCTGATATGAAGGAAGTAAAAAAGAATTTAGAAATTATTCATAGTGAATCTTCAAGGCTTAAGGATATGGTTGGAAGGATTTTAGACTTTTCAAAGTATCAAGTAGGTATGGAAAATTATCATATCAATGATATTAATATATCTGGTCTTCTTTTAAATGTCATAGAGCAAATGTCCCCAATGATTGTAAGTAGGGGATTTTCTATAAGGGAAAACATAAAAAGGGATGTAATAATACATTCTGATGATAATGCTATTAGACAGGTCTTAATTAATCTTATAGATAATTCCTTAAAGCATTCAAAGGGTAGCACTATATCTATATCATTAAGATCACTTAGGCATAAGATTGTTATAATGGTTAAAGATGATGGTTTGGGAATAAATAGAGAAAACATAAATCAAATTTGGAATAGTTTTTATAGTGATAGTTACGGTGATGATGGATTTGGATTGGGTCTTAATATAAGTAAAAATATTATTGAAGGACTAGATGGTAAAATCAAAATCATCAGTGGACCTTTAAGAGGGAGCAAATGTTTTATAGTCTTGGATAAAATGATAGATAAAGATTAAAATAATGTTTTTTAACCTTTTTATTGTGGGTATAAAAAAATTGAGGGTAATAATTTACACTTGAAAATATATGCCACTTATGGGGGATGAAAATATGATTGAAAACAATGATTATGAGGTAATTCTTCAAAAAATGCCTTTGGGATATGCATGTTTTGATATCGTTTATAAAAGAAATAAAATAGTAGATTTTATTTTTTCAAATGTAAATGATAAATTTTATGAGTTGACTGGACTTGACAGTATTCTAGGAAAAAAACTTACAAAGGTTGTTCCTAATATAAAAAAGGACAGCATAAAGTGGATAGAATTGTTTCAAGATGTTGTTCTTAATGATGAGTCCCTTACACTTGATAGATATTCGGAAAGTTTAGATAAACATTTCAATATTACTGGATTTAAACTTGATGATGGACGCTTGGTTATTCTTTTACGGGATATATCCCTAAGACAAGAACTTAAGAATATTCCAAATGAAAATATGAATAAGCTTACTGAGGCAAATCGTAAATTATTTATGGATGCTATTAGTGACAATGTTACTGGTCTTTATAATAAGTACTTTGTTTATGAAGTACTTAAAAGTGAGATGGAACGTTCAAGAAGATCATTTGAGTCCTTATCACTTGGAGTAGTGAAAATCGATGGATTTGAAAATATCATGGAACTTTATGCTGATGATGTAATTCAGAAGGTTATTGAGCGAATTGGTTATGTAATTAATGAAACCTTAAGGAAAATGGATTATCCTAGTAGATTTTATGCTGACGAATTTGTTATTGTTTTCCCAAATACAAGGGCAAAACATGCAATGCTTGCAGCAGATAGGATAAGGGTAAATATTAAGGAATATGGATTTAGTGATATATACAATGATTTGTATGTCACTATTAGCATAGGAATCAAAGAATATGATGGTGGCTCTGTAGAAGAGTTCATTGAAGAGGCCCTTGATAAGCTGAATGTTTCAGTAGAACAGGGTGGAGATATGGTGACTTGGTAAGTAAAATTGCTATATGTGATTATCACATATAGCAATTTTTTTGTGCCTTTAAGTGAACTATGAAATACATGATAAATCAATGGGGATGGGCATATCCGTAACCATTGTTACCGTCTATATTTCACATTTATAATATAATATTTTTGAATAAAAATGGTATGCAAACTGCATACAAATAAAATATTACTGTGTGTTAATATAATTATAATAATTTTATGTTAAAATAATATTTATCGATAGCTTAAAGTTATTGATACATAGGGGTTTTAATCATTAAAATTTGGAGGAAAAGGTGAAAATAAAAAAGTATGTCAAAGTAGCTTTCTTGTTAATAATACTTGTAATTATAATAATACTTAATATAAAAGTTATATTATTTATGGATAAAATTGCAGATGAAGAAGTTGACAAAAGAGATAATTATGAGAAAACTGTTAACATAAAAGGCATAAGTGGGCAAAATATTGATAACTATACTGGACATAGGGAGTATTATTCTCCAATTCTACTTGAATCATCATCAGAAATAAAGGGCTATGGAGATAACAATTACTCAGCTGACAATTTGCTAGATGGTAACAGGTCCTCAGCTTGGATAGCAGGAAGAAAAAAAGATAATGAGGAAGATTATATTTATGTGGAATTTGAAGAGAAGGTTTCACTAAGCGGTGTTGAGTTCTTAAATGGATACTGTAAATCACCTGAAATATACAAAAAGAATAGTCGAGTAGGGAGAATAGAAATTGAGCTAGATGAGAAATATAGAATAGCAGCAGAGTTAAAAGATGAGTACCGAAAATACCAAAGTATAAGTTTTGGTAAAGATATAGAAGTGAAATGTGTAAAGATAATAATCAAGGACATAGTAAAAGGAGCACAACAGGATAAACCAGCATTGTCGGAACTTCATTTTTATAAGTTAGAGGAATAACGTATTGTGGCCCGAAATAAATACTAAATCAGTATTTATTTCGGGCCAGGTTTGTTTAGATAGGTTGCACATCAAACACGATTTGGAACTGTACACCTTTTTCTAGATTTTCAACGTGAATTTCTCCTTTTAGTACATTTACAACTATATTGTAGATTACATTTAGACCTAGACCTGTTCCGCCATTGTTTCTATTAGTTGTGAAGAATGGATCGAATATCTTAGGTATTAGATCGGATCTTATTCCTTTTCCATTGTCAGAGTATGTCAAGTATGCGGTATTTTCTTTTATCTCAAAATCGATTTTGATTGCTTTCTGATATTCTATGTTTTTAAAACCGTGAATAATTGAATTTTGAATTAGATTAGTGAGTATTTGAGATATGGCGCCGGTCTCAACATTACATGTTTTTATGTTATTATAGCTTGTTATAAGATCTATATGTTTTCTTTTCAGTTCTATTCCCATTGAGTTTGTAGTAGCATCAATGATATCTTTGAAGTTACTTTTATTTTTGACTTGGTTTTGTTGATCAACAGCAACTTTCTTGAAACTACTGATGAGTTCAGATGCTCTTTTAAGGTTGTTGTCGATTATCACATGACATTCATCCAAAACTTTTAGGAATTTGATCATATCATTTTTTGTTAGGGTATTATTACTTAGCTTACTATTAAATTTATTCATTTCTTTTCCTAAATAGGATTGTGTAGTTACACTTACACCTATTGGTGTGTTTAATTCATGGGCAATACCTGAAACTAGTTCACCGAGGGATGCTAGTTTTTCAGAAGTAATTAGCCTGTTTTGTGCTAGTCTAAGATTGGAAAGATTTGTTTCCAATTCTTTATTTTTTTGGTGCAGTTCTTTGGTTCTCATCTCGACTAATTTTTCAAGATTATGGTTGGCATTAGAAATCTCTTTTTTACTTTCTTCCAGTTGAGATTCCCTAAGCTTAACTGCATTTGTCATTGTATTGAAATGTTCTTTAAATTCATTCAGTTCCTTAAGAAGGAAGTTTGTTTCTATATACTCATAGTCGCCGTTGGAAACTTTATTTGCTCCAAGTAGGATGTAGTTGAAATCTTGAATAACTTTTTTTACTGTACTAGCATTAATATATAGAGAAATAGCAAGTATTATAACAGTTGATATGATTATACTTGCAAGCATTCTTATAATAACGCTATAAAAATCTGCATTTGATTGATAGAGTATTATTTTCCAATTAGTATTATTAACTGCTTTGAATAGTCCTTTAACTCTATTGCCTTCATACTCAAAATACTTATTGTTTTTTGTAAGGTAGTCAGATACGTGGGGATCATGACTACGGGTATAGATTTTATTTGCATCAGTATGGGCAATGTATGTTCCAAAACTATCTGTAATAGCTATTATACTGTTTGGAGAGCTTTTGAAGTCTTGTAAGAGTTCGTTAAGACTCTCTAGATTTAGAGTTAATACTATTACATGGTTATCAAACTTTTTACTAACTGTTACTAATGGAAATCTGGATGAATAACTTGTGAATACATCGGACCAATAGGTATCATCAACATTATTAAGCAATGTGAAAAAATTTCTTAGGGAGTAGTCAGAGTTAATGAATTCAGCTTCATATGGAGAATTGATTACTAATCTACCATCATCATCAAGGATGTAAATATTAACTATCTCCTTATTAATTTTTCGCACATTCTCAAGGTATTCCTGTTTTTGTGTCATATCATAAGTACTCATTTCTGAAAGGGACAAATTTATTTCATCAAGAGTTCTTGAAGTAAGCTCAAGGAATGTATCTACTTCACGATTTATAGAACTAAGAATATCTTCATTGAAAGTATGGAAGGTATTCTGGTTATTGTTATATACAAGATAGGTTGTGAAAGAAGTAATAACAATAATAGTTAAAAGTAGCATTAATATGGAATTGTTAATTAATACATTTCTTATAGAAGTATTATTTTTCATTATTATCAATCCTTATATATTTTCCATTTTTTATAGTAAATTTCCCATATGGTCTTTTTGCATCCCCATATTCATCAATTATGAAATTGCTTTGAAGACCTTGAAAGTGAGATATATCAAGTATAGCCTCTTTAATATCATTTTTATTTGTTGATTTTGAGTACTTTAATGCTGTTATCAATACATCAAGGGCTTCGTAGCCATAAATATTGTGGGTAATAGGTTTATGACCAAATTCCTTCTCAAAGCTTTCGCTGAATGATATATATTTATCTGATTTGTTGGAGTAGTCAAAGAAGCCTGGCATAAGGGTACCTTCGATAGTTTTACCGCCTATTTCAATTAAGTCACTGGTCATTCCCCAGGTGCTTGAATAAAATGCAGCCTGTATATCATTGAGTTTTAGTATTTGTGATAGTTTTGCTACATCAATAGCATTTGCAATAAATATTAGGGATTTTGGATTAGACTCATTTATAGATGAAATAAGATCCTGAGAGTTGTAGTTAGTAGTATCAATCCCGATTGATTTAAGTATACTTATATTGTACTTATCTGATTTTTCTAATATATACCCAGTGAGGGGGATAGAATAACCTGAATTGTTTATATCATATATGATTATTGTATTTGAGTAATTGTCGTCTTTAATAAAGGCTAATATAGCATCACCCTGTAGCATACTGTCACTTACAACCCTTATGAAATTGTCTTTTTTTCCAGTTAACTCATAAGTGCTCATTGTTGGACTGATAAAAAGAATATCATTTTCAGACATTATTTTTTCTACTGAATCTTTCATTTGACTAAGGGTAAAACCAATAACAATATCAATGTTTTCTTCTACGAAAGTTTTACCTAAACTTGAAGCATGTTCCTTATCATTTTTATCATCGAAAAAAATGGGATTGATTTTAAGCCCTGGAATTTCATTATTTTCATTAAATTCTTTTAATCTCAGTAAAAAACCATTTCTAGTATCAATTCCTATTTGGGACCAGTTGCCGCTTAGTGTAGATGCAAATCCTATGTTTAAAGTTTTTTCATAATTTGAGTATAAATAAATACTTAAGGAAAGGATTAAAAGTATAGCTATAATTATTACTTTGTAATTTTTCATGGTAAGACCTCCACACTATTATTTTGCATAATGGAATTTACCATTATCTATTCTATACAAGTATATCTTTCCTGTTGCATCACCATATTGATCTATACTGAAAGAATCCTGCAAACCATTGAATGTTCCTATGTCGAGAATGGCTTCTTTTACTTTAAGAGGGTTAGTGCTACGGGATTTTTCCATAGCTTCAGCAAGTACAAGCATTGAATGATAACCATACATACTGCTATAGCTTGGTCTATAGCCATATCTTTCAATATATTTTTCTTCAAAAGCAATGTACTCAATAGATTTGTTGAATTTATCAAAATATCCAGTAATATAAGTATTGTCTAATGAGTTTCCTGCATGTTCGATTAAGGTGCTTTTATCTGACCAAGAAGGAGCAAAAAATAATGATTTTATTCCTGCATTTCTTATCATTTGAGTTAGCTCAGCTGTATCAATAGCGTTAGCAACAAAGTATATTCCATCAGGATTATTATTAGTAATATGATTAAGGAGTTTATTGTTTTTTTCATGTTCTAAGTTAAACTCTACTAGTGGAAGTACATCTATATTTTTTTCTAGAGCATAATTTTTCAAACTATTTGCGAAGGGTACAGAGAAACCGTAATTTGTTGTATCATATAGAATCATAAGGGTGTCTACATGGTTAGACAACATTGCTTCTACTATAGGTGGTATCTGTTGATTAGCACTGCTCATCATAAGAATTAAATTATCATCAATACCTAATAGGGTATGGGAATTCATTGTAGGGCTTACAAAAAGAATATCATCATTGTTTGACATAATGTAATCAACTGCTTCTTTCATTTGACTTATGTGAAAACCAGACACCAACTTTACCCCATCATCTTTGAACTTTGACTTAAGGCTTTTGGCATGATCTAAATCATTTCTATCATCATAATAAAGTACTTCTATTTCTTTACCTAAAACCCCACCGTTTTTATTAATATCATCAACTGCAATCATAAATCCGTCTCTGGATTCTATTGCAAGTTGTGACCAATGCTCACTTAGGGTGCCAACAAAGGCAATTTTGATCGTTTTTTCCCTATTTAATGATATAAATGCAATAAGGAGTATTATGAGACTAACTAATAAAAGATTTTTTCTTGAAATCATCATTGACAACTCCTTAATTGGATAAAATATGACTTATATTTTCATATTCACCGTTTTTTATTCTGAAGATAATTGGAGTTCGCCTATTGTCACCATAATAATCAATGGTGAAGTCATCTAGAACTCCAGTATATTTTTCGATTTTAATAATAGCCTTTTTTATTTCTGATGGTTCTACAGAATTGCTATGAAGTATAGCTTCCTCAAGTACTTTTACAGATTCGTATCCTAGTATGTGGGCGTATGAAGTGGATGTTCCGAATTTTGATTGAATTCTTTCTTTAAAATCTACATATGATTTTTGATGGCTGTTCATGTCGAAGTAACCTAAAATAACCATGTCCTCTATAGCTTTTCCACCATTTTCAATCAAATCACTTGTTTTTGCCCATGTGCTTGAACAAAGATGCAAATCAATATCGTTAATTTTTAGTATTTGAGCAAGATTAGCAGTATCCATAGAATTGGTTACGAAAAATACACTGTCACTTTCTACCGACTTAATTTCTTTTGCAAAGTCAACTGCAGTAAGGTCTGTGGTATCAATTCCTATAGTTTTAACAACTTCAACATTAAAAGCTCTAGACATATGTTTTAAGTGGGTCATTAATGTATAACTAAATTCGTAATTATTAGTGTTATAAACCACTATTAACTTTTGCAAATCCATTTTTTGAAGGTAATCTAGAAGCATCTTAGCTTGTATCGTATTTTCTGGAATAACTCTGAAAAAGTAGTCATCCATTTCACTTAAATTATTTGTTGTCATAGTAGGGCTTATAAAAAGAATTTCCTGGTTTCTCATTATTTCTACAACTGCTCTTCTAAGTTGACTTATTGAAAAACCAACAACGAGATTTACATTATCCTTTTCAAATTTTTCACCTAAAGCTATTCCTGTCTCAACGTTACTTTGGTCATTATAAAAGTAGGGTTCTAATTTTTTACCATTTACACCACCATTACTATTTATTTCTTCAACAGCAACCAAAAAACCATTCCTAGCGTCAATACTGATTTGTGACCATTGACCACTAAGACCACCTGCAAATCCGATTTTTATGGTTTGATCTCGATTTTGAAAAACGAAAAATATGGAAGTAAAAAAAAATAAAGCTAGTATAAAGAAAAATTTTCTTTTCATAGTTAAAACTCCTTAATCTAATCTAATATATTCTCCATCTTTGATTTTGAATTTTATAGTGTTTCTAAGAGTGTCACCATATTCATTAATTTGAAAATTTCCTTGAATCCCTTTGAAGGTATTGATTTGAATGATAGCTTCTTTTACCTTGTTAGGGTCAGTTGAGTTTGCCACGGTGATTCCATTAAATAATGCAATCATCGTTTCGTAGCCGTACATACTGGAAAAGGTAGGCTTAGTGCCAAACTCATCATATAGCTTATCTTTAAAAATACGATAGGTATCTGATGTATTAAATTCGTCAAAATAACCTGGAATAATTAAACCTTCGATAGCGGTACCGCCATTTGCTATTAAGTCATTTGTTCTCGCCCATGTACTTGAATAGAAGGTCCCATCAATATTGTTTATTTTAAGTAATTGTGCAAGTTTTGCTGTATCTATGGCACTAGTAATAAAGACTATTCCTTCAGGATTGCTTTCCTTGATTCTCTTAATGAAGGAATCAGTATCTATATTAGTTGAATCAATTCCAATCATATCAGCAATTTTTATGTTGTTTGAAGCTGCTTTATCATTAATATATTTACTAAGGGGAACTGTGTATCCAGAATTGTTAAGGTCGTAAATAACAACTGTATTTTTTGTACTATTTATTTTAAGATCCTCAACGATTGCATTGCCTTGAAAAGTACTGTCGCTTACAACTCTGATGAAATTATCATCAATATTACTAAGTTCATAGGTACTCATTGTAGGACTAATAAATAGGATGTTAGTATTATCTAGTATATGTTCAACAGCAGGTTTAAGTTGACTGACACAGAAACCTACAACAATTTCTACTTCGTCTTTTTCAAATTGCTCAGCAAAAGATTTAGCATACTCGGGATCATTTCTGTCATCATAAAATACAGGAACAACTTCTTTTCCAAGAAGTCCACCATCAGCATTTATATCCTTTATGGCTAGTAAAAAACCATTTCTTGCTTCTATGGATAATTGTGACCACTGTCCACTAAGTCCACCTGCAAAGCCAATCTTTATTGTTGAATTCATATGATTTATATAGCCATATAGACCAGTAAAAATAACTATAATTATTAGAAATGCGATGTTTTTATATTTCATAATTATATTCCCCCAAACATAATAAACTACTATAAATTATACATACCCCAAAAATTAGAAAATACTTAGGAAAAAGTTATGTGTTAAATTTATCCAATTCGACTTTTCACTTTGCGAACTTTCATAATATGAAAATGATAATTGGGTATAGCGAAAAAATATGTGAACTCATAACAATTTTATTGGGTGTTTTCTTGTGATATATTATTGAAGAGAAATAATATTTAAATGGGGGAAATTAAATCAATGGAAGGAAGAATCAATGGAGTTAAGTCAGAGATTGTACAAATAGCAGAATATCTGGCAAATGAAGCGGTGGAAGAATGCAGAAGAAGAAATCAGTATTACACACCAGAAGAATTTGACTCATTTTTAGATGAGTGTAGTGTTAAATGCACTAGAGAGGCTTATGAAAAGATAATGGATTCTATGAAGTTGATTGGTTGGAATGTTGATACTGACAAAATCAATTTTAAGGACCTTGTAGAGGTTACAAGAAATTACATTAAGAGCAATATTGCATATAAATGTTAATTAAGAATTTGTTTGGTAATAATTATAACTTGTTTATTTTTCAAATCTAATTTATAATAGTTCTATTATTGAAATTGGAGGGCGTTATGAAAAAAGTTACAGTAACAATGTATGGAGTGTATGGTGCTTTTCCAGAGTATGGTAGAGATCAGGATTTGGGAGTTACTATGCATGAGCTATTTGATATCTTAAAGACGAAAGTAGAAGAATTAGGACTAAAGAGTTTCGTAGATTTTCAATTTATTGATGTTGTAAGGGATATAACAAAGCTTAGATCAGACATCTTAGAAAAATTGGACAACGAAATGCCAGTTCCATTCTTTGAAATAGATGATGAAATTAAATGCGTCGGAACAGTGGCACCTGGGGTAATGGCACACGAGATATTGGCAGCAGTAAAAAATAAATAAATATTTTAAAGGATGTACTGAAAACTCGGTATATCCTTTTTCTGTATATGGTATACTAATAAATAATAAAAAATAGTTCAGGAGGATTATATGGATAATATTTTAATAGCTGCTGATAAAATAAAAAATGCAAAAAGTATTGTTGTGCTTTCTGGAGCAGGGGTATCCACGACAGGTTCAGGAATACCAGACTTTAGAGGTGCAAATGGTATATATAAGGGATTTCCCGAAGATATATTAAGTGTAGATTCTTTTTTTAGAAATATGGATAAATTTTATGAAGCATTTAACTATAAATTCAAAAAAATATATGAAGCAAGGCCAAATAAATGCCATGACATACTTGGTCAGTGGGAAAAAGAAGGTAAACTTAAAGGTATCATAACCCAAAATATTGACGGACTTCACCAAAAAGGTGGAGTATCAAGTGTAATAGAGTATCACGGCTCAGCACTTAAATTTTATGAGTTAGATGGTTTTGAAACAGTAGGAAATGAAATCTACTACACAGACTTATTAGAAAATGGTGAAATTAACTACAAGAAAAATGATAAAAGATACAAACCAGATGTAGTTTTATTTGGAGAAGGAGTAAAAGGCCATCAAGAAGCAGCACAAATGGTAGCTGGAGCAGATCTTCTAATAATAATGGGAACTAAATATGTAGTATATCCATTTAATACTCTTCACAGATATTATAAGAAGACAGATGTTATTGTAATGAACAATGAAGCAATAATGGTTGATGGTTATGATACTATTGATGTGATTGGTGAGATTACGGAGAATATAAATAAAATAAACAAACTAATATGAGAGGCCATTTCGGCCTCTCATATTGTTTGTTTAATTATATAGGGTACTTCCTAGAATCCCTTATTTCTTCTTCCATTTCCATAAGCTTTTCTATCTCGTGCTCCTTTAGTCTTTTTAGAATTCTATTTCTGTAGACCATGGCTACATTTTCTTTTTTCTTTATTTCTTTTGTTCTGAGGATATCCCAGTGGACTTTTCTTCTTTTGTGATAAAGATCATAATCTACGACTCGGGTTTCCCTATCGATAAATTCTAAGCCTAGAAGTATTTCTTTTATTTCTTTTGGATCAAGGAATGTAAAGAATCTTAGTTTGTATACTCCCACTGAATAGAATACGGTTGCGACATCTGTTCCCCATGATTCCCCTAGGATTAAACCCAGCTCGAGTTTTTCCATTATATATAGAAGTCTTTTATAATGAAGGTCATAATGCCCGTAACTGTCATAAATTTTTATAGTTAGTTCAAACCAGTCTTCATAATTAAGGCCGGTATTCAAATATTTTAGATTGTTGATACGGAGTTGTCTAGATAGGCTAGGATAGTCCATATCTATGTAAACCGCCTTTTCCATAGTTTCTGAATAGGAAACAGGTCTATTTACACTTGATTGGGTAAATAGTATGACACATCCTGTAGAATGTCTTTCGAAAATCTTAGCTCTACTTTCAATTGAGCCATTGTAGTCGTCGGCAATACAGTTCATTACCTTTTCTACATTTCCAAGTGTTTTCATTATTATCATTCTTGGTGATGGTCTTGTGTTTTTTATTAAGTCTTTTTTTCCATCATTGAAGAAGTTTGTAAGGAGTTCATATGGTTCTTGGTTGACAATAAATACATGGTCACAATCAGCCATAGTTACCATTTCTTTGACCGTACATGTAACTAGTACAAATGTGGATTTTTCATCTGCTTTCTCTGTAATGTCTTCCATCCCCATTGGGAATGCTTCTTCCGATGAATGTAGTTCAACACCACCAAGTACATTTTCAATATAGTCCTTAGTGTCCTTGACATAATCTGATGATAAAACTAACATTTTTGGACCACTTCTTATCAAATTAATCATAAAAATCACCTCTTGAAAATAAGTTTAAAAATATAGTGAATTATAAACCTGTTTTGAATTTTCTAAGACGGGAACTGTCGGTTCCCGCAGGATAATCAAGTTTGAATATCTCAAAAGTATTAAGGTTGATGATATTAATACTTTCAATGCCGTTTAAAAAAATCTTATTTTCTATTGTTTGGCTTGGAATACTCAAATCATGCCCGTATAAATTTATATCACCGGGGGATTTTTTTAGTAAATTGGAGTAATGGCTGTAAGCTATTTTTTTATCTCCGAGCTCTATATATCCTTTTGAATCGGTAATTTCAATACTAGTATTGTCTGCGTATCTTGAGAGAATACTGTATGAGTCATGATTTCCAAGTGATATATAGCTTTTAAATCCCTGTGTTATTAGTGAATCGATAAGTGAATAAGCTTTCTTTTTTGCATCTTCTTCAAGATTAGGATACATTTCAACCTTTAGGTCATCAGAGATATCACCTGTGTGAACAAGGTATTTTGGCCCTAAGACTTGAATCATTTTCTTAATAGCCCTATATGAAAATACAGGTGTGTCGGAAATATGAATTAAAATTGGATCATTATTTTCTATAAGGTTTTTAGGTATATATATCTTTCCTAAAAAATTATATATAATTTTTTTAATATTCATTATTGCCTCCACAAAAAGTATTTGCAATAATTATAACATAATAATGGTAATTGTTTTGTATCTTAATATATAATGAGAAGAAGAACATATTGGAGTGATGTTATGCAATTTACTAAAGTACTTAATGAAATACATAAAGAAGCCTTTATAATAGATGCCCATAATGATTTGGCGTTTGATATATTGAGGCAAAGGAATTTTGGAAAAAGAAAAGTCCTTGAAAATGACTATTATGAAGAGTTAAGGGATGCTGGTGTTAATCTTCTTGTATCTTCCCTTTTTATAGATCCAGTTTTTCTACCCTCAATGGCACTGCAAAGAGCACTAAGTCAGATATATGCTCTTATTGAAGACGTTGAGGAGTCTATGGGGAAGTTTGTTATAGTAAAAGATTATAATGAAATAATGGAGGCAAGATTTAATAACCAAATAGCCATATTAATTTCATTTGAGGGAATGATGCCTATTTATGAAGATTTGGGACTCTTAAGGATTTTTCGAGAATTAGGTGTTAGGCTTGCAGGTCTTACATGGGCAAGGAGAAATTTCTTAGCAGATGGTGCCAACTATGTTGATAAAATAGAGGGGGTATCTGGTGGTCTTACGGAATTTGGTGTGAAAGCAGTGAAAAAGTGCCAGAGTCTAGGTATGGTAATTGATCTTAGCCATATAAATGATGAGGGATTTGCAGATGTACTTAGATTTACAAATGGACCATTTATAGCATCCCATTCCAATGCTAGGGGAATAGTAGATACAAAAAGAAATCTTAGTGATGAACAAATAAGAGCCATTGCAGCTAGAAAAGGTGTAATAGGTATTAACGCAATGGATTTCCTTTTGATAGGTCAAAGTCATTCAAATCCTATTGAATCAATAGCAGATCACATAGACTATATAGTAAACCTAGTAGGAATAGATTACGTAGGATTAGGACTTGATTTAAATTCAAAACTTATGAAGTATAATACGGTATTTGAAAATGAGAATACTAAGGTAGCTCATAAAGATGTAGTTGGTGATTATAGGGAACTTAAAAAACTTACTAAGATATTGTTGAAGAGAAAATATGATAAGTCAGATATTTGTAAGATATATGGAGGAAACTTCTTAAGGGTGTTCAAAGAAGTATTAAAATAAGAAGATGGAAGTGATCAGATGGAAAAAATATTAAAACTAAAAGAACTACTTAGGTCTAGGGGAATAGATAGTATAATAATAGGACCTTCAGATGATTTGGAATATCTTATAGGTTTTAAGTCATCCCCAGATGATAGATTTCAGGGATATTTTATAAACTCAGATCCTGAAAAAAAGGATTTTTATGTGGTACCTAAAATCAATCATGAGGAAGTAGCAAAACATGTAGGGCAAGTTGAATACATAATATGGGGGGATGAGGAAGGTTTTCTTGATAAGACAATTGAAAAGCTGAAATCTCAATATGATTACAAGCCAATTATTGCAGTAAACTTCACCATAAGGGCAAATGACACAATAGACATGCTAGAGCAAATGGATATAAAATTTATTAATGGTCACAGACTTATGGAAGATTTCAGAATAAGTAAGACAAAAGAAGAAATAGAAAATATGAAGATAGCAGGACAAATTGCTGATAAGACAATGGATGATATCTTCAACTTTATTAAAGCTGGTATGTATGAATCTGAAATAAAAGATGAGATAGTAAGATTACTTATTGAAAATGGTGGGGATGATATTTCATTTGAACCAATTGTGGCTTCAGGTCCTAATTCTTCAATGCCCCACTACAATGAAGGCACTAGAAAAATTAAAGAGAAGGATGTAATTATTTTAGACTTTGGATGCAAGTATAAGGGAATGTGTTCAGATACTTCCCGTACAATATTTGTTGGGGATATTTCCCCTGAGGAAATGGAAATATATAATATAGTCAAAGAAGCCTTTGAAAAAGGTCAGGCAGTTTCAGCAGAAGATGTGACAGCAGATTTCATTGATACAGAAACTAGGAATATTATTGATGATAAGGGTTATGGCCAGTATTTCTTAAACAGAACAGGACACGGAATCGGATTTAGTGTCCATGAGGCTCCATATATTAAGAAAAACAATGAAAGAATAATTGCTGATGGAATGGCCTTTAGCATAGAGCCTGGAATTTATATACCTGGAAAGTTTGGAATGAGAATAGAAAACATAGTTGCATTTAAAAATGGAGAGAAGATAATAATGAATAACTCTTCAACCGAAATAAGAATAGTGAAGGTATAAAAGAAGATGAAAAATGATAAGCCTATTTTAAATCCTAAAATAGTTGTGGTATTAGGTGTAATATTCGTATCCTTTTCAGCTATATTTGTCAAACTGTCAGAGAGTCCATCGATAATTATAGCTTTTTATAGGATGCTATTTACAAGTATATTATTATTTCCATCATTCATTAAAAATGGGGATTTTGGAAAACTGAAAGATACTAAAAAAGTATTACTTTTAATATTGGGAGGAGTAGCACTAGCCTTTCATTTTTATACATGGTTTTTATCAATAAACTATACATCAATAACTAGTTCAACCTTACTTGTTAATACACAACCGATATTTGTACTAATTATAAGTTATATATTCCTTAAAATGAGATACTCCAAAAAGGCTCTATTAGGTATTTTAGTTGCAATGTTAGGTTCTGTAGTTATTTCCCTTGGAGACCTTTCCGGAGGATCAAATGTAATTTTTGGTGACCTACTAGCAGTACTTGCAGCAGTTTGCGTAGCAATTTATTACTCAATAGGTGCAGTACTAAGAAAAGATATGAATGTAGTTACATTCACATTTTCAGCATATTTCGTTGCCTGCATAGTTTTAATGATAATGGCAATAGGAAATAATTTACCATTCACAGGATATTCCCTAAGGGAATACGTATTATTCCTACTCCTTAGTGTGGTTTGCACAATACTAGGTCACAATCTATTTTCTTGGTCATTAAAGTACGTAAAAGCAGAATATATGTCACTTAATATATTGATGGAACCAATTTACGCAAGTCTATGGGCATTTATGTTATTTGGAAATATGCCTAGACTAAACATGTATATAGGAGGAGCAGTACTTCTGTTTGGTATATATGTGTTTAATAGGAATAATGCTGAAGGGCCGTAGGTGGTAGGTCGTGGGTGGTAGGTCGGAAGGGCGAAGACCCAGTACAAAAATCGGACTCTCACATGTGGTATAAGCATTCATGGAGAGTTGATTTTGCACTTAAAGCTTTTGTATTATTCTAATCTGCTATTCTAAAATATATAAATAAGAGCTTGCCTATGCAAGCTTACAATGGTCGTTATTGCTAAGCAGTAATACTAGTCGTAAAATGATATAATGAAATTTACACTAGACAATTTTATAAAATAAAAATACTAGACGAAATGTAATGAAATTAACATTTCACTAGACTAATAAGCAGGAGGTTAATAATAATGGAAAGTTACAATAATTTACAACCAACAAAAGTATTCAAATACTTCAAAGAAATATCAGATATTCCAAGGGGATCAGGAAATGAGAAGGCAGTAAGTGATTATCTTGTGAAATTTGCTCAGGATAGGGGACTTGAAGTTGTTCAGGATAAGGCTTTGAATGTGGTGATTAAAAAGCCTGCAACAGCTGGTTATGAGAATGGACCTACTGTTATTTTACAGGGTCATATGGATATGGTTTGTGAGAAGAATAATGATAAGCTTCATGATTTTGAGAAAGATCCTATTGAATTAATAGTAGATGATGGATACATAAGAGCAAATGATACTACACTTGGAGCAGATAATGGTATAGCTGTAGCTTATGCATTAGCGGTACTTGATTCTGATGATATTGAGCATCCAAATCTTGAGATTCTTGTCACAACTGAAGAGGAAACTGGAATGGGTGGAGTAATCAATCTTGAGGCTGAGAATCTTTCAGGTACTATAATTATTAATATGGATTCTGAAGAGGAAGGTATATTTACAGCATCATGTGCTGGTGGAATCAGAAATAGAATAAATATCCCACTTGAATTTACTGATTTAGGTGAAGACTTTATGGGGGTAAAGGTATTTATCTCAGGTCTAAAAGGTGGACACTCAGGTATGGATATAAATAAAGAAAGAGGAAATGCCAACAAAATCATGGGAAGAGTGTTGAATATTTTAGACAAGAAGTTTGATTACTATCTTGGAGATATTAATGGTGGTTCAAAAATGAATGCCATCCCAAGGGAATCAGAAGCACTTCTATTTATAAAATCAGAAGATCAGGAAAGATTCCTTATGGAAATAACAGAAATTGATAGCATGCTAGCAAAAGAGCTAGAGTTCAGTGACACGGTTTTCATAAAGGCAGAAAGGGTAGAAACAAATCTACAGGCAATGACAAAGAAAACAACTAAAATGATAGTGAAAACACTGCTTCTTATACCAAATGGAATAAAAACAATGAGTATGGCAGTTAAAGACCTAGTACAAAGTTCTACAAACCTAGGCGTAATAAAAAGAGAGAAAAACAAAATATGCCTAGAGTCAGCAATAAGATCTTCAGTAAAATCTTTAAAATATGCAGTAGTAGATGAACTAACAGGGATATGTGAAATATTTGGGTATACTTACGAAAACAGTAGTGATTATCCACAGTGGGAATTCGCAAAAGAATCATACATTAGAGATCTATGTGTAAGTACCTACGAAGAGATAACAGGTAAAAAGGCAGAAATATTTGCAATCCACGCAGGACTAGAATGTGGATTCCTAGGAGAAAAGCTAAGTGCAAACGGCCATATAGACATGATATCAATGGGACCAAACATGCACGATGTACACACACCTCAGGAGAGACTTGAGATAGAGTCCACAAGAAAGACATATGAGTTTTTACTTGAGTTGTTGAAGAGGATTAAGTAAGACTTTTTAAGGGTCAGCGTATCACTTAGTGATACAGCTTAGCATGAATCTTTGATTCATAGCCCAGCTGAAGCTGATACTGGCTTCAAGCCCAGCAGTTGCTTTGCAACTAGAGCATGGATGCTTTACTTTGTAAAGACTTGTTATATAAAATAAATAGATCCTTATTTTGAGGGTCTGTTTTTTTGTAAATTAAGGTGGATTATAGCTGAAAAGGGGAATTTTAAAGTTGATACTTTAAAGGGGAAACGGGGAAATGGAAGAGCAGATTATACTGCAAAGCTTCAAATATTAGGGTAGCAATAGCACTCAAAGTCCTTCCCATTCCCCAAAGTTTTGCAAACAAAACTGATTCTCCCAGCACAATAAGATGTGCGATTTCCCTTTTCCCCTAAAGATCAAAAATCGACTTCTGACATTAAAGCTCTTACATTCATATAGAGGTGGTTTGATCTTTATATGGTTAAGGGCAATCGGTATCGTGTAAGATAGACTTTCATATAAGGTTGATTTAGTAAATGTATTGACCTTGAGGCGGCATCATGGTTTATACTTCTGCATAGGAGGTATATAAAATGAATTTAACAGTAAAGGTCCTTGTAGGACAAATCAGGCCATATAATCGCTGTACTCTTCTGACAGGCCTGACTTATATTTGGGGTCAACAGATCTTGAAGACAGTAATTTAAGTCGCCCTTATCAGAAAAGCGCTGACATACATATGGAGTGACTTAGCTTTTGAAGAAGCACTTCATAACTTGCCCCAAGATCAAAAATCGGTTTCTGACATCAAAGCTCTTACATTCATACAGAAGTGATTTTGCTCTTAAGTAGTCCTTTCCTTTCCCCTAAGTTTGCCAAGCAAACTGATTCCCCTAGCGCAAGAAATGTGCGATTCCCCTTTTCCCCAAAAAACTTAAAAGCAAAGTCAATGATTTGGAAAAAATGATATAGAAGTAAAAACTAAAATTTATATTGCGAATACAATATAATAATGTTATATTTATATTGCAAATACAATATAAACAGAGGTGTATATGAAAGATATATTAAGAGAAATAGGTACAATAGCTAGAACTTTTGAAGCGATAGCAAATATTGAGTTTAAAGATATTGAGTTGTCTAAAAATCAGTATTTATACATCGTAAGGATAAAAGAAAATCCTGGTATTATTCTTGAAAAACTATGCGATTTAATTAAAGTAGATCGTTCTACAGCTTCAAGAGCTGTGAATAAATTAGTATTGGAAGGATATATCAATAAAATTGATAAGAATAATACTGGTAAGAGAAAAAGATTATTTCTTACAGAAAAAGGTGAGGAAACATACGACTTATTAAAAAGAGAAGAGGATTATTCTATTAAATCTGCATTAAATGGACTTGATGAAGAGGAAATAAAACATTTATTGAAGTCTCTTAAAAAAGTAAGAAAAAATGTTGAACCACAATGGACTAGAGTAAAAAAAGGTGAAAAAAGAATATATTAGATGGAGGACTATAAAATGTTGTTTTTTATGAATGATTATTCCGAAGGAGCTCATCCAAGAATTCTTGAAGCGATTACAAATACTAATAATGTAAAGCAAATAGGATATGGTTTAGATGAGTATTGTGAAGAAGCAAAAGTATTATTAAAAAAGAGAATTAATAGAGGTGATCTAGATATTCACTTTATTCCAGCAGGCACTTTAACTAACTTAATTGCAATATCTAGCTTTTTAAAACCATATGAAGCGGTAATTACATCTAAGCTAGGGCATATAGCTGTACATGAAACTGGTGCTATTGAGGCTACAGGCCATAGGCTGATTGAAGTAGCAAGTACTGATGGAATAATAAGACCTGAGCAAATAGATGAAGTTATGCTTATGCATGTTGATGAGCATATGGTTTTACCTAGATTAGTTTATATATCCAATGCTACTGAAATGGGCACAATTTATGATAAAGAAAGCCTAATGAAGTTAAGGGAAAAATGTGATGAACATGATCTGTTATTATATATTGACGGTGCAAGACTTGGAAATGCGATCACATGTGAATCATCAAATTTAACTTTGAATGATATAGCTAATTTGTCTGATGCGTTTTATATAGGAGGTACAAAGAATGGTATACTCTTCGGTGAAGCATTAGTAATATGTAATCCTTCATTGAAACCATATATAAGGTATTCTATTAAACAAAAAGGCGGATTGTTAGCTAAAGGACGATTGTTAGGTGTTCAGTTTATCGAATTATTCAAGGATAATCTATATTTTGATTTATCAATGCACACTAATCAAATGGCTGATATGCTTAAAAATGGGATTATAAATCTTGGTTATAAGCTAGTAACAGAACCTTCCACAAACTTAATTTTTACAGTATTGCCAAATCAAATTAATGATGAACTAAAAGAAGTTTGTCACTATGAAGCTGAGTTTCCACATGATTCATCTAGCGTGGAGGCACGTTTTGTTACATCGTGGGCTACAACAGAAGAGGATGTCCATGAGTTGCTTGAACATTTGAAATTATTAAAAGAAAAATATAGTGAGTATTTCTAGGTCAGTTAATAACCAGGCTAAATTCATAAAAAGAAATAGGATTTTTAAATTAATAAAGATTTGATTAATTAATAGTGCAGACTTTCAAATTTGAGGGTCTGTTTTTTGTAAATTAAGGTGGATTATAGCTGAAAAGGGGAATTTAAAAGTTGATACTTTAAAGTGGAAACGGGGAAAGGGAAGAGAAAATTATACTGCAAATCTACAAATATTAGGGTAGCAATAGCACTCAAAGTCCTTCCCATTCCCCAAAGTTTTGCAAACAAAACTGATTCCCCCAGCACAATTAGTTGTGCGATTCCCCTTTTCCCCTAAAGATCAAAAATCGACTTCTGACATTAAAGCTCTTACATTCATATAGAGGTGGTTTGATCTTTATATGGTTAAGGGCAATCGGTATCGTGTAAGATAGACTTTCATATAAGGTTGATTTAGCCCGAGTAGGGTTTTATAGTAGATAAAAGTAACCGTAGTTCGTTGGTCGTAGGTCGCAGTTCGAAAGTCCAATACCCTAATCAAGTACTAAGATATTTATGCAGCAAAGCTGTTGGCACCAGCGCAGTGATGGTACTAATACTTGTCAAACTAAGAAACGACAAGTGTTTTATGTGTATGGCATGTGTTCATCACTGTCCTTCAAACTCAATACACATTAAGGGTCAAGTGAGTAGAAATAGATATAGAAACAGTCATGTTACTTTGAAAGAAATAATTGATTCAAATAAATAGTATAGAATAGGAAACCAAGAAAGAGGAATAGAACGTGAAGAAAAAGGATATTAGTATATTAAAATTGTTAGAGCCACCTGAAGTGAAAAATTTAGGTGGCTTTTTTACTATTAAAGTAGAAGTGCCGTGTATTGTTGCTCGTTGGTCGGAGATTGGAAAGGTACAATGAAAAACATTATATATTGCTAAAGTAAATCCATTCTAAGCTTATCTTTTCTGAAGCATTCACTTGAATCACAGGTCTTAAACCCATTCCCCTAAGTTTGCTAAGCAAACTGATTCCCCTAGCACAAGAAATGTGCGATTCCCCTTTTCTCAAAAAACTCAAAACCTAAGTCACTCCAAACTGAAAGTCAATACTTCTATAATAGTAGCGACTAATAATAGGTTTTAAAACAACCTTAGGCTAATTGCGTAGCAAAAATTAGGCGCGGTCAAGGCAGCTTTAGGCCACCTTAGGCAGACCAAAATGATAAAAATCAACCCAAAAACCACTAAAATGTATCAATTTTAATACACTTGGTTTAAATACAAACCATGCTGTGTTAAAATTAAACCAAGTGTAAAGGTTGTAAAATGAGGAAAGTTTCTCGTGGTTTGATTTCGAACCACAAAACAGAACCGTTTGGATTATTGGAGTGAGTATTTGCAAGCTTTTCAAGTTGGCACGGAACTTGCAATATACTTTGGCAAAGAAAAAGAAAAGGATTGAAAATATGATAAGGACACCAAAAGAAATAACTAAGAATCTTTATGACAAAGGGGTTTCGTTCTTAAATGAACCTAATAAGGAGATTCTTGCAGCGGCAATTATTGCCGGGACATTTGTAAGTATGGCAGCAGTCACATCAATCACTGTATGTGCAGGTATGAGTGATTATTTTGGAGCAGGTTTTACTAAGCTAATATTTGGAATTGTGTTTACTCTTGGAATGATTATGTTATCTTTTTCAGGAAGCCAACTTTTTACAGGGGTTCATATGAACATTGCACCTGTATATGATGACAATAGTTTAGTTGGAAAACTACTTTCTAAATGGGGGATAGTTTTTATAGGAAACTTCATAGGATCACTAATTATGGTAGGACTTATCCTAATGACTGGGGCATTTAAGAATGAGACCATGAGTACTTATATGGTTAAGATTGTTGAAGGAAAGCTTAATCTTACTTTTATGGAAGCCTTCGTCAGGGGAATATTTTGTAACTTCCTAGTATGTCTTTCGGTAAGAGTAGGAGAGGCATCTGATCAGGTTTCTGGTAGAATGATGGGTTATATTTATGTTATAGGAGCTTTTGTAATCAACAGTTTTGAGCATAGTGTAGCAAATATGTTTTTTATACCAATGGGAATTATCTTAGGTGGTGCACAGGGTGTAGCATTGTCTTGGTCAGACTTTTTTATAAGAAACCTACTTCCGGTTACTTTAGGAAACATTATTGGTGGAGCTTTCTTTGTTAGTACATTTTACTACTTTTTACACAGAAAATATATTGATAGAAAGATTGAAACTAATAAAGTAGGAGTGTATGAATATGGAGATTTCAAGAATTGAAATTAGAACCATAGATAGACCATTTATGACTTATGATATTTCTGGAGTTTTCGCAAGACATGAAGTAGATATCATTTGGATGGAAGTATATACACATGTTGTATATATAAAATTCAACAAATTGGATGACAATATAAGGAAGAAAATAATAAAAGAAATATCTTTAATAGAAGGTGTAATTTCTGTAAATGAACTTAATCTTCTATCCTTTGAAAAAAGAGAAATAGAGATAAGAACAGTAATGGATTCAGTATGGCAGGGTCTACTGATTCTAAATGTTGATAAAACTATTAAATATATAAACAAATATGCCCTTGATAGGGTTATTCATATGGAAGAAGATGAAGTAATAAACAAAGAGATATCTAGTATTTTAGGTTCTTCTAAGGATATTAACAACATGCTTGAAAAGGCAGAAAAAACCTCAAGGGTACAGGATAGGGAAATAAAGATAAAAAATAGGGACTATATGATAAGTATAAATTCTATGATAAGTGAAGATAAAGCACATATAGGATTTATCATAACCCTTCAAGATGCAAGAAGGATGAACAAGGTATTAAATGTTAAAAGGTATGACAATCAAATTACATTTAGCAATATAGTAGGAAAAAGCCAGAGCATTAGCCACACTATCAATCAGGCAAAGGTATATTCACAGTCAGACTCACCAGTTCTTATACTAGGTGAGAGTGGAACCGGAAAGGAATTGTTTGCAAGATCAATTCACAATCTTTCCTCTAGGTCTGGCAATCCATTTGTTGCAGTAAACTGTGGCGCAATTCCTGATCAGCTACTAGAAAGTGAACTATTTGGATATGAGGCAGGTTCATTTACAGGTGCTAAGAACACAGGTAAAACAGGACTATTTGAAATAGCAAATGGTGGAACTCTTTTCTTGGATGAAATCGGTGAAATGCCGCCCCATCTTCAAGTAAAATTGCTTAGAGTTCTTCAGGAAAGAAAAATTAGAAAGCTAGGAAGTAATGAAGAAAAATCTATAAATGTTAGGATAATATCTGCTACGAACAAGGATTTAAATAAGATGGTCGATGAAAATCAGTTTAGACTAGATTTGTTTTACAGAATAAATATTTTCACTCTGTATGTTCCCTCTCTTAGAGAAAGACCAGATGATATTAAAGTTCTAGTTGATTATTATATAAATGAGTTCTCTGAAAAATATCATAAAACGATTGAAGGAATAAAAAAAGAAGCACTTGAAAAATTACTTAATTATGGTTGGATTGGAAACGTTAGAGAACTACAAAATGTTATAGAAAGGGCAGTTGCCCTGAATTACTCAGGTGAAATTGATTCATCTGAACTAATACTTTCAAATAAGGCAGAAGTAGGTACTGTGGCTTTTCAGTCAGAGTCCCTTAAGGAAACATTAGAAAATGTTGAGAAAAATATGATTATTGAGGCCCTAAAGAAAAGTGACAGCATAAGGGGCTGCGCAAAGTCCCTTGGTGTTACCCACACATTACTCATTAATCGTATGAAGAAGTATTCGATTACCAAAGACCAGCAATAAAAGAACATTGAATCTTGGCAAAACGTTCTCCCCAAAGTCGTTTTGCCAGGGGATCAATGCAACTATTGAATGTCAAAATAAAACAAACGAGATTTTAAATGGAAGGATGATTTTATGAATAAAGACATTATGACAAAAGCAGTTAGACTAGGTGAATACAGCCCAAAATCAATATCCACACCGAAGACAGTTCCTATATATATGAGTTCATCATATGCATTTGAAACAGTTGATGATTTAGAGGATGTATACAGTGGTAAAGAAGAAGGATATGTTTACTCTAGAGTAGGTAATCCAGGCCAAGATACTCTAAAAGCAGTAATGGCAGGGATTGAAGATGGAGAAGATGTTGAAGTATATAGCTCAGGTATGGCTGCAATAGCAATGTCAATCATGGCTAATGTAAGTGCAGGAGATCATATAGTAGCAAGTAATGTACTTTATGGTGGTTCTTATTCACTATTAAAGGAAGAGTTAAAAAGATTTGATGTAGAAGTATCATTTATAGACATTGAAAATGATGATATTGCAGCAAGCATTAAGGACAATACAAAGATCCTTTATATGGAGACTATATCAAACCCATTAATGGAAGTAGTTGATATTAGAGAAATCTGCAATATGTGTCATGAAAAAGGTGTAAAGGTAATCATTGATAACACATTTGCAACTCCTTCAATTTGTCAACCATTAAAGCATGGTGCAGATATTGTTGTTTACAGTGCAACGAAATACCTTTGTGGACACAGTGATGTAATGGCTGGAATCGTAATAGGAGATAAGGAAACGGTTGCAAAAATAAGATATACAGGATCATTACTTGGACCAACAATGAGTCCATTTGATAGCTGGGTTTTAACAAGAAGTTTAAGAACTTTAGATTTAAGAGTTAAGAAGCATTCAGAAAATGCATTAGAACTTGCTAAATACTTTGAGAATCATGAAAAAGTTGAGAAAGTATACTATCCAGGACTTGAATCTTCAAAGTACCACGAATTATCTAAGGAGTTATTCAACACTGATCACTTCGGTGGAATGCTAAGTGTAGATTTAGTAGGTGGAGAGCAAGCTGTATGTGATATTATTGAACATCTTGAAAGTATTAAATTTGTACCAAGTCTTGCAGGGGTTGCAACATCAGTTTCATTCCCAGTAAGAACTTCACACAGAGCTTTAACAGATGAAGAGTTGAAAGAGTCTAATATATCAAAAGGACTTCTTAGAATTTCAACAGGACTTGAAAATATTAGTGACATCATTGGGGAATTTGATAGAGCACTAGCAAAATTATAATTGATAGTAATGGGATAGTATTTGGGACTGTATAACAGTCTCGAATATGCCCAATATTATATAAATCTATAGATAGATTTTTTTTCAGTCTATAGGAAACGTTTTCAGTTATCATAAGCCATAATAAGGTTATTTGCTGGATTCTTTACAGAATATGTTGGGTCAGTAGTTTGTAAGAATGTATATTGAAGTTAAAGAGTTTAATAGCAAATTTCTAAGTGGCACGCAGTTATTATTCAATTTTAGGGGGTAAAACATGGAGAAGAAAATCACCAAACCAAACGGAAAGGCACTAATACCATTTTTAGTATTCATCGTTATTTACTTAGGTAGTGGTATTATCTTGCAATCAAGGGGAGTTGCAATGGCATTCTATCAATTCCCAGCACCTGTAGCAGTATTTATTGGGGTTATTACAGCATTCATTATGTTCAAAGGTACTATTGAAGAGAAGTTTATGGATTTTGTACGTGGATGTGGTAATGAAGATATTATTATTATGTGTACAATATATCTTCTTGCAGGAGCATTTGCAGGCGTATCTAAGGCTATGGGTGGAGTTGATTCAACTGTAAACCTTGGACTTACTTATATCCCAGCGCAATTTATTACAGCTGGACTTTTCCTTATTGCAGCATTCATCTCAATATCAACTGGTACATCATGTGGTTCCTTAGCAGCAGTTGCACCAATTGCTGTTGGACTAGCTGACAAAGCTGGTTTAGGACTTGCACTTACAATGGCTGCTGTAGTTGGTGGAGCAATGTTTGGAGATAACCTTTCAGTAATATCGGATACAACAATCGCGGCAACAAGAACCCAGGGCTGTGATATGAGGGATAAGTTTAAACTGAACCTCTTTATAGCACTTCCGGCAGCTTTAATAACTATAGTACTTCTAGTAATATTCGGAAGACCAGATGCAGCAGTAGCTATCCAGTCATATGATTTTAACATCGTTAAAGTATTACCTTACATGTTTGTATTAGTATTAGCAATTGCAGGTATGAATGTATTTGCTGTATTAACAGGTGGTATTGCAATTTCTGGTATTATTGGACTTGCTTACGGAGACTTAACTTTACTTTCATTTGCACAAGAAACTTACAATGGTTTTACAGGTATGACAGGAATTTTCCTTGTATCGATGATTACTGGTGGTCTTGCACATATGGTTACAAAAGAAGGTGGACTTGATTTCTTACTTAATAAAATCAAGGCTAGAATTAGATCTAGAAAGAGTGCAGAGCTTGGAATTGCAGCAATGGTAACTCTTACAGATGTAGCGATTGCAAACAACACAGTTTCTATTATCATTGATGGACCAGTTGCAAAAGAAATTGCTGAAGAGTACAAAGTTGATCCAAGAAGAAGTGCATCACTTCTTGACTCATTTGCTTGTATAGCACAGGGTATGATACCATATGGTGCTCAGATGCTTATGGTAGCAGGATTTACTGGCGGAGCAGTATCTGCAATTGATGTTATGCCACTACTTTGGTACCAGCAATTACTAGCAGTTTCAGCAATTCTTTCAATCTATATCCCATTTGCAGATGGACTTATTAAGAAGTATCCATGGGATTGGAGTAAAGGTAAAGCAGTATCAGCTAAAGATAGAGCATAATTGGAAAAAAATTAATTACTACAAAAATTTAATATATGGCTATTTTATAAATAATTATATAAGATATATACAAAAAAGTGGCTCTTTATGGGCCACTTGGTTTTTGCTCTTTTTATCCTTGTAATCTATTGTATACATAAAATGCTAACAAATTTATAACAAAATTCTAACACATTCTAACACTCTAACAAAATTGTACTGCCAAAAAAACAATCTCAAATGTTGGAAATAGCGAATTCTTGCAACTGAAAAAATATGGCATAAGAATTGCATATGTCATTTTTAGGACTGAATACAGATTTGACTTATGACAGTTCACTTAAGAAAATTTATTATAAAATTACAATAAGATTTTAATCTTTATGAATTTTTTCATTTCTTGACACAATTATAGGCTGATGATAGTATTGTGTCTGTAAGTGAACGTCTGTATTTATTTTTAAGTTCTAATTTTAGTTAGACGTTTTATTTTTTCAGCGCGCGAGAAAACGTTTTACTAGGCTTATTGTTGGGCAGTAAAAATCTTTGGGGGGTAAAGAATGGAAAACACAGCTAAGAAACCAAGTGGAAAAGCACTTATTCCATTTCTAGTATTTATCGTTATTTATTTAGGAACAGGTATTTATTTAAATGCACAAGGGGTAGAACTTGCATTTTATCAGTTACCTGCACCAGTTGCAGCATTTGCGGGAATTATTGTTGCATTTTTCATGTACAAAGGTACAATCAATGAGAAGTTTACAAACTTTGTTCAGGGATGTGGTCAAGAAGACATCATCATCATGTGTTGTATTTACTTACTAGCAGGGGCATTTGCTACAGTATCTAAATCAATGGGTGGAGTTGATTCTACAGTTAATCTTGGTCTTACTTACATTCCAGCACAATTCATTACTGCTGGATTATTCGTAATCGCAGCGTTTATCTCTATCTCAACTGGTACTTCAGTTGGTTCAATTGTTGCACTTGGACCTATAGCTGTTGGACTTGCAGATAAAGGTGGACTAGGACTTGCACTTACAATTGCAGCAGTAGTTGGTGGAGCAATGTTCGGTGATAACTTATCAGTTATTTCAGATACAACAATCGCGGCAACTAGAACTCAGGGATGTGAGATGAGGGATAAGTTCAAGGTTAACTTATTCATCGCACTTCCAGCTGCTATTGTAACAATTATCTTATTATTAATATTTGGTAGACCGGAAACAGTTGTTGCAATGCAGGCATACGATTTCAACGTTGTTAAAGTACTTCCATACCTATTCGTATTAGTATTATCATTAGCAGGAATCAACGTTTTCGTTGTACTTACTGGTGGTATCGTATTATCAGGAGCTATTGGTATGGCTTACGGTGATTTAACTCTTATGACATTCTCGCAAAACGTTTACAGCGGATTCAGTGGAATGTTTGAAATCTTCTTACTTTCTATCTTCATTGGTGGTCTTGCTCATATGTTCGCTAAGGAAGGTGGACTTGACTTTATTCTTACTAAGATTAAGGCTAAAATCCACAATAGAAAGTCTGCTGAGCTAGGAATCGCAGCTATGGTTGCTTTAACTGATGCAGCTACAGCTAATAATACTGTTGCAATCATTATCGACGGATCTGTTGCAAGAGAGTTAGCTGAAGAGTACAAAGTTGATCCAAGAAGAAGTGCTTCACTTCTAGATACATTCTCATGTGTAATGCAAGGATTTATTCCATACGGAGCTCAGCTTCTAATCGCAGCTAGTTTCACAAATGGAGCACTTTCTGCAATGAATATTATTCCATTATTATGGTACCAGCAATTACTAGTTATTTCTGCTATCGCTTCTATTTACATTCCATTTGCTGATGGACTTATCAAGAAGAATCCATGGGATTGGGATAAGAAGCAAGCTGTTAAAAGCCAAAAAGCATAATTATTTAGTCAATTTTTAATCGAAATAGAACAAAGATCAAATCTTTTTAAGAAAAGATTTGATAGTCTCGTGAAGCGGGATTGTTTAACCTGTTCGAGGGAAATTATAAATGTAATTTCCTAGTTTATAGAAAAATAGCCTTTTGAATTAAAGGCTGTTTTTTTTATACAGGATGCAATATAGATATAAAAACACAGGAAAAAGATCAGCATTTGTTAAATCACTGAAAAGTACTATAGTTTATTCTTAAGTTGAATATGTTTGCTTCCATAATTGATAAAAAAACATGTTTTTTACTATAAGAAAGTCAAAAACAACTTTTCTTAGTGGTGGGGTATTTACAAAACTTATTATTACTTGATAAAAATTTTCATTTATAGATTATATTTTAGTACAAAATTTGTTATACATTCTACTGGTAAAAAATTAAAATAAGTATTATGATATACTCTGTAAGTTGGGTTTAAGGTGTAGCACTGGTAAAACAGTGGTGGTGTTTATATGGGTTGTTTTGAGAAAGGGCGATTAATATGAATCAATATATGTTATCAATATATATAAGAGACAATCATTCTGTTCTTAATAAGATAACAGCAGTTTTTGGAAAAAGAAAAATTAATATTGATACCTTTTCTGCAAGAAGAACTCAATATCCTCAGATAATTAGAGTTACAATCACATTCACTTGTCTAAATGGTGAAATCGAAAGTATAAAAGATGAACTGTCGGGATTACTTGATACGATTAGTGTAAATCTAAAGGATTTCGAAAACAAGACAGACTATGTGGAGGAGCTACTACTTGTAAATGTTAAAGTAGAAAGCTATAACAAAAATATACTGATGGATTATCTTTATAATAATAATGCTGATATAGTATTCAATGGATCTGAAAATATTATTTCAAGACTAATCTCTTCAACACCAGAAATTGACAGGTTTGTTGATGGACTATGCGAGTATGAAATAGTAGATATTAATAGAACAGGTCCCATTAATGTACAAATGGAACTATAAAACGGGCATGCAAAAAAGTAAGAGAGTTATTTTGCAAAATAAAAGTTAAAGGTATTAAACAAAAAAAGAAAACACTGTATCAAATGGCTTTGGGTTTGCCGTTTGTACAGTGATTTTTTTTGTGTTTACATGTAAACACTTATTCATCATGTGTCTTAAAATAAGCTATCTTATAATACTTAATATCATATCCATGTTCAATCATTTTCTTTTCTATTTTTCTAGGACCAAGCCCTTCATTGAGATATTCCCTAATAAGTTTTTTTGCATTACTATCTATCTTACTTTTAAGTTGATCTGAAACCTTTGCTGGTTTTTGTTCATCAATCTGGAAAGGAAGATGATCAACATCTACTATTGTTGTAATGTCAGCCTGATCTTGTACATCGGTAATTAGTGGTGCGGCTGCATCAATAGAAAAATTGATAATATCTCTGAACTGTCTTATATTTCTAGGATATTCAGCACCTAGTATTAGCTTTCTTGCTTTATCAGTAAATTGAACTTTGTAGTTTATCTTGTGAAGATCATTAACCGCTTGTTGATATTTATTTATAAAGTGATTAAATAATAACTCTTTCTCCTCACGGCTTCTTTCATCTAAAGATGGAAGATAAATTTCATATTGTGCTAGACGTTGATAAAGTTCTGGCAGAAGTACATCACTTAGGTTTCTAGTAGAAGCTGCAATGATAATAACGTCAACATCAAACTCTTTTGAGCCACCAATTCTACGAATACGACCTGATTCGATAGCTTTTAATAGAAGGTTTTGATATTGTTCCAGTGCATGGGCCTCATCTAGAAAAAGAATACCACCGTTCGCCTGTTCGAAGAGACCTTTTTTCATAGTAGAACCTGTGAAGGCACCTTTTTCTGAACCGAATATTTCTATAGCAGCGATATCTGGATTGGTAAACTGAGCACAGTTTACTTCAATAAAAGGAGCATCATTGTTTAAAACAGAAACTTTTTTTGCATAGTTAAAGATTACATTTGCAAGCATGGTTTTACCAGTACCTGACTCCCCAGTGATAATAGAATGTCTCGGACCACCAATAGAACCAACCGTTCTTCTTGCACGAATCAGTGCTTCCTTTAAAGACTTTTCTGTTCCAATAATATTTGACTCTTCTTCAACAGCATTGGAAAGGCCAAGATGAAGTTCAAGGTATTTAACCTTTCGATTTAGTTCATCAATAGCTCTTACATCTCTAAAGATAGAATATGCTCCAACAAATTCATCATCTATAAATATAGGATAAGAACTTACCACATACTTATTACCAGCTACAAAATGTATTTTCTGATCTAAAACTGGCTTCTGAGTTTCAAGTACATTTAAAAGAACTGCTTTAGGATAAAAGAGGGATATGTGTTTTCCGATCATATAATCCTTAGTTGTATTAAGATATTCTGCTGAGTGACTATTACTGTAGATGATGTTTCCATCCAAATCTACAATGTTAATACCATCATGGGTATTATCCAGTATGGTTCTAAAAAAACCATTTTCAAATAATATTTTTTCTGTTAATTGCAAATTCTAACACCTCTCTAACATATTTCTGTTGTTATTCTAACATTATAACATTAGACATGAGAAAAGTCAGCTAAAATAATGTTGAAAAATAGGGATTCTAGGTTTTTTGAAAAGTTGGCACGCAACTTGCTATATAATATAGTATCAAAAGTTAAGGAGGAGAATGATGTCTAACATAACAGAAATTAGATGGCACGGTCGTGGAGGCCAAGGAGCAAAGACTGCTTCATTATTACTTGCAGATGTTGCTTTCAATACAGGAGCATTTGTACAGGGTTTCCCAGAGTACGGTCCAGAAAGAATGGGTGCACCAATTACAGCTTACAATAGAATTAGTAGTGAAAAAATTCGTGTTCACTCAAACATATACGATCCAAATTTCGTAGTAGTTGTTGATGAAACATTATTAGAAGCAATCGACGTAACTAGTGGAGTTAAAGAAGGTGGAGCAGTAGTAATCAATACTGATAAGTCTGCTGATGAAATCAGACCACTATTAAGAGGTTACGAAGGTAGAGTATTTACAATAGATGCAAAGAAAGTATCTGAAGCTACTTTAGGAAGATATTTCCCTAATACACCAATGTTAGCAGCTGTTGTTAAGGTTAGTGGAATCATGCCAGAAGATAAATTCTTTAGCGAAATGCAACATTCATTTGAGCACAAGTTTGCTTCAAAGCCTGAGGTTATTGAAGGAAACATGCAAGCATTAAAAATGGCTTTTGAGGAGGTTCGTTAATGTCTAATATTAAGATAGATGAGACTATATCATGGAGAGATATTACTCCAGGTGGAGATATCGTAGCAAAAGGTAACTCTGTAGAATTCAAAACAGGTGACTGGAGAACTATGAGACCAGTATTCAAGGAAGACAAATGTAAGCAGTGTATGCTTTGCTGTCCAACTTGTCCTGACATGTCAATCCCAGTAAAAGATGGAAAGAGATTAGATTTCAACTTCGATCATTGTAAGGGATGTGGAATCTGCGCGGCAGTCTGTCCGTTTGACGCAATTGAAATGGTAAAAGAAGAAAAATAATCGAAGGAGGATTAATCAATGACAATTAGAGAAAGATTATCGGGTAACGAAGCCGTTGCTACTGCAATGAGACAAATTAACCCTGATGTAATGGCAGCTTTCCCAATTACGCCTTCTACTGAAATACCTCAGTATTTCTCAAGTTACGTAGCTAATGGGCAAGTAGATACAGAATTCGTACCAGTTGAGAGTGAGCATAGTGCTATGTCTGCTTGTATCGGATCAGAATCAGCTGGAGCTAGAACAACTACTGCAACATCATCATGTGGTCTTGCACTTATGGTTGAGGAGTTATACGTAGCAGCGTCTAATAGATTACCTATTACATTAGCTGTTGTAAATAGAGCATTATCAGGTCCAATCAATATCAATGCTGATCATTCAGACAGTATGGGTGCTAGAGATACTGGATGGATCCAGTTATACTCTGAGAACAACCAGGAAGCATATGACAACTACATCCAGTCTATCAGAATTTCTGAGCACAAAGATGTAAAATTACCAGTTATGGTCTGTCAAGATGGTTTCATCACTTCTCACGCAGTTGAGAACATTGAGCTTATCGCAGATGAAAAAGTAAAGGCATTTGTTGGAGATTATCATCCAGAGCATTACTTATTACATGAAGAAGAGTCTTTATCAATAGGACCTTACGATACAGCTAAGTACTACATTGAGCACAAGAGACACCAAGCTGAAGGTATGATCCAAGCTAAGCGTGTTATCATGGAAATCGCTGAAGAATTTGAAAAGATTTCTGGAAGAAAGTACGGATTCTTTGAAGAATATCAATTAGAAGATGCAGAAGTAGCTGTAGTTATTATTAACTCATCTGCTGGAACTGCAAAAGATGCTATAGATAGATTAAGAGCTAAAGGTGTTAAAGCTGGTCTTCTTAAGGTTAGAGTATTCAGACCTTTCCCACAAGAAGAGATTGCTAAAGCATTAGCTCACGTTCCTGCAATTGCAGTAATGGATAAATCAGAAGGATTTAGTGCTTGCGGTGGACCTTTATTCGCTGAAGTTAGAAGTGCATTATATGATTCTGAAGTTAAGCCTAAGATCGTTAACTACATCTACGGACTAGGTGGAAGAGATGTTAGAGTTGAGAACATCGAAGAAGTATACGAAGCACTTATAGACATTAAAGAGACAGGTAATCTTGGAGACACTTACAGATACCTATCGGTAAGAGAATAAGGAGGAAGCAAAAATGGCGTATAGTTTAAAGAACGAATTAAATAAACCTGAAAGACTTGCCTGCGGACACAGAATGTGTGCTGGTTGTGGAGCTCCACTTGCTGTTAGAGGTGTATTAAGAGCAATGGACGAAGATCAGAAAGCAGTTATCGGTTGTGCAACTAGTTGTCTAGAAGTATCAACTTTCATGTACCCATATACATCGTGGAAAGATTCATTTATCCACAACGCTTTTGAGAACTCAGCTGCTACAGTAAGTGGTGTTGAGGCTGCTCACAAGGCAATGTTAAGAAAAGGTAAATTAAATAAAGATTTCAAATTCATCGCATTCGGTGGAGACGGTGGAACTTACGATATCGGTTTCCAATCACTTTCTGGAGCTATGGAGAGAGGTCATGACATGGTTTACGTATGTTACGATAACGGTGCATACATGAACACTGGTACTCAAAGATCATCAGCTACTCCTCAGTTTGCTGATACTACAACTACTCCACAAGGATCTCACTCAAACGGTAAGATTCAAATTAGAAAAGACTTAGCTTCTGTAATGGCAGCGCATGATATTCCATACATCGCTCAAACTACATTTGTTAAGAACTTCAAAGACTTACATGAGAAGTCTAAAAAAGCTCTAGACAAGAAAGGTGCTGCATACTTAAGTATCATGTCACCATGTCCAAGAGGATGGAGATACCCATCAGAAATGCTTATGGAGATCTGTCAGTTAGCTATCGATACTTGCTACTGGCCAATGTTCGAAGTTGAAGATGGAAAATGGACTCTTTCTTACAAGCCTAAGAACAAGAGACCAATCGAAGATTTCTTAAGACCACAAGGTAGATTCAAGCACTTATTCAAGCCTGGAAACGAGCACTTAATTGCTGAAATGCAAGCTGAAGTAGATCGTAAGTGGGATGAGCTTCTAGTTAGATGTGGCGAGAAGTAAGAAATAATAAAAAAAAATAGTAATACTTTAAAATAAAAATATAAAAATATAAGCCTAAAAATGATATAAAAACAAGTAAAAATATTATTAATTATAAAGCAATAAAAGTTAACATAAATAACAATTATAACTTTTGAACTAAGCCTCAAAAATTATATAAATAAAAATATTCTGCAGTAAAAATGACTCGTGAGGGTCATTTTTACTTTTTTGTTCAAATTACATGGTAATTTGAAGTCTAGGGGCTTCCTTTGGTCGCATCTAGGATCTCGCGGAGCTCGTATCTAGGTGAAATACATTTTGTGTATCTAGTCTAAGGAGAGTTCTTCCAACTCCATCCAATGATATTTTCCCTTCGGAAAGATACTTTAAATAAGGTCTTAGAACTTGTTGTATTGTTGTTTTACGATTGTAAAACATATCCTTGGTTGTTGATAGAATATCAACCCTAGATGATGAACAAAATGTGTTCATTCCCTAGATTTGAGCCTAGTGAATACCTAGATGAGCCGAAGGTGACCCTAGACAAAAAAATAAAAAAAAGTCCCGTCAAAGACAGGACTTAAAAATTATTTTTTTCTATTCTGAGCATAATCAACGATAGCTTTTTTAAGTGCCATCGCACCTAGAAGAGAACAGTGAATCTTTTCTTCTGGTAGACCACCAAGTTTGTTAACAATATCGTGTTCAGTAATAGCGAAAGCTGCCATGATTGGAAGTCCTTTTGCCATTTCTGTTGTCATAGAGCTACTTGATATTGCTCCTGCACAACCGTGAACTTGAAATTTTATATCTGTAATAAAGTCATCTTCGACTTTCAGAAAAATTTTAAGGTAGTCACCACACTCTGGGTCTCCAGCCATTCCGATGCCGTCAGCGTCCTCTAAAACCCCTACATTTCTTGGGTTTGTAAAATGGTCAATTGCAATATCTGTATACATTGATAATCACTCCTAACTATAGTGTCAAGTAAATTATACCCCTCTTATGGGAAGAATACAATAAATATTGATAACAAAAAACATACATTATAATGGACAAAAATTGTGGTCATTTCTTGCATGGTTTTGCTCATACAAAGAATATATATTTTATGTTGATAAAAATCAATATTTTGTCTTAATGTAAGCAATTAATTTTATAAGTTACAAAAAAAGAAGTTATAATAGATAATGTATATTATTAGTATAGGAGGGTATAATGAAGTTTGATTATATATATGTAAATGCTAGATTTATTGAAAGACCAAATAGATTTATTGCTATGGTTGAAATAGATGGAGAAATTCATAAGGCCCATGTTCCTAATACTGGAAGGCTTAAGGAATTACTAATTGAAGGCAGAAAAGTTCTTCTGTCTTTTCATGATGATCAAAAAAGAAAAACTAAGTATGAACTTAGGTTTGTAGAGAAGGATCAGATATGGATTTCAGTAGATTCTCAGTTACCTAATAAGATTGTAAAAGAGGCTCTTGAAAACAGAGAACTTGAGGTTTTTTCTGATTATGATAAGGTTAATACAGAAGTAGGATTTGGAAAGAGTAGAATTGATATTTTCCTTGATTCTGATAAGGGGAAGTTTATAGAAATAAAGGGAGTAAATTTAGAATTAAATAGTTGGGGATATTTCCCTGATGCTCCTACTTCTAGAGGAAGTAAACATCTAGAGGAGTTAATTGTTGCAAAAGAAAATGGTTTTGATGCTGCAGTAGTTTTTCTAATTCAAAACCCGCTTATTCAGGGTTTTAGCCCGAATAAAATTACAGATCCTAAGTTTTCTAAGATACTAATTGAGGCATATTATAAAGGTGTGGAGATATATGCTTATAGGGCTGATATAAGTCCCATAGGAGCTGTTGTAAAAGATAGATTGCCATTAATATTAAGTTAACTGAAAAGAAGAATATTAAGGAGGATTGTCATGGATCTTTTTTCTAATGTAATTAAAGAAGTTGGTAAGGATACGGGTTTTGGTGAAGTTGTGGATCATGGGTATAAAAAAGTAATACCTGTTTATAGAACTAGTTTTGGATTTGGATTCGGATTTGGAGAAAAAAATAGAATTAGAAATGGTGGAGGTATGGGAGGTCATAGATACGGGGAGCCCCTTGGTGTTTATGAAGTATCAAAAAACTCAACTAAGTTTCTTCCTGTAATAGATATTAAGGGCATAATTAAGTATCTTTTTTTAGGGATGGCTATAATTGGAATGTTAATTAATAAAGAAAAGAAGAGCTATTATAAAAACATGTATAAGGGAAAATATAAGTATATGAAAATTAAGGAGAGTAAGAAGAAATGAAATACGCAGTTGTGGGAAAACCTAGGATAGACTATTTAGTTTCACCTAGTGAAGAAAGTGGATTAGCTGATGAGGGTTTATATGGAATGCCCCTTGAGATATTAGGTGAAGAGAATGGATTTTACAAAGTAAAAACCCATTACGGATATACGGGATATGCCAAAGGTAAAGATATGGTAATGATTGATGAAAATCAGCTTAATATATGGATTTTAGATAGTAAATTTACTATAATTAAGGATATCGCAGACCTTTTGTCAGGTCCAAACTGTAAGCACAGAAGTATGATTACTCTATATAGGGGGAGTAAGATTATTTCACTTGGTCAAGAGGAAGGTAATTTCACAAAAGTACAACTCCTTGATGGTTCTACTGGATACATAAGAAGTGAATTCATTAAAAAGGATGAGTTCATAGATCCCTTTGCTAATGAAGAGGAATTTAGAGAAAGATTGATTAAGACAGCATTAATGTATATGGAAACACAGTACAAGTGGGGAGGAAAAACTCCTATGGGTATTGATTGTTCAGGTCTTACTTCCATGTCATATATGCTAAATGGTGTTCTAATTTATAGGGATGCCAAACTTGAGGGAGACAATCTATTCGAGATTTCTAGGGATCAACTTAAAAAAGGGGATCTTATATATTTTCCAGGACATATTGCTATGTATATTGAAGATGGATTATTTATACACTCTGTAGATAGATACAATGGGGTGACTTTAAATAGTTTAAATGAAGATGATCCATTGTATAGCAAATATCATTCAGAAAATATTACAATGTGTGGGTCCATATTTAGACCATAATTATTATAACTGTCAGCTTGGAGGAAGTAAGATGATAAAGATATTTACCGATAGTACTTGTGATATGCCTAAGGATTTGGTGGAGAAGAATAAAATTGAATTATTATCCTTATATATTAATTTTGGAACTGAGACTATAAAGGAAATGGATATTTCTAATGAAGAGTTTTACAAGAGAATTGATAAAGAGGATAGTTTGCCAACTACTTCACAACCATCAATACAAGAAATGACTGAAAAGTTTGAAGGATTTTTAAAGGAAGGAATTGATGTAATTGCGGTGCTAATTTCTTCGGGATTAAGTGGAACATTTTCCACTGCCAATATGGTTAAGGAAGCACTCCTTAGTGAATACCCAGAAAGAAACATTGAAATAATCGATTCTAAGTCTACTTCTATGCAAATGGGATTTGCAGCACTTATCGGTGCAAAAAGTGCACTTGAAAACTGTGATTTTAAGACAAGTGTTGAAAAAATAAAGAGTAATATTAAGAGTTCTAGATTCTTATTTACACCTCATAATATGGATTATTTAAAAAAGGGTGGAAGAATAGGCGGTGCAGCTGCTCTAATTGGAAACATTCTTAAAATTAACCCAGTGCTAACTGTTGGTGACGATGGAGTAGTAGAAATAGTTAAAAAGATCAGAACAAAGAAAAAAGCAGTTCAGGGTATTCTTGACAGATTCCAAGAAGATGTTGAAAAATACGGATTTGGAGATGCTGTGGTACATCATATCAATACCTTAGAAGAAGCAAAAGTATTGGCTAAAAAGGTTGAAGATATAATTAAAAGACCAGTTAGGATAGCTGATATTGGGCCAGTAGTAGGTGCCCATGTAGGACCAGGTTCTGTTGGAATAGCCTACTATACTGAGAACGAAATGAGATAGGAAAAGACCATTAATAAGTTTACTTAGTGGTTGAAGATTAGGAGGACAAATATGGCACTTAAAAAAAGTTTATTAGCCTTGATAGGACTTACTTTAGTATTTTCACTTGCAGGTTGTGGTTCAGATGCACCTGCAAAATCTGATGAAGCGGGGGAAACTCCTGTAGAGCAAGGATCAGAGGCAGGGGGAGAAAACCAAGGCACAGAAGAGGGCGTAGTTGTAGGAGCTGCAGAAGATACAGTAGCTGCTGAAGGTGGTTTAGCTGCATTATTACCTCAAGAAGGTTATTTAGCAGTGTATAGTGGAACAGCTGAATCAGGTAGAGTTCAAAAAATAAATTCTGTAGAAGTAAATGGAGATAAAACTGTTTACTCAATAAAAGGATATAGGGATGATATGTCTGGAACAGCTTCAGTAGATCAATTAACTGTTGAATACAATTATCTTTTGGATGCTAATTCAATTAAGCAGGAACTTGTAAAGGGTGGAGATGTTGATTTAAATGTCAAGAATCTTACAATCCTTAAAATGCCATTAGAGGTTGGAAATCAGTGGTCAGAGACTGTTGAATCTTCAGATGGAAAGATGGTAGAAGTTCAGTCGTCAATTAAGAGTATTGATGAAAATGAAGGTGCTATTCAGTATACAGTAGAAACAAAATTAATGGATAGTGGAGATATAGAAACAAGAGTCTTTGAAGAAGGTTCTGGTGTAGTTAATTACTCAAGACTATATGCAGAAAATGAGTTTGAGTTTTTCTTTTTCTTATACAAGGAAGCAAGTGGATATGGTAAAGAACTTCCAGTAATGGAATCAGATGAGGATATGGTAAAAAATATGCTTTTTGATTTTAATACTGCTTGGGTTGATTACATAAATACTGGGGATGAGTTGGTATTTGATTATGTAGTTCCAGATGGACAAGCTTATAAGAATATGAAGAGTGTTAATAGAGAAGGTTTAAGTGAAGAATTCCTTCAGGTGGATATTAAAAATGTTAATGTTGACGGTTCTACTGCAACTGCAGCTGTACATGAGAAAATTAGAAAAGTAAAAGATGGTAGTGAAAAAGTAGTAGAATATGATTGGATTTATTCATTTGAAAAAATGGATGGATCATGGAGAATCTTAGGATACAAGAAGGATAAATCATCGGCTTCATCTGGAGAAATGAGACCTGATACAGATGTAGAGGATAGTCCTTTAAAAGCATACCTTCCAAAGGATGGATACCTTACTATTTATAGTGGAACAGGTGAATCAGGAAGAGTCCAAAAAATAAATTCAGTAAAAGCTGATGGAGATAAAACAGTGTACTCTATAAAAGCTTTCAGAGATGATATGTCTGGAGAGCAATCAGTAGAAGATCTTACAATTGATTACAAATATATTGTAGACGGAACATCAATAAAACAAGAACTTGTAAAAGGTGGAGATACAGATTTAAATGTTATGAGTCTTACTTTACTTAAAGCACCAGTAAAGGTTGGAACAACTTGGACTGAGCCAGTAAAGAATTTTAAGAGAAGTACAGAAGTAACAGCATCAATTACAAGTATCGGTGAAAATGAAGGTACGATGCAGTATACTGTAGAGTATAAATTTGCAGATACTGGGGATATTGAGACAAGAGTATTTGAAGAAGGTCTAGGAATGGTAAGTTATACTAGATTTTATGCTGAAAATGAGTTTGAATATATGATGTACCAGTATAAAGATGCCAGTGGTTATGGTAAGGAAATGCCGGAAATGTAAGTTTTGAAAATAACAGAATCCCCACCTGTAAAATCTAAGTGCTTTTGCTACTTGTTTATGTGAGAGCAAAGTTTTTTAGATTTCATAGTTGGGGATTCTGTTACACTTGAGATTAATCTCCCTACATCAAGGGTAAAACCAAAGATGTAAGGAGGGATATTATATGAACATTATAGAAATACTAAAGAATCAGAAAAAATACTTTTCAACTAATGTAACTAAAGATTATAGTTTCAGAATGATGATGCTTAAAAACCTTAAAATGGCGATTGTAAATCATGAGGATGAAATAATAGAGGCACTGGCTAAAGATTTGAAAAAACCTGAATTTGAATCCTATGCAACGGAAATTGGGATTGTTTATGAAGAGTTGGAGTTTGCTCTTGATAATCTAAAGGAATGGATGAAGCCTGTTAAGGTAAAGACGACTATTGTTCATAAGCCAGCAAAGAGTTTTTATATGTGGGAACCTAAGGGTGTATCATTTATAATGGCTCCTTGGAATTATCCTTTCCATTTAATAATGACTCCTCTGATAGGTTCAATCGCAGCTGGAAATACTTCTATTGTAAAACCTTCAGATCAAACGAAACATACAGCTGATATAGTTGAAAAAATATTAAAGAATACTTTTAAAGAGGAATATATATATGTACTTAAGGGAGATAGGGAGTCTAGTAATTTATTATTAGACCAACCATTAGACCATATTTTTTTCACAGGTAGTTCAAATGTAGGAAAATTTATTATGAAAAAGGCTGCCCAAAATCTTGTTCCAGTCACTTTAGAACTTGGAGGAAAGAGTCCTTGTATAGTAGATAAGGAAGTAGATATAGATATAGCAGCCAAAAGAATTGTCTGGGGCAAGTTAATAAATACAGGTCAAACATGCACAGCGCCGGACTATATAGTTGTTCATAAGGATGTAAAGGATAAACTTATCAAACTATTAATCAAGTATATAGACAAATTCTACAGCAAACACAGTAAGAAAGAGTCAGACCTAAGTAGAATAATAAATGAAAAACATCATACAAGGTTAGTTAATTTAATAGAAGGTCAAGAAGTAGTATATGGTGGAGATCATTCGATAGAGGATCTATATATAGAACCGACTATTATAAATAATGTATCCTGGACAAATACAATAATGGAAGAGGAAATATTCGGGCCGATTTTCCCAATCATTGAATATACAGATATAGAATATGTAATAGAAAGAATAAGAGAAAAACCGAAGGCACTTGCCTTATATATTTTTTCAGAAAACCAAGATGTGATTCAAAATATATTAAACAACATATCATTCGGTGGAGGATGCATCAACGATACAATGTCCCATGTAGGAAATCCACATCTTCCATTAGGAGGAGTAGGACACTCAGGGATGGGAAAATATCATGGACAAAAGTCCTTCGAAGTTTTCTCAAATCAAAAGGGAATAATGGATAAGAGTACGAAGTTTGATTTGAAACTTAAGTATCCACCTTATACTAAGAAGAAGTTGGGACTGCTTAGGAAGGTCTTTAAGTAGAAGTTTTGAGCTGTTGCCCCTAGGCAACAGCTTTTTCTATGGAAGTGAAATAATAAATATTGAAATAACTGGAGGATTAAAATATAATAGGTAATAATAATAGATTCATGGAAATAAAAATAAGGAGTGTATTTGGAAGTGACTTATCTATCGTTAAATTTTGGGGCACTTACTATTCGAATCACAAATACTGGGATTAGATTTTCTTTTAAATTGTTTAAAAAGAAGAAAGGAAAGTTTTTTTCAGTTCCAAGTTCGACTATTGGAAAAACTATATCTTATAAACAGATGTCTAGAATTATTGGTAAATTCAAGGATCATAAGGTGAATATGAAGAGGGAGAATATTCACGATGTTAGAAATGCTTCTATAAAAGGCATATCCCTTTCTAACCGTTACATTGATAAAATAAAGAGTTATAGGTTAAAGACAAATATTGCCTATGGACTTATAACTGTTGTGGCTCTTGTATTAATTTATTTGGACATATTTACAGCACTTATTAATTATAACAATGTAATTTTTTCTTTGGCAGTAGTAGTAGTTTCTTTGTTTGTATCTTTGATTTATACTAAAATCAGTGTTATGGATATGAACTTTAAAGATAACTTGTCAAACTTTACTGATATGAATGCTTTTATTGAAAAGATTAGAGGAAAGAAAAATGTATTAATCAATACAGGGATTTATACAGTGGAAGAAAAAAGAGAGTATTGCAATTTGGATGTGGACTATATCTTCGAAGAGATAGATGTAGATGATGAATTGCCAGAGGGAATGTCTTCTTCAGAAGCTCCCCTAACACTAAAACCTTGGAATCAGGAGTTTTACTTTACCAAGGAGTGTCTAATAGTAGAAGAGGAAAATGAGTATGCCTACTATGATTATGGCAATATGAGACTAGATAAAAAAGAGATAGAGTTTACATACAAAGGTCCGATTCTGGATTATCTTAAAATGGAAAAAAGATGGCTATACATAAATAAGGATGGATCTAAAGACAAAAGATATTCTGATAATGTAGAGATTGATGTATATACTAAAAATATCTATACATTAATTATGGATGACAGTCATTCTATATCAATTTTGATATAGAATGATAGTAAATATTTCCTATAACTAATCATAAAAAAGTTGTGGGAAATATTTTTATTTGTGCAGTATTAACAATGCAAAAAATTATGCGAACAATAACAAATGCTGTTTTCAATACTCCTAATATCATTTTGCAAAATATTAGCAATATAAATTTCTTAAATTTCGGTATTTCTATTCAAAAATAAAAATAGTACCTTCATACTGTTGAGAAAGGAGTATTATTCTGCTAAAATTTTATTAAGGGGAAGATTTGATCAAGAGAGATGCTGAGCAAAATTAATTGTCTGGCATTTTATTTTTTTTGATTAAAGACTCTATATATAGTGTATAAGAAGATACGGATGCATATATATAGTATTTGGGAGGAGTAATTATGATAAAGGAAGTAAAAAAGAGAAATAGCGACATAGTTGAATTTGACAGGGTTAAAATCAAAGATGCGGTACTTAACTCTTTTGTAATGGTAAAGAAGGATAAGGCAAGAAATGAGCTTGAGAAGCTGTCTGAAGTGGTGACAGATTATGTAATTGAGACATTTGAAAAGAAAGAAGCTTCCTATATTCCTTGTGTTGAAGAAATTCAGGACATTGTAGAAAATACCCTAATGAAGATGGGGGAGCATGAAACTGCTAAGGGATACATAAAATATAGATATGAACACAAAAGAATTAGAGAGAACAAATCTTCTGTTTTAAATATTTTTAACATATTTGATGATTATATAGGCAAAAGTGACTGGACTGTAAGGGAAAATTCTAATATGACATATTCTCTTCAAGGTTTAAATAATCATATTATTTCAAATGCAACTAAGAATTTCTGGTTAAATAATATATATACAGAATCTATCAAAGAAGCTCATCAGCATGGGGATATACATATCCATGATTTAGGATTGTTTTCAACTTATTGTTGTGGTTGGAGTCTTGAAGATTTATTATTAAAAGGTTTTGGAGGAGCAGGTGGAAAGGTTGAGTCTTCACCTCCAGGACATTTCGATACAGCTTTGATGCAGCTTGTAAATTACATTTATACCTTACAAGGGGAAGCTGCTGGAGCACAGGCTGTATCAAATTTTGATACACTTCTTGCACCTTTCATAAGACTTGATAAACTTTCTTATGATCAAGTAAAGCAAAGTATGCAGGCATTTATTTTTAATATGAATATCGCTACAAGGGTTGGATTCCAAACACCATTTTTTAATATTACAATGGATAAGGAAGTTCCATCGACCCATAAAAATCTTCCAATAATAATCGGAGGAAAGTATGATCATGATCATATATATGGAGAGTTCCAGAAAGAGATGGATATGATCAATACAGCATTCTGTGAAGTAATGATGGAGGGGGATGCCAAGGGTAGAGTATTTACTTTCCCAATCCCAACATACAATATTACTAATGACTGGAACTGGGATAATGAAGTAACAAATAAAATAATGGAGATGACTAGTAAATTTGGAATCCCTTATTTCTCAAATTTTGTTAACTCAGATCTTGATCCAGAGGATGTAAGATCAATGTGCTGTAGATTAAGACTTGATAATACTCAGTTGATCAAGAGGGGTGGCGGTCTTTTCGGAGCAAATCCTAAGACTGGTTCCATCGGAGTAGTTACAGTAAATATGGGAAGACTTGGCCATATCTCTAAGGACAAGGAAGAGTTGTTTAATAGACTAGAGAGATTAATGGATCTTGCTAAAAATTCTTTAGAAGTTAAGAGAAAAGTACTTGAGGATAATATGCATAAGGGATTATATCCTTACTCAAGATATTACCTTGAAGATATATATGAAAACAACAATGAGTACTGGTTTAACCATTTTGCTACAATAGGACCAAATGGTATAAATGAGTGTGTTATCAACTTTACTGCTGGTAAGGAGGATATCACTACATCAGAAGGAAAAATCTTTGCAGAAGAGATTCTGGACTTTATGAATGAAGTATTAATAAAGTATCAGCTTGATACGGGACATCTATATAATCTTGAGGCTAGTCCAGCAGAGGGTGCGACTTATAGATTTGCAAGACTTGATAAGGAATTATATCCTGAAATTGTTACTTCTGGTGACTCAACGCCTTACTATACTAATTCTTCACAGTTACCAGTTGGTCACACAGAAGATTTATTTGAAGCCCTTGATCATCAGGAAAGTTTACAGACTAAATATACTGGTGGAACTGTATTCCATGGATTTATTCCTGAGAAGATAGATGATATAGAGGTAGTTAAGAAGATTTTACAAAGAGCCACTGCTAATTATGAGATTCCATACTTCACACTTACACCTACATTTTCTATATGTCCAAACCATAAATACCTTTCAGGAGAACAGGAGCAGTGTCCAATTTGCGGAGAAGAGACAGAAATTTGGACAAGGGTAGTTGGATACCATAGACCTGTTAAGAGCTGGAATGATGGTAAGCAAGAAGAATTTAATGAAAGAATGGAGTTTGCAAGAACTGTATGATAAGAGGATATCTTAAATCCAGCTATATAGATTACCCGGGAAATATATCAAGTGTACTTTTTTATGGAGGGTGCAATTTTAGGTGTCCATTTTGTCACAATAGGGATATAGTAAGTAGGCAAAATTGTGAGAGTATAAAACTTAATGAAATATTAAGTGATCTAGACAAAAGAAAAGACTTCATTGACGGTGTAGTTATTACTGGTGGAGAACCATGTATGTGTCAAGAACTTGAAAGCCATATTTCTAAGATAAAGGATATGGGACTTAGGGTCAAACTAGACACAAATGGAAGCAAACCAGAGGTTTTAAAGATCATATTGTCCAAGAATGATCTTGATTATATAGCAATGGATATTAAGGGTGAGTATCTTAGATATAATGAAATAGTCGATATAAACATTGATACTGAGCTTATAGATAATTCTATAGATCTCATTAAGTATTCAGGTGTTAGTCATGAATTTAGGACAACAATAATTAAGGAGTTCCATAATTATGAGTCTTTAAAGAAAATTTGTCGAAGATTAGGAAAAGGAGAGAAACTGGTATTACAACAATATCAGTATTCTGATAAGCAAATAAAAGATATTAAATACGATACTTATTCAGGTGAAGAACTTAATGACTTTAAGTTAAAGCTTCAGGATGAATTTGGTCTAGAAATAGAAACTAGATATAGATATTAAATACTTTGACACTGATTAATTTTTTTAATCAGTGTATTTTTTTACAAAAATTGTGTAAAATGTTATTAAAGTAATATAAAAAATCTAATATTTATTAAATGTCCTTTACTGGAAGGAGTAGTACTTTGATTGATTTTATTAAGACATACATAGAAAAATACAGAGATATGGAGCTTCAAGATAAATTATCAATAGTTTTTATTTCCACAGGAATATTATTATCAGGAATAGGATATATCTATTCTTTAGTATTTTCCCATGATTTGTGGATGAGTTTGCCCCATTTGTTTGTTGTTTTATATTCAATATTTGTTGCTTACTATTTTAGAAATGATTTATCAAAGGTTACGGTAAAGACATTGTATATGATAGGCTATTTATATATGCCCTATACATATTTTACAAACGGTGGAATTTCAGGGGGAGCACATTTATATTTTATACTTATAGTTTTGTATTATACATTTTATTTTGATGGAAAAGATTTAGTCATTAGATCTTCTGCTTTGGCCTTGTTTTATGTTGTGATTATATGGATTTCTTTTATTAATCCTCAATTAGTAATTCCATATACGAATGACTTAAGTAAGCATGTTGATACTATAATTGCAATGGCATCTGTATCAGCATTTGTATCTTTTTCTTCTTATGAGGCATTTTCAGATTACAAAAAAGAGAAAAGGCATGTATATGAACTTGTTGAAACATTGAAAGAAAAGAATAAGGAACTTGAAAAACTCTCTTATTTTGATAGTTTAACAAACATATATAACAGAAGATATTTTATGAAATTACTTGAAGATAGATTTAATAAAGCTATTTCATGTAGTGAGTCTAGATGCTTATTTATGATAGACATAGATTTTTTCAAAAATGTAAATGATACATATGGACATATATATGGGGACGAAGTAATTAGGAATACAGCTCAAATCATTGAAGCTTGTTTAGGTAAAAATGATATTTTAGGAAGATACGGCGGGGAGGAGTTTGTTGTATATACTTCCTGTGAAGAAAGTGAATATGGATTTGAGATGGCTGAAAAAATTAGGGATAGAGTTGAAAAAACTCAGTATAGCCATGGTGAAAATCTTACGGTAAGTATAGGTGTGTCAAGTTTTAAAAAAGAAGATACAGTTGAATCAGTATTCTACAGAGCAGATAATCTACTATATAGAGCTAAATCTAATGGTAGAAATAGGGTAGAATATGAGGAATATAATTGAATAAAAAAAAGATGGGAGTCTAATTGAGGCCACTGAAAAAGCACCTAGGGTTGATTCTTATCTACAATATGTTGGGTTACATAGTTGAAAGAAAGATATATATTGTAGTATAAGAATTTCAAATAGAAGTTTTTCAGTGGCCTGTGTCTAATTTTAGACTCCTACTTTTTAGTTGAAAGAACTGGATATAGAAAGTATAATGATATCATAAGATATTAAAAAAATGTAATATTTTTTACAGAATGTGGATGGGTGTATTACTTGGAAGGGGATTTAGTTAAAATGGATTATTTTAGACAACTATTCTATGGTTCAGTAGACGCCATAGTTAGGATAGATGAAGATGCTAAGATTGTCGAAGTCAACAGTCCTTTTATTCAGTTATTTCGCTATGAGGAATATGAGTTAATTGGTCAATATCTTGATAATATGATAGTTGACCCAGTAAATAAAGACGAAGCCTTAAGACTAAACGAAAGGGTTAAGACAGGGGAATTATTTACAACTGAAGGATTAAGAACTACAAGTTTTGGTCACCACTACAATGTTTTTATTACAGGTATTCCTATCATTGAGAATGATAAATATAAGGGTGCTTTTATAATATATAAGGATAGGACCTATGAAATACATTCAGAAAATGAAATATATAGACAAAAAGTGAGTTTTGAGTCCCTGTTCAGAAATTCAAATGATGCAATAGTAAGGATCGATGTGGATAAAACAGTTTTAGACATCAATGAAAGATTTGAATCATTATTCGGATATAAACTTGATGAAATAAAAGGTCAAAATGTGGATAAACTCATTTCAAAAATTGAAAAGTTGGATGAGAGTATAAGCCTTACAAATAAGCTACTTGAAGGCGAGAAAATAATAGTTGAAGGAATAAGATATGGTAAAAATTCTATTCCTAGACTCTACATAGTACAAGGGGTACCTATAATTGTAGATGCTACTGTAATTGGCGGCTACGGAATATATACTGATATAACAGAAAAAAAGGCTGCTGAAAATGAAGTTGTATATATGTCTTATCATGATCAGTTGACAGGTCTATACAATAGACGATATTTTGAAGAACAATTTGATAAATTAGATAAAGAAGAGAATATGCCATTGGGATTAATTATGGCTGATATGAATGGATTAAAACTAATTAATGATGCATTCGGACATAATGCAGGGGACGGATTGTTGAAAAAGACAGGACGTATTTTGAAGGACAATTGTTATGAAAGTCATATCGTATCGAGGCTTGGTGGAGACGAGTTTGTTATACTTATCCCTAGTATTACTGATGAAGAACTTGAGAATGTTGTAAGAATATTTAAGAATGCATGTAGAAATGAAGTATATAAGGGCATAGATTTTTCTTTATCATTTGGTTGTGGAATTAAAACAAGTGTTCAAGATTCAAACAAAAATCTTTTTAAAAGAGTTGAAGACCAAATGTATAGAAATAAGCTTGTTGAAAGTCCAAGTATTAGGGGAAAGATGTTTGATACTGTAATAAAGACACTACATGCTAAGAACGAAAGGGAAGAAAGGCATTCATCAAGGGTAAGTGAATACTGTGAAGCGATTGCAAGGGCTTTAAATATGAACTCTGAACTAGTAAAGGAAATGAAAACTGCCGGTTGGTTACATGATATAGGGAAAATTGCAGTAAGTGATAATATACTGGATAAGCCAGAAAGTTTAGAAGATGGTGAATGGAATCAAATAAGAAAGCATCCTGAAATAGGATACAGAATTTTGAATTCTGTTAATGAGTTTACTAAACTTGCGGAACATATACTTCATCATCATGAAAGATACGACGGAAGAGGATATCCTAAAGGCCTTAAGGGAAAAGAAATTTCAATTCAAGCAAGAATAATCGCTATTGCAGACTCCTATGACGCCATGACGAGTGATAGAACTTATAGACATGCTATGAGTAAAGAAACTGCAATTCAGCAGTTAAGGGAAAATGCCGGGACACAATTTGATCCGAAACTCGTAGATGTATTTATTCCTCTGATAGAATAGATAAAAAACACATTGAATTATTTGAAGCCGCTGAAAAAGTACCTACTGTTGATTCTTATCTACAATATGTTGGGTTCCATAGTTGAAAGAAAGATACATATTGTGGTATAAGAATTTCAAATAGGACTTTTTCAGCGGCCTGGAATTATTTCGAAGTGTTTTTTATTTGCATATATACTATTGTCTATATACTTATATAGTGTTACATTTATTATTGGAAAAGAAAAAAATTAGTTAGGAGTAATATTATGAGTTTAGTTGGAGATTATAGATTACATGATAGTGTAATTAAAAATATAGATATTTTAGATGAAAAGGTTGTTGTAGAACTTGAGACTATGAAGAAAGAAAGATTATTTTTAGATCTTGAAGGTGTAATAGAAATAGATAGATATAAGACAGATAATATGTTTATTTATTCTGTTATACAGGAGCAGTATGATGAGAATCATTGCAATGTTATATTTGTGAATTGGCATTCAAAAGAAGAAGTTGGTGGAGATTCTAAGTTTGAAGTCGTGTGTGAAAACTGGTCTCTTAGGGAAGGTAAATAATATAAAATGGATAAAAGAAATAGTTCTTACATAGTCCTTATTTTTGGTGTAATAGCACTTTCGACTTCAGCAGTTTTTGCTAAATTAGCTAAGGCTCCCTCTAGCATAATAGCTTTTTATAGGCTGGTTTTTTCATCTATAGCTCTTTTGCCAGTCTTATTATCTAAAAAAAATTTAATGGATGAAATAAAGAGTTTGAGTAGAAAACAAGTATATCTAGGAATAACTTCGGGTATATTCCTAGCACTTCATTATGTATTATGGTTTGAGTCCTTAAAGTATACATCAGTGGCAAGTTCCACTGTAATAGTAACTCTTCAGCCGCTTTTTTCAGTAGCTGGGGGATATATGATTTTTGGAGATAAAATCAATAGAAAATCAATGCTAGGAATAATTATTGCTATAGTAGGTAGTATAATTATTGGTATGGGGGATTTTCAAATTGGACCAAAGGCATTTATAGGTGATATAATGGCACTTCTTGCAGCGGCTATAATTACTGCATATTTTTTAGTCGGTCAGCATCTGAGAAAAAAACTATCAGTGATACCCTACTCCTTAATGGGATACATTAGTAGTTCAATCTTTTTATTTATCTATTCTCTCATGACTGGAGTTAGCTTCACTGGATATGACAAAAATACATGGTTAATGTTTTTAGGTTTGGCACTTATATCAACAATATTAGGACAAATGCTCCTGAATTGGGTGATTAAATGGTTAAATACCACAATTGTTTCAGTAGGAATTCTTGGAGAATCGATATGGGCAATAATTTTCTCATATATATTCTTAAAAGAAACAATATCAGTTCAACAGGGACTAGGAATATCAATAATTTTGATAGGATTAGGAGTATTTGCAGTAAACAATAATATAGAAAAAGAAAGTATAGAAGAAGCAATTGAAGCATAAAAGGGGTCGTCTATTTAAGGACGGCCCCTTTTTCATACTTGTCAATGAATCGCATTTTTACTTTTACCAAGTCTTCCAATGAATACAGGTATTGGTGAAGTGCTATTCTATTTTGAAGTTGTTGATGATCTAAAGGAATCTGAGCATCATAAGTGAAGTGGTGTTTTATCTCTTCGAGTATTTCAATTTGATTTTCACACATATTATGCACCTTTGTATTATTAATAAAATTGTCCGTGAAATCTTTAAGCATTATAGCTTCTTTTTGTTCAAGAAAATTAGAGGCAAGGAATTTTTGCATTAGCCTAACGGTATGATACTGCTGTCGCCTCATACTAAAATATTCAACATAATAGTTGTTTTCTTGAATGTAATAACTATTCATATAATCATATGCCCTAGATTTGGCTTTTTGAAGCAGTATGTCAAGCTCATTTAACTCCATTCTAATAGTATCATTCGTACATTGGTTATCTAAACATTTTCCCATATTGTTAAAAACATTATTGAAAATCAGTTCTGCTGAATCTTTATACTGAATTAGTTCTCCTTCAATGTCCAGAGTAAAACTATTAACAATTAATGCAACAAATATACCTAATGCCATTAAGCCAAATTCATTAAGTAATATTAATAAGGATATTTCTTTTAATGTATAGATATGAATAACCAGAACTACATTAAGTACAATGGCCACTTTAGTATCTAATTTGAACATTAAAAAAGTAAATATGAAAACAAATAGCATTAATACAGGAAATGAAAATCCCAGTGATAGAAATAAAAAACTGGAAAGTGTAAGGGCAATTATAGCGGAAAAGAGACGTTGAGAAGCAAGTTTTAAAGATTGTTTTTTTGCAGATAGCATACTGACGATTACAATCGTAGCTACAGATAAATGGAAATCCATATTTAATATTTGGGCAATTAAAACCCCAATTATAACAGCAATAGTTATTTTTATACTTGTTAATATATTTTCTTTTGTCAAAACTAATCCCACCTTAATAATCTTTATTGTTGAAGAAACTTATATTATCATTCGAAAAATAATCAATAAAATAAGTTAACAATATACATGTATAATCTACCCCATTTGAGATAGATTCCATCACTTTTCATATTGAAATATATTAATGTACAATGATATAATTTGATTATATTTCGCTTTAATCGAAATATTTTGACATTTACATAAATCAATAGGGGGAATCAGTCTTGAAAAAATTAATTGCTTTTCTGATAATATTTTCAATGTTGTCAGGAATAGGGGGAGCATACGGTCAAGAAAAAGAAGAGTTTATTCGAAGTGAGATAAGTAAACTTGATGAACTGAATTTAGGATTTGCTGGATTTGGTTATCAAGAAGGTGGCTTCAAAAGAATTGGTCTAATGTCTAGTATAATAAAAACATATGAAGGATTGACAGGAAAAGAAATTCCTGTAGGAAGTAAATTCCCTTTTAGAGATGCAGGATTTGCAGAAGCAATTAAAGCATACAATCTTGGAATAGCAAAGGAGAAAGAGCCACAATATTTATATCCAAATGACATAATTGATAGGGCGGAATTTGAAGAAGCATATACTTCTTTAATAAATATATTTGAGACTGGAAAAATTGGTTCTTCAGAGCAGTCTAAGGGGATTTTTAGTAGTTTATATGCTAAGATAGATTTCAGCTCAGAAATATCAAATGAAACGGTTTTAGCAATGTCCTATGAAGTACTTGCATATTATAATGGAAAAACTATAAATACTTATGATGGATCAACTGTTACAGTTGATATTTATAGAAATGTAAAATCTGCTAATGCTGATCCTAAGACTATTATAAAAAATGGTTTCACATATGAAGTTCAGCTGGTAGATAAGTCTGATATTGATTTAAATTATTATGATAGGTCTTGGGCTGTAAAGTATAAATCTGGATACTATGGTGTAATAGATAAGTCTGGAAAAGTGATTTTGCCTTATTCCTATAATCATATAGATACTTTGAATCAAGATAGTAATAATGTTATTGCAATAGATAAAAATGGAGGATATTTAATCAATGCGATAACAGGTGAAAAAGTAGTTGATGATAAGTTTGAAAAAATCCACAGGCTTAATGATAAGCTAATTGAAGTATCTAAAAACAGTAAATGGGCACTAATGAACTATGATGGAATTTTATTATCAGACTATGATTTTGATTCTATATCAAAAGTATCAGAAACCATATATGTTTTTAAAAATGGTAAAAAAGGTTTAGTAAACGATTACGGAAAAACAGTTATTGAAATAGAATACGATTCATTAAGTGGTTTAAGATATGGAATATATAACGCTATAAAAGATGGTGAGACCATTTTAATAGATGAGTACGGAAATGTATTTGATAGTTATAGTGAACTTTATGAAAACTATTATAAAGTGAATATTGCTGGTAAAAGTACTGTTTACTATATTGATGATAAGAAGTCTCAGGATTTAAAGGTAGACGATATTGGAAAAATGTTAAATGGATACGCAGTTGTATCAAAAAATAAAAAATATGGTGTAATTGATGATAAGCAAAATATCATTGTGGATTCAAAATACGATGAAGTAATGACACCTTCAGAAGGATACTCAGTAGTTAAGATTAATGGTAAGTGGGATTTATTAAACATAAACTCAAAAACACTTATGGGTCTTAACTATGAAAAAATACATCCTTTTTCTGAAGGCTATGCAGCCGTTAAGAAAAATGGTTTATGGGGTTATATTGACAAGAGTGGAAAAGAAGTAATAAAAGCTAAATACACTTGGGCAGGATTTTTTAGCGAAGGATTTGCCCAAGTAGAAAAGTCAGATAAATTTGGATATATAAATACTTCTGGAAAAGAAATCACCAAGTTTATCTATGAAGCTACAGAGCCTTTTTACAAGTCAACTGCTGCTGTAAAAAGAGATGGAAAATGGGGTAAAATAAATAAATTTGGTACTGAAATTGTTAAAGTAGAATTTTATAATATTCTAAAACCACAATTAGATTTAGACAAGGAAAATTATTTTGTTGCAACAAGATTTGACTATAAACAACAGTTAATAAGTCCAGATGGAAAACCACTTCCAGCTAAAGCAAGTCAAATATTTAAGTGGGATCAGAATCACGTTTGGCTAAATAATAGTGGTGCAAATAGGTTATATAATACTAAGCTTTCTAAAACCCTTGATATATATGGAGATTTTTTTGATAAGACAAATGAATATCTATTAACAACTAAGGTTAATGGAGTAGAAAAGGCATTTAGATATGATAGCGAAAAAGTTGTTGAACTAGGGTATAAAGATTTAAGTGGAAATCCGTTTGTCATTGCAACTAAGGAACTTGATAAAAAAGACCACCTTGGTAGAGTAATTGCAGTAATGGGAATACTTGATTACAAGGGTGATGAAATTGTAAAAGCTGAGTACGATAGTATAAATAAAATTGCTGAAGAAATTTTCATTGCAAAAAAAGGAAATCTATTCTATAAGATTACAATAAAGGATACACCAGATGGAAGTGTTTCCAAGTATATAGAGAAGCACAATTATAAAAGACCTGAGAATAATCAAGAAGATTATCAAGAGTACTCAAAGCTGTATGCATATACAAGTGAATATAATAATTCTTATTATTCAAACATAATGACAAGGGATAGTTACTTCGAATATGACGTAAGATGGATGAATAATCCATATGTGTCTAAACGTAAATCAGCATCTTCTTATGAAAAAGATATACATGAAATCGATGATATGTTTGCAAAGTCAGGTCTAGATATTCATGGGTCAGGTGTTATACAATTAAAAGCTTCTGAGAGTGGTTTTGACTCTCATATGCCAATGAAATACATTAAGGAAAAATTAGACGGTGTATATGGACCAACTATAAGTATTAGATACTGGATTACTGAGGATAGAAGAAAAACATCTAGGAATATACTTTCTCAAAATGCTTTTGTAGAGATACTAAGATATTTCTGTGATTCAGATGAAGATGCAAATGCCATATATCAAAACATTAATACACTTTTTGTTGAGAAAAAACCTTATTATTTATACGGAAAAGTTCAGACATTTGGGGATACACAAATTGTAATTACTGATCCAGGTATTTATGGTGTAGATGTTCACTTTATAGAAAAGTCATATGGAGATTCTAAAAGAAGTACAAATAATTCAAAGAGTTCCAATGATAGTGGTAAATTTGTTGATTGGGATAGTACAAATATGTCCATAGATGATTTAATTGACGAGTCAGATTCTTTATCTGATGAAGAGATGGATAAATTGCCACTTACTACTGAAGGTAATTATCAGTCTAAAGATTATAAATCGAAAAGTGGATTTACAACATTTATTTATACGGATTATACAAAAGGAAATTATGATCCAGGGTATGATAATCATTACATTATAGCCTTTGGTGGTAACAATGCAAGGGAAGAATCACCACAGTCATTTGATCAAAAAGTAGTTGTGGATGATGTAGTTTTAGCCAGTGCATATTTAAAAGAGATACTAAAAGATGATCCAGAAGACTTTGAAATAATTATGCCACTCATTTTAGAAGCATTAGGAAGAGATGAGGATATAATGGAAGAAGGAGATATGACTATTCTTATAGATTTTAATAAATCAAAGAGAAAGTATAAAACAAAAAATAAATTTAAAATTTTTATACCAGTAAATAAAGAAGGCTTTAATGCAGTACTTCACGTTATAAATTAAGAGATGAAAACCACCTTCGGGTGGTTTTTTTCGTAGGTGGTAGGTCGTATTTCGTAGGTTGGAAGGGTATTAAGACCCAGATACAACTGATTTTCTCATCATAGAAGTAAAAGGATGATTTTTGATTCTCAAAACCATAAGTTAGTTTAAACCAATAAGTACCGTATTTCGTAGGTGGTAGGTCGTAGATCGGATAAGTTCGTTGGAAGGTTTTATTTTTACCCCGATAAAGTAAATCCATTCTAGGATAGATTTCTACGGAAGGATTTACTTGTGAACTATTGTCCTGAAAAGACCCAGATACAACTGATTTTTTCATCAGAGAGATGACCCAACTACAAATTAGTTTAACCTAGAAGTAAAAAATCTAATGCCATTCCCCTATTCCCCCTAAAAATCAGTTATCCCCAATATTATTCTAAAACACCCCAATAATATACAATTATAAACTTCTCATAGTGATTACAATAAGACTATACTTCAAATAAATAATCGTGAAGAAATCAATTAGGAGGAATCACAATGAAAATAATGGTTGTAACTGCCCATCCAAATTTTGAAAACTCAAGAGTTAATAAAAGATGGATTGAAGAATTAGAAAAGCAAGGGGATATTACTGTAAATAATCTTAATGTAAAATAGCCAGATGAAGTAATTGACAAGGAAGCTGAGCAAGCTCTTTTACTTGAGCATGATAGAATTGTATTCCAGTACCCTTGGTATTGGTACAACATGCCACCACTACTAAGAAAGTGGCAAGACCTAGTATTAGAATATGGATTTGCCTTCGGTCCTGGTGGAACAAAACTAAGCGGTAAGGATTATGTAGTAGCAATTTCAGTAGGTGGTCCAGAAGTATCATACCAAGCAGGTGGCTACAATACATTCACAATTAGCGAGTTTTTAAAGCCAATGCAACAAACTGCAAATCTAACTGGAATGAACTTCTTACCAGCATTCAAAATCCATTCAGCAGTAGTAATTACTGATGAAGATCTTGAAAAATCAGCAGTAGACTATGTAAATCACATTACAGATCCTGAATTAGATCCACAAGTAGAATTAAAAAGAATACTATCTGAAATGCAAGAAACAGGAAATGAATTGTAAGAGATGAAAACCACCTTCGGGTGGTTTTTAATTTGCCCAGCATCATCAAGGATGATAGCCCAGCTATATATTTCATATATAAGCCCATCAGTAGATATAGCTACTAGCCCAGCAAAGGTTTTTTGACCTTTTAGTTCAAGGAAGTTTTATCAACGTAAAACGATTATTATCTAACGCTCTTCCCATTTCCCTGTTCCCCTTCAAAGTAGCAACTTTGAAATTCCCCTATTCCCCCTAAGAGATAGAAGTCTCTGAATAAGCTATTCAAAAACCCATCAATTTTATACAAAAAACCACCCAACTATATTCAATTAGATATACATATAAGCTGATAATATATAGACATAAGATAAATTAAATAAACTTTAGGAGGATTAATATGAATATTGGTGATAGAAATAAAAAGGTTATTTTAAGTTTTTTCAAGGCTTTAGAAGATGGTAGTGCTAATACTGTTGCATCTTTATTTACTGAAGATGGGGTTCAGAAAAATCCATATGGTTCAGGACTATTTCCTGCAGGTGTTCAAGGTACAGATGCAATTATTGAGTACTGGGCTGCACCTATAGAAAACTTCGAGAGTATGTCTTTTGATATTGAAGAAATCTATGCAATGGAAGATCCTACAATTGTATTCGTTAAGTTCAAAGGTGACATTGTACTTAAGAACAATGCTGGAGTATATTCAAATGATTATTATGCGACTTTCAGGTTTAATGAAGAGGGAAAGATTACAGAGTATGTTGAGATTTTCAATCCAATAGTAGCGGCTAGGGGATTTGGACTTATAGATCAGATTAAATAAAAAGGAGAGATATTATGAAAGCTTTTAAGTTATTAGGACTAATAGGTATTTTGACACTTGCACTTGTAGGATGTGGTCAGTCAGGGGAAACAGTTAGTAAAGCACAGTTTGATCAAACTGTGGCACAGGTAAAGACTTTATCAGGAAATGATACAAGAACGTTTATAGGGACATATAATTTAGGCCTAATAAAAGAAGAGGGACAGTGGAAAGTTAATCAATTTGCATTTAATCTTAAAATAATGGATGGAAATATAGCTTTTGAATAGGAGATAATCTAGCTTGATTAATCAATCTAGATTATTTTTTTTGAAATCCTTTGGAGAAAGTCCTGTAGCCTTTTTAAAGCTTCTACTAAAATGACTACTATCGCTGAAACCTAATTCATGGGCGATTGTAGTTATTTTTTTGCTTTGGTCAAGGAGTAGTTTTTTAGCAGCATCAATACGTTTAATCAAAAGATGTTGATAGGGTGTAATCCCTGTATATTTCTTAAACTCATTTAAAAAATGAAACTTACTTATATTTAGTTCATCTGCTAAATCCTCAATAGTAATAGCTTCTGAGAGATTATTACTTATATAATCGTTTACTATGGCAAGTTCATCTTCTCCGATTATTGAACTTGTTTTCCTTTCATTCATGAGGTCATAATAATTAGAATAATGTCTTATAAAATAATTAGAAAACATTTTTATAGTATTTTCTACATACCAAGTTCCATTTCTACCGTTAGCTTCAACTTCAAATAGTAGAAGGGAAAGAAGATATTCTAGAGTTCTATCTTGAAAACTATAGTTATTTAAAAAAGTAAGCCCCTCAGGAAGAGGTCCATCAAAACTATCAAACATCATTTCTTCAGTAATATTAACAATTAAGAAATTACATGGAACATCTATATTGTGGGTAAATGGTGTGTTGGGTGGATTCATCCAAATATCTCCTGGCTCTGTGGATATTGTAATTTCATCCCCCAGATTAACTGCCCTCCAACTATAGGTATTTTCCATTTCAATAGCAAAATAGAAGTTAGGAGTTACAACATCCTTTGGATAAAAATATGGAGAAGTTCCCCTTTCTACAAGAACACCTTTCCAGTTTAAGTCCCTACTTGACATAGATATTTCAAGTGGTTCACCACAATTTGCCTTTACTCCCGTCACTTTATGAAAAAAGGGAAGTATTGTCTTCATACATATGCTCCTTTCAATAATACAAGTATTAACTTGATTATATATCTAAGATAAAGTCAGAACAATAATTTCAAATCAAATAATAAATCTTAGCAATTATATTCATTTTTTTACCCAATTATATTCATGCTTTATAACTTTTTTTAATGACTAGGAAATTGTATTTTGAAGAAGATCTGTGATCAAGATATATTAATAGGTATAACAAAATTTAATTCATTAAAAAATAGGGGTTGATAGGGGAATTTCCCCTATCCGGTCTAAGGAGGGTGCTCAGGGCGATAGCCCGTCGAAGGGAACCATAGGGTTCCCTAGCGAAACGAGCGCGCTCGTTTTTTTTAATGGGAGGATTTATATTCCCTAGGAGACATAAGCATATGCTTTTTAAAATACTTAGTAAATTGACTAGGGCTACTGTATCCTACCATCTGAGAAATTTCAGTTATAGAGTAGTTTTCTTTATTTAGAAGATCTAGGCTCTTATTTATTCTATATTTTATTAAATATTCATAAGCCGTAATGTTAAGGAAAGATTTAAAAATTCTATTACATTCAGAGACACTAGTAAATCCACTATCAGCGATGTCTGATATGCTAATTTTATTATGGTAATTTAAACTTATAAATTCCAAATAGTTTTTTAGACGTTCACCTTTTTCCTTATGTTCAGGAATATTTGATTTTTCATCAAAATTAATATTTGAAACAAAGGAGTTCCATAGATCATATATTTTACTTAGAATAAGAAAATCATAGCTGGGGTCATTATTACTTCTAAAGGCCACAGAAGCCAGTTGATGTAGTGACTCTATTACTTTTTCTTCATTAGCGAATGGTTTGATAGATACTAAGTCAATAGTAGGACTATCAGTAAATTTGCTAACATTAGCATAAAGATCCTCACAGGATTGTGGAGCAAGGATAGTATCAGGAAAAAGAAAGCCTTTACAGATACAAGTTCCGTAAGTATTAAGAACATGAAGAACATTCTTAGGTATAAATGCACCCTCGCCTTCATTTACTATGAGTTCGGTCATAGCTGTTTGAATTTGCAACTTGTTTTTCTCAACAATTATAAACTCAACCTCCTCATGTTTATGAAGAATTTGAAAAACATTTCTAGGTGGAATACATGTATTGTCCTGTATATCCAGTGCAAGAAAAGGAATATTTGATTTAGTATCAATATTTTTTGCGACCAGATAAGATTGATTTTGAGATAAAAATTCCATAATGTCTCCTTTGACGATATTGTTATAGTAATAGCAGTAAATAGTCATTAAAACAATATTAAAAGACTATATTATTATGTTAATATTGTATTGCACAAGAGAAATACTTTCAATAGTTTTCTCTTATGCAAGGTATTTTATCTACGACGCTGATGGTTTTGCATGAAAATGTATAGAAAAGAAACCGAGATAGGAGGGGGTCATGGAAATAAAATGTTAGACCAATGGAACAAGAAATAAACTTTTTCAATATATTTAAACTTAAAAAGCAATTAAACAAATTAAACGAATTAAAAATGTCATAGTAAATAGTTAGACGTATTTCTGTAAAGTCAACATTTAAAATAGAAAACTCTAAAGGGAGTCTTTTATTTTTTCCCCCGTCAAGGCATCATTTATCCTAGTAGGATAATTGGTGTCTTTTGGGTTTTTGAAGTTATCGTGATAATAGCTCTGCTAATATAAATCGCTTTTAAGGGTATATAAAATAATAGAGTGAGTCTTTGTTAGGAGGATTGAAATGGAAAAAATTTTAAGTTCCATAGAAAAGATATTCTTAGATTTTAAAAGAACTTACAAAAAATATCCCTTGATAGTACTATATGCAGTTTTGTTTACTATAGTATCAATGATACGTATTCAAATGGAATGGAGGGAGCAGGAGCCCTATAATTTCTTATTTAATATTTTACATTTTGCCCTTGCATCAGGAGCTTCCATAGGACTATTATTAGTGACAATTACTAAGCAAAAATCCACAAAGCTAAAAAATATGAAGATAGCTAATCTAATAACATCTATATCAAACATACTAATATTTTTATTATTATATCTTAAGGGAAATAATAATATTAATGATCGAGGATTTAAGTATTTACCGGAAATATGTGAGGCAAGGACTTTCTCTTTAATATTTATATCTACAATAATATTTATATTATATCTAGGATATAAAGATGGAAAGTTTAGATTTAATAAGTCCCTTTTTATATTTGAAAAAGCATTAATGATAGCTTTAATCTATTCAGGAGTGATAATGTTGGGGAGTTCAGGTGTTGCAGCTGCCTTTCAAGCACTTGTTTATAGAACCATGTCTGGAAAGGTTTATATGTATTTAGGAGCCTTATCACTTTTTGCTGGATACATGATATTCATAGGATATTTTCCTGATTTTGATAAAGAAGAAGTAGAAAATGATTTTCTAAAGTTGTCTAAGCAACCAAAATTTATTGAAATTCTTTTTATTTATATTCTACTAGTAATAATGATAGTTCTGTCCCTTGTACTAATCATATGGATAGTGAAGAGTATGGTTACAGAAACAGAAGTTCCTTTCTATGATGTTTCAGGAATAGTATCATCCTACTCTCTATGGGGAATATGGCTATTTCTTATGGTTTGTCATAGCAAATCAGAACTTGTAAAGTTCTATAAAAAAGTGTTTCCACCAGTATCTCTACTAATATTAACTTTTGGTATATGGGCATGGATTAAGCAGATGAACTTTACAGGCCTTAAGGAAGAGGAATATATATTTATAATAATTGCATCTGTAGCAATTATATCTTCAATACTATTATTATTGAAAAATCAAAGGAGCTTAAATCTAATAGCTATAGTAATTTCTGTTTTTTCACTTATAAATGTGCTTCCCCTAGTAGGCTATCATAGATTACCCACTTCTTATCAAATAAATAGATTAGAAAGTTTATTGATTACTAATAGTATGTTAGAGGATGGTCAAGTTATTCCATTTAGTGGACAATTAGATCTAAAAATCAGACAAGATATTACAGATACAGTCCAGTATCTTGCATATAAAGATAAGGATTTATTACCAGATTGGTATAAAGAAGATTTTGTAGAAAGTGACGTGTTTGAAAATACATTTGGATTTAAAAAAACATGGTACACAAAACAAAGTGATTTAGAAATACCAGAAAGCAAATATAAATTCATTGATCTTCAAAGGTCAAGTGGACACGTAAATTTAGGTGATTATGATTGGTTGGTCCTTCTTGATACTAAAAGTTGGAGAGCCGAAAGAATTTTTGAAGAAAGAATTCAAGGGTCAAAAGGAGATTATCTGATAATATGGGATGAAAGAAGTGATATAGCAAAGCTTAAAATAAAGAAAGATGGAAAAGATATAGTAGATATAGATCTAAAGGAATATATAGATATGATAATAGATAAGTATGGTGATAATAATCATGGAATCAAAGGAATTAACTTAGAAGAAATGAGTTATCTTGTAGAAATACCAGATCTGAAAATAAGAATAATATTTGATAGTATTCATATTTCAATGAATCCATCGGAAGACAATACAAGCTATAACATACAAATAAACTCAATACTTTTCAAAGAAAGATGATGGAGCAGTCTAATGACTGCTCCAAAATTATGTAATAATTTTGATTCTTTATGTAATATAGGATAAGTTACTTAGATTTTTTAATAACTAAGAAATTATCTTTATAATTTCCTTCGGACAGGTTAAACAATCCCGCTTCACGGGATCATCAAATCCTTTCTTAAAAGGCTTTGATTTTGTTCTTAGTTTAACGAAATCTTCATGTATTCTTACATAATATTTATCCTTCATATCTTCACCTCCTTGATATAGTATTCTATAAAACACAAGGCAAATCCTTCCAGAACTAAGAAATAAAATTAATATTTTTAGTGTTTCAAAATGAGTAATTTGAGTATAAATGTAATGACTCAGTTATGATATATTTGTCAATTATAGTAAATATAATTATTTGAGGAGGAATGTACATTGAAACTTATTGATTTGACCCACACATTCGAAAGGACAATGCCAGTATTTCCAGGAATGGATGCTCCAGTAGTTGAAAGGGTATTCAATATTAAGGAGCACCACTGCAATGTTACAAAGCTAGATATTTTAACACATATGGGTACCCATCTTGACTGTAGCTCCCACGTAATTGAAGATGGATTTTTCACAAGCAATAAGGATATTAACTTTTTCTTTGGGGAAGGAAAAGTAATAGATTGTTCCCATCTTGGAAAAGGGGATGAGATAGGAGTAGATGTACTAGACGGAGTAGATACAGAAAATGCAGATTTTATTTTCTTATACACAGGTTGGGATAAAAACTGGAATACTAATACATATAGCGAGGGATTCCCAGTAGTATCAAGGGAACTTGCAGAAAAATTAGGAAGTATGAACATAAAAGGAGTAGGACTTGATGTAGTTTCCCTAGATAAAATTGAAGAGGCTGAGCTTTCAAATCATCAAGTATTCCTTTCAAAAGGGAAGATAATAGTGGAAAATCTTACAAACTTAAATGAACTAGTAAACAGAGAGTTTAAGTTTATAGGTTTACCTTTAAAGATTCAAGAAGGAGACGGATCTCCAATAAGAGCAGCAGCTTTGGTGGAATAAAAGTTGTGGGATAGATGATATCATCTATCCCACTTTTTGATTTAAAAATATTGACATAAGAAAATCCATTTGATAACATTGTTATGAAAATAATAACAGTGTTATCAAATATGCATGAGGGGAAGTTACTTAATGGGATATAGTTCAAAAGATACATATGAAGCAATAATGAATTGTGCCAAGGATGAGTTTTTAGAAAAGGGATTTCAAAAAGCTAGTATGAGGAGAATTGCAGAAAAGGCTGGCCTTACTACGGGTGCTATGTATAACCATTTTAAAAATAAAGAAATGATTTTTGAAGCATTGGTAGGTGATGTTGCTGAAGGTTTGTATAAACTTTTTGTATCTGAACATGAACTTTGTCATGAGTTGGATTCTTATATTGAGGATGAAGCTTTTGATACCATGAGTGATAGTACAAATAAGATAATAGATTATATGTTTGACAACTATGAAATAATGAAATTGATATTATCGTCTTCTCATGGCACAAAGTATGAGCATTTTGGAGAAAGATTGATTGAAGTAGAAGAGATGTCAACTAGAAAAATGATGGAAAAAACGGGTTATAAAATTACAGCAAAAGATGAGTTTTTTATTCATACAATGGCATCATCTGGAATGGTAAATACCTATGAAGTTGTTAAACATGGATTGACTAGGGAAGAGGCATATTATTATATGGAGAAGATTCAAAAATTTTACTATGCAGGATGGAATGAAATATTAAATCAGGAGCTAAAATTAAAATAGCCCCCACCATAATAAGAAGCCACTGAAAAAGTACCTACGGTTGATTCTTATCTACAATATGTTGGGTTCCATAGTTGAAAGGAAGATACATATTGTAGTATAAGAATTTCAAATAGGAGTTTTTCAGTGGTCTGCCATAATAAGCGTATCTTCATAAAGGGAGTGCGCTTATATTCAAAGCATAGAGTGAGAATGATTATCTTTTTCATAAATCTTTTTAAATGAATAAGGAGGAGTCAGTGTGAGTGGTTTAGGAAGCAAGTTGGAAGGTAAAGATTTAGTCACAGTAGGAATTTACTCAGTAGTGTATTTTGTATCAATGATGGTAGTAGCTTTTTTAGGTTTCATTCCCATATTTATTCCATTACTAGCAGTGTTAGTGCCTGTACTGGGAGGAATCCCATTTATGTTGTTCATTTCGAAAACTAATAAATTTTGGATGGTTACACTGCTATCACTTATTAATGGAATTTTAATGTTTATAACAGGCATGGGTTATTTTTCTATAGTAACAGGTTTAATTTTTGGTTTTATAAGTGATTTGGTATTTAAATCAGCTGAATATAAGGATAAGAAGAAATGTATACTTGGATATGGCGTTTTCAGCATGTGGTTATTTGGTAATTTTATGCCTTTTTATATAGGAAGAGAAGCACAATTTTCAATGTTAGTTAAGGGCTATGGACAAGAGTATGCTTTAGCCCTTGAAAAGTTCATGCCTGTATGGGGAGCACCTATATTACTATTAGCTAGTTTTGTATTTGGTATCTTAGGTGGGGTTATTGGAACAAGAGCGTGCAAGAAACATTTTAAGAGGGCTGGTATTGCATAATGAATATGTTTCAAAATGAAGGAAAAGTAAAATTAGACCCGAGAACAAAATTGCTAATGTTATTCATGATTAGTACTTTTGTTTTTGCGGGTCTAGGAGGAGATAAATGGGTTATGAATTATATAAGACCCATATTAGTAGCAATTCCCTTTATCTTGCTTCTTATTGAGAAACGATACAAGTTGGTAAGTATATTTGGACTGGCTTATATCATTTTCTATGTTATTCAGATTTTTTTGTTTGAGTATACAAAAGGGATTATAAATTTTATATTGTTATTTAGTATTGGAACATTTGTAAGAACTGTACCAGGTGTTATTGCAGCATATTATCTGTTTAATTCCACCACAATAAGTGAGCTTGTTGCAGCGCTTGAAAAAATGAGATTTAGTAACAAAATTATTATTCCATTGGCTGTGATGTTTAGATTTTTTCCGACTGTTTATGAAGAATCCAATTCAATTAGTAGTGCTATGAGGATGCGTGGAATTTATTTTGGAGGAAAAAAGACAGGGAAAATTATTGAATATCGTCTGATACCAATGATTACATGTTCGGTAAAAGCTGGAGAAGAGTTATCAATGTCAGCACTTACAAGGGGCTTGGCATCCCCACACAAAAGAACTAATCTTTGTGTGATTGCTTTTAATTGGCGGGATTATTTATTATTTACAGTGTTTTTATTATTGATTACTGCATTTTTCATATATTAGGAGGCATAATTATGATTGAGTTTAATGATTTTTCATTTAGGTATTCTAATCAAGAGGATATTGGTATAAAAAACATTAATTTAAAAATAAATAAGGGTGAATGTATACTTTTATGTGGAAAGTCAGGTTGTGGAAAAACTACATTGACTAGAGTTATAAATGGACTAATCCCCAATTATTTCGAAGGGAGCATTGAAGGCACTGTAAAGCTTATGGGGGAAGAGATTAAAGATAAAAAGTTATATGATATTTCTTCAATTGTAGGTTCGGTTTTTCAAAATCCCAATAGCCAGGTTTTTAATTCAGATTCAACAAATGAGCTTGCATTTCTATGTGAAAATCTTGGTTATGATAGGGAGCAAATAAAAAGAAAAATCGAAAAAGTTACAAAAGATCATTCTTTGGAACATCTTCTAAATAGAAATCTGATGAAACTTTCCGGTGGAGAAAAACAGAAAATTGCATGTGCCTCTATATCAGTTGCAAATTTAGATATTATGATTTTAGATGAACCTTCTTCAAATTTAGACTTTCCAAGTATAAAAGAGTTAAAGGATATAATAAGAAAGTGGAAATTCCAAGGAAAAACCATTGTTATTGCTGAGCATAGACTTCATTATTTAAAGGATATTGCAGACAGGATTATTTATATGGAAAGTGGAGAAATAGTTAAAGACTATTCTCGGCAAGAATTTCTTTGTTTGTCTGATGATGTTAGATCGGATATGGGACTTCGATTTATCGATATAGATAGTTTGAATCATGTGAAAATTAACGATTTTAATTCATATAGTAATACTATAAGGTTTGAAGATTTTAAATTTTCATTTGAGAAAAAAGAAAAGGTTCTTGATATAAATAGCTTAGAAATACCTGAGGGACTTATTGTAGCTATTATTGGACATAATGGTGCAGGGAAATCTACATTGGCAAAATCAATTTGCGGTATTAATAAGAGAACTGGGAAAGTGATTATAGATGATAAAGTACATAAGTGGAAAAAAAGATTATCTAGTTGTTACATGGTAATGCAGGATGTAAATCATCAGTTATTTACCGAAAGTGTACTTGATGAAGTGCTTCTAAGTATGAAGGTAGAAGATGTAAATCATGCTGAAAATATTCTAAAGTCATTAGATATATATGATTATCGTGATCGACATCCCATTTCCCTTTCAGGGGGACAAAAACAAAGGACTGCAATAGCAACATCCCTTGTATCAAATAGACAGATTGTTGTATTTGATGAACCTACAAGTGGATTAGACTATAAACATATGAAGGAAGTATCAGAGCTTATAAAAGATTATTCTAAGTATACAAAATTAATGATGATAATTACCCATGATCCAGAATTGATCCTTAATTGTTGTAACTATGTTGTTGAAGTTCATGATGGTAAAGTATATGACACATACAGCCTTCAAGGCAAGAGTGTAGAAAGATTAATTAATTATTACAAGTATTAAAAAAGGTTAGGTGAAAAAAAATGATTAATAAAAATTTGATGAAAGGGCTATTTAAATTTGCTGGAAGGCATAAATATCTTACAATAGCTGGGATGATATTTTCGGCAATAAGTGCGATTTTATCAGTAGTACCAATAATAATGATATGGTTATGTACTGCAGAAGTAATCGATACATGGCCAAATTTTCAAGATGCAACATCTATAAAAACATATGCATGGATGGCCTTAATATTTTCAGTAATTTCGATATTAGTATATTTTGCGGCTTTAATGTGTACACATTTTGCAGCTTTTAGAATTGCCAAAAATATGAGAATTGAGGCACTTACACATTTAATGAAGTTGCCATTAGGGTATTTCAATGAATCAGGAAGTGGAAAGTTAAGAAGAGTAATTGATGAAAGCTCGGGTCATACGGAAACTTACTTAGCTCACCAATTACCTGATTTAGTTGGAGCTATGGTTACACCAATAGCAGTTTTAATATTATTGTTTACCTTTAACTGGAAGATGGGGTTAATAAGTATTGCTCCAATAATTATTAGTTTTCTTTTTTTATTTCAGATGATAGGAAAAGATCATGCTCAAAATATTAAGAACTACCAGACCTCTCTTGAAAATATGAATAATGAGGCTGTTGAGTATGTAAGGGGAATACCAGTAGTAAAGACATTTGGTCAGAGTATTTTTTCCTTTAAAAAGTTTTACGATACCATAATTCAGTATAGAGATTTTGCTGTTACATATACCTTAAGATTAAGAAGGCCCATGTCTTTTTACACATTATTTATAAATGCTATACCGATTTTCTTAGTTTTGGGTTCAATTTTTCTGATAAGTACATCCCCTACACCAAAGAAATTTTTCGTAGATTTTTTATTTTATGTGTTTTTTACACCAATTTGTTTTAACATGATGAATAAAATAATGTGGTCAAGTGAAGAATCTGTAAAGGCTGAGGATGCTTTAAATAGAATAAATGAAATGTTGAAAAAAGAGCCATTAAAAGAGACTGGAAAAGCAAAACTTAAAGGAAATTTTGATATTTCAATTAAAGACGTTTCATTTACTTATCCAAATTCAAATAATAAAGCTTTATCAAATATTTCCTTAGAAATACCTCAAGGGACTACAACAGCATTAGTCGGCCCATCAGGAGGTGGAAAATCTACTACAGCTATGTTGATAGCTAGATTCTTTGATGTAGATTCTGGAAGTATATCAATTGGTGGAGTAGATATTAGGGATGTAACTGAAAAAGATTTAATGAGTAATATTTCTTTTGTTTTTCAAGATAACCATCTTTTTAAGGCAAGTATATTGGAGAACATAATGGAAGGTAAGCCAGATGCTACTATGGAAGAAGTTACCTATGCCATAAAAGCAGCCCATTGTGAAGACATAATAGCTAAGTTTGAAAGTGGTCTGTCAACAGTTGTAGGAACTAAGGGGGTATACCTCTCTGGTGGAGAAGTACAAAGAATAGCACTTGCAAGAGCTATTTTAAAAGATTCACCAATTATTCTCTTAGATGAAGCTACTGCATTTGCAGATCCTGAAAATGAATACGAAATACAGTTGGCCCTAAAAGAACTTACGAAAGATAAAACTGTATTAGTAATAGCCCATAGACTATCCACTATTAAAAATGTTTCAAATATTCATGTTGTTTCTGATGGTAAGTTAATGGAAAGTGGTAACCATAGAGAACTACTAGAAAAGAATTGCCTTTATAAAAGCATGTGGGATGAATATCAAAAAGCTGCATCATGGAAATTAAAGGAGGTAATATAGTATGGTAAAACTTTTTAAAAAACACTTTGGTTTAAGTGATGAGGGGGCAATAAACCTATACAAGGCCTCTATAGCATGCTTCGTTACTAATATTTTTATTATGGGATTAGTAGGGATTTTATTTCTATTTATGAAAGAAACTATAAATCTGGTGATGAATGATGCAGTACCTGAGTACAATATTATCTTCTATTTTTTATACAGTATAGTACTTCTTGTAATATTGTATATTTGTATTCATAAGCAGTACAATCTTACATTTCTTTGTTCCTATGAAGAATCTGCTAATAAAAGAATAAGCCTAGCTGAGAGACTTAGGAAATTACCCTTATCATTCTTTGGAAAAAGGGATCTGGCAGACCTTACAACAACTATAATGACAGATACAGCTTCCCTTGAAACTGCATTTTCTCATTTTATTCCAGAATTATTTGGAGCAGTGATTTCAACTATAGTAGTCAGTATAAGCATACTCTTTATAGATTTTGAAATGGGTATTTCACTTATTTGGGTAGTACCGGTATCCTTTTTACTGGTTATAATTACAAAGAAGTATCAGGATATAGGGAATATAAAAAATAAGGAAATACAATTGGATTATGCTGATGGAATCCAAGAGTGTATCGAAAATATTAAAGATATAAAGTCCAATAATCAGGTTGATAAGCATATGGAAAGAATTGATGATAAGCTTAAAGCATTTGAAAAAAATGCTGTAAAAGCAGAACTAGTTACGGGTATATTTGTTACATCAGCTCAAATGATTCTTAAAATAGGAGTTACTACTTCAGTGATAACTGGTGTTTATAGACTCACAAGTGGGGAAATTGATTTATTTACCTTTATTGTATTCATGATGGTAGCAACAAGAATATTCGATCCCTTAGCGGGAGCATTGATAAACCTTGCAGCAGTCTTTGCTTCATTACTTAAGGTTAAGAGGATGAAAGAAGTTGAGTATCATCCTATACAAGAAGGTGAAAAGGAAAAAGTGTATAAGAAGTGGGATATAGAGTTTCAAAATGTACATTTTGAATATAACCAGGGTGAAAAAGTATTAAATGGTGTATCCTTTAAAGCAAGGCAAGGAGAGATTACAGCATTAGTAGGCCCTTCTGGTGGAGGGAAGTCTACAGTTGCCAAATTAGCATCAAGATTTTGGGATCCAAGCCATGGACGTATCATATTAGGTGGTAATGATGTTACAGCTATAGAACCAGAAGAACTGATGGAAAACTACTCAATAGTATTTCAAGATGTAGTTTTATTCAATAATACTATTATGGAAAATATCAGAATAGGTAAGAAAGATGCAACTGATGAAGAGGTATACAAGGCAGCTAAGGCAGCTAGATGCCATACCTTTATAGAAAAACTTGAAGATGGATATAAATCTATGATAGGAGAAAATGGTTGCATTTTATCAGGAGGCGAGAGACAAAGAATTTCAATAGCAAGGGCTTTACTAAAAGACGCCCCAGTCATTTTGTTAGATGAGGCAACAGCATCCCTAGATATAGAGAACGAATCTCTAATACAGGAAGCAATTTCTAAATTAATAAAAGATAAAACGGTTATTGTTATTGCCCATAGAATGAGAACAATAGCCCAAGCAGACAATATAGTTGTTCTAAAGGAAGGGCAAGTAGAAGAACAAGGAAATCATACTGAACTTATAGATAAGAATAATATATATAGCAAAATGGTTCAGTTACAAATTGAGAGCAATAATTGGGTACTAGAATAGTTGTGGGCAGTCATATGACTGCCCATATTTATATCTAATCCGATATAGGTTGATGAGATTAGGACAAATTAATATGTCGTGATTTGCATACCGATGTCGCGATTTGCGGTTTAACAACTCTGAAATATTTGATATTCTTGTGGTAATGAAGAGACTTTGTCTATGGACTCCTTTTAGATTAAAGAGGTGATAAAAATGATCTACAGTTTTTACATGAGTGAAAATGATATAAATGTTTTTAAAGAGCTTAATATTAATTTAGAGGCAATATTAAGGGAACTAAAGATTCCATTTAGATCCTTGCAAAGTGGTAAATTTACTTTAACTAAAGAGCAGTATATAGCAGCATATGAATCCATAGGTAAAAATATACCTAGGGATAGTATTTTGAGGCTATCTCTTATAGAATCAAAGAATTCTTTTGCCCCAGCAATATTTGCAGGACTGTGTGCTGATAATGCACTTAATTGTATTAGACGTATTGTAAAGTATAAAAAAATTGTAGCCCCTTATATTCTTAGATTGGAAGAGGGGGAGAGAAGTACTAGTATTACCTTTGAAATGGAAGGTAATATTGACATACCTTTTTTTGCAGTACTATACGAGCAAGTTAACATTTTGAGTATTATTAGAAAAGGAACTGGAAAAGAAGCTATAAAGCCAATAAGTGTTGAAATGAATGATGTGTGTCCAGATAATATAGCCGAATATTTTGGATTAGAGCCAAAGGTAAGTCCAATAAACAGGATTACCTTTGACAATGAAGACTTGAAGAAAGTATTTATTACAGAAAATAATAATATGTGGGATTATTTAGAGGAAGAGTTGAATAAAAGGTTAAAAGAAGTTGAAAATGACAAAAGTTTTTCTGCACTGGTAAGGAAAATACTATTTGAACTAATTCCAAGTGGAGTTAGTGATATTGGAAGAATTGCAAGTGAACTGGGGATTAGTAAAAGAACCGTTCAAAGAAAACTTAAAGATGATGGAACTACATTTAATGAACAGCTTATTCAGGCTAGGGAGTTACTTGTCAGGAATTATCTTACAATGGATATGACCCTAGATGAGATAGCCTTTTTTGTAAATTATGCAGATGCAAAATCATTATCAAGGGCTTTCAAAACATGGACTGGAATGAGTGTTAGTGAATATAGGAACATGGAGTCATTACATTGAAATATCTGAAAAATAGGCATAGTAACAGGCCACTGAAAAAGTTCAGTTTGAAATTCTTATACCACAATATGTATCTTTTTTTCAACTTTGGAACCCAACATATTGTAGATAAGAATCAACCCAAGCTACTTTTTCAGTGACTTTCATGGTAATGGCCTATTTTTTTGATAGAACAAAAAACGATATAACATAAGTAATTCTTTTAGCTGATTTAGTTGACCAAAATGAAATAATGGTATAAGATTTCCTTATTGAGATTTATGGCATATGCCAAAATAAGGAGGAAGAAATGATTAAAACTGATGTATTAGTTATTGGAGGAAGTGCAACTGGTCTTGTTGCTGCAATGACAGCTAAAGCAAATAATCCAGATAAGGATGTTACAGTTGTTAGAAAAGAAGAAAAAGTTATGATTCCTTGTGGAATCCCTTATGTATATGGTTCTACAGGTAGTACGGATAATAATATTTTACCTGATGGGGGCTTGAATAAATTAGGTGTAAATATATTAGTAAATGAAATTACAAAAATATCCCCAGAAAAGAAATCGTGTGAATTAGTTGATGGTCAGAATATTAGCTATGAAAAATTAATCATTGGCACAGGTTCTTTGCCAATAATTCCAGATTGGTTATCAGGAACATCTTTAAATAATGTTTTCACTGTTCCCAAGGATAAAAATTATTTAGATAAACTTCAAAAGGATATTGAAGGATTGAAAAAAGTAGTAGTTGTTGGAGCTGGATTTATTGGAGTTGAAATTTCTGATGAACTAAATAAATCTGGAAATGAAGTTTATCTGATAGAAAAACTACCATATGTATTGGCTTCTACTTTTGATGAAGAGTTTGCTTCTGATGCTCAAGAAAAGCTACTTGCAAGAGGTGTTAATGTTGTTAGTAATGTTGGAATAAAATCAATCTATGGTAAAGACAGGGTTGAGGGAATTCTTCTTGATAATGGAGAGAAAATCGAAGCTGACGCAGTTATATTATCATTGGGTTATCAACCTAATGTTAGCCTTGCAAAGGATATGGGGCTTGAAATAAATAAGTTTGGATTTATAAAAGTTGATCAGTACAGACGTACTTCCTTAAATGATATATTCGCAGCAGGGGATTGTTCAGAAAAAATTGATTTTGCTACAGGAGAGTTAAGTAAAGTTATGCTTGCTTCCACTGCTTGTACAGAGGCCAGAGTAGCAGCTCTTAACCTATATGGATTAGATACATATACTTCATTTAAAGGAACAATAGGAATTTATTCTACTTGTATTGGTGATACAGCATATGGTGTTGCAGGTTTAATTGAAAAAGATGCTATCAAACAAGGATATAAAATACTTACAAGTACTTTTACAGGGGTAAACAGACATCCAGGAAAAATATCAGATTCTCACCCTGAAACAGTTAAGCTTATTGTGTCTAAAGAATCAGGTGTGATATTAGGCGGTGAAGTAATGGGTGGAAAGTGTGCTGGTCAGCTGATTAATGTTATAGGCTTAGCAATACAAAATGCTATGACAGCACATGATTTGATTTTGGCTCAAATAGGTACTCAGCCATTATTGACAGCTTCTCCAGCAGGATTTCCATTAATTAAGGCAGCTGAATCTGTAGTAATGAAACTTAAAAATAATTAGTTCATATATTATTGATTTTGATGTTTATAAATGCTGCTAGAAATTCATTTTTTATATACATGATATTTTTAGATTGCCGAATAAATTAATTATACTCAATCCCAAATCCCTATCTAACAATATTGGTAAGAAAGCAATTTTATATTCTGGCAGTAGCAAAAAAGGGCAGTCTATTTTAGACAGCCCTTTTCTTATTCTAGATAGCTTCTTATCCCCAAAAACCATTACTCCATCTACTATGCCATTGAAATTTTCTTTTTTTATGTCTTTTCTTAAAATCTTTTTCAAATTTCATAGTACCCTTATAAAGATCCATTACTGAGAAATTAGGGTGACTATATACTAACCACGAACCATCGTATTTAGACCAGTCTTTTGTAGTAAGTCTACCCTGTTCCTCTAGAGATTTATATAGTTCGGTGCCGGGAAAAGGAATTGGAATCACGCCGTGGGTGATGTCGATATCTATATCTAAGGTGAAGTCCAATGTTTCTTGAAAGATTCCCTTGTCATGACCATCAAATCCGAAAAGCATTGCAGAGTCTATTTCAATATCAAATGAATGAAGATAATCTATTCTTTCCTTAAGTTTTTCAAGTTCAAGATGGCCTTTGTTGTTGTCAGTAAGAACATCCCTAGAAGGGGTTTCAATACCTAGTAAAATACTTCTCAGACCACTTCTAGCAGCAGCTTCAACAAGTTCCTTGTCTTCAGCAAAACCAGGTTCTAGACATGTGAACCATACTATGTCTAGTGGTTCAATAGCCTTGAAAAGCTCTAGACAATATTCCCTATCAACAGTAAGATTGTCAGCTTTAAGTTCAATAAAATCTGTTGGAGCATTTCGAATTTCTTTTACTATATCTTCAATCGGTCGTTTCCTGTAAGTAGGAAAAAATTTGTGTACAGTACAATATGCACATTTGTTTGGACAGCCCCTTGATACCGTAACAGTCCAAGAATAGTCGTAGACTTCAGTAGGTATTATATCGGTAGGGTAAGGCTTGACATTACTTAGATCAAAGACAGTATCTCTTTCGTATACCATCTTAAGCTGACCCTCAAGATAGTCTTCAAGAAGCTCTCCCCAAATATCCTCACATTCACCAATCATGATTGCATCAGCATGTCTTAAGGCTTCTTCCTGCATAAAAGTCGTATGAAGGCCACCGAGTATAACAGTTTTTCCCTTTTTTCTGAACTTATCCGCTATTTCATAAGCTCTTACAGCATCAGGGGTATGGAACATAACAACTATTATATCAGCTCTAGTTTTCCAATCGATTTTTACACCTACAGTTTCATCAACCATTTGTAAGGTAACCCAGTCAGGTGTACATGCAGCTAGAGAGAATATATTTTGTGGAAGTCCTAGCATAGATCTTTTATAATCTTTAAATCCAGAATCTGCGCTAGCCTTAATAGCACATATTGTTAATCTTTCATTTAACGACTTTTTTATATAACGTTTCATAAAATACCCTCCTGTATATAAAACATCATATACCTTGAAGTTACTCTAATGTCAATAGAAATATACAATCACTTATCTTGAATGAAACATATGATTTTAAAATAATTTTATCAAAACCCCCAAGTCAAGTAACCATAAAGAGTCCAAAGAAAACTAAAAAAACTGAAAATTTTTTTAATAAATATAGACCTTGAAATCCAATTTTTTTTGCTGTAAAATATGAAAAGTGTTTTAAAGAAACCACAATATATTGTGTATAGATATATTGTAGGTGCATATATATAGGAAAAGTTTTAAAAATGGGATTATAGCAATAGTTGTAGACGGGGAGGCAGTTTGTATTATGGATATTCTTAAAAGAAATGGCGGTACAGATACTTTTGATATTACTAAAATCATTGCAGCAATAGCTGCGGCAAACAAAGAGGTTGATGAGAATCAGCAGTTAAGTAATGATGCAATTCGTGAAATAGCAGGTGATGTTGCTTCTTCAGCTGTAGATGGTATTACGGTTGAAGAGGTACAAGATATGGTAGAGGATGGTATACTTGAGCGTGGTGCATTTAAGGTTGCTAAGACATACATAAAGTATAGATATAAAAGGGACCTTGTTAGAAAGTCAAACTCGACTGATCATCAGATATTGACACTTATTGAAGCTGAAAATGAGGAAGCTAAGACAGAGAACTCTAACAAGAATCCTACTGTTGTATCGGTACAAAGGGATTATATGGCAGGGGAAGTCAGTAAAGATGTTACTCGCCGTTTTTTACTTGATAGTGATATTTCAAGAGCCCACGATGAAGGTATTATTCATTTCCATGATACGGATTATTTTGCCCAGCATATGCATAATTGTGATCTAGTAAATCTAGAGGATATGCTACAAAATGGTACAGTAATCAGTGGTACAATGATTGAAAAGCCCCATACATTTGCTACAGCATGTAATATTACTACTCAGATTATAGCTCAAGTTGCAAGTACACAGTATGGTGGACAGTCAATTACATTAAGTCATCTTGCACCATTTGTAGATATCTCTAGACAAAAAATTATTAAAAGTGTTACTGAAGAGATGGAAATGGCAAATATTGAACTAAGCAAAGAGAAGTTTGATAAGATTGTAGAAAAGAGACTTAAGGAAGAAATCAACCGTGGGGTTCAGATGATCCAGTATCAAATTATTACCCTAATGACTACAAATGGTCAGGCACCATTCGTAACTCTTTTCATGTTCTTAAATGAAGTGGAAGAAGGGCAATTAAGGGATGACCTTGCTATGATTATAGAAGAAATGCTTAAGCAACGTTATCAAGGTGTAAAAAATGAGAAGGGTGTTTGGACAACTCCAGCATTCCCTAAGTTGATATATGTACTATCAGAAAATAATGTACATGAGGGATCAAAGTATTTCCCAATAACTGAACTAGCAGCAAAGTGTACAGCTAAGCGTATGGTTCCAGATTATATTTCTGAAAAGAAAATGAGAGAATTAAAGCAGGGGGACTGCTATACCTGTATGGGATGCCGTTCATTCCTTACACCATATAGAGATGAGAACAATGAGCCTAAATACTATGGTAGATTCAATCAAGGTGTAGTTACACTTAATCTTGTAGATTTGGCCTTAAGTTCAAAGGGTGACATGGATACATTCTGGAAGCTATTCGATGAGCGTTTAGAATTATGTTATAGGGGACTACTTGCCCGTCACAATAGATTAAAGGGTACTAAATCTGATGCTGCGCCAATACTTTGGCAACACGGAGCCTTAGCAAGACTTGAAAAGGGACAGACAATAGATCATTTATTATACAATGGTTATTCAACTATTTCGTTAGGTTATGCAGGACTTTATGAGTGTGTTAAATACATGACTGGTAAATCACACACAGATCCATCAGCTGAGCCATTTGCACTTTCGGTAATGCAGTATATGAACGATGCTTGTGCAGGATGGAAAGAAAAGCACAATATAGACTTTAGTGTTTACGGTACACCACTTGAGTCCACAACATATAAGTTTGCAAAACTTCTTCAGGAAAGATTCGGAATTGTTGAAGGAATCACTGATAAGAGTTATATAACAAATTCATACCATGTACATGTAACAGAAGAAATAGATGCCTTTACAAAACTGGGATTTGAATCAAAATTCCAAGAGTTAAGCCCAGGTGGAGCAATTTCATATATAGAAGTTCCAAATATGATGGATAATATTCCTGCAGTTATATCAGTAATGCAGTACATTTACGAAAATATAATGTATGCAGAGCTAAATACAAAATCTGATTATTGTCACAAGTGTGGATACACTGGAGAAATTGAAATAGTAGATACAGAAGAAAAACTAATTTGGAAATGTCCAAACTGTGGAAATGATGATCAAGATCACATGTCAGTTGCCCGTAGAACATGTGGATATATAGGTACACAGTTCTGGAACCAAGGAAGAACTCAGGAAATCAAAGAAAGAGTGTTACATTTATAATGTATTACGGTCAAATAAAATACAATGATATAGCAAATGGGGAAGGTGTAAGAACCTCCCTGTTTGTTTCCGGATGTAGGCTCAAATGCAAAGACTGCTTCAACTCAGCAACATGGAGTTTTCAGTACGGAAATGAGTTTACAAAAGAAGTAGAAAATCAAATACTTGAAAGTCTAAAGCCAGGACATGTAAGTGGATTAACAGTTTTAGGAGGAGAACCAATGGAAGAAGAGAACCAAGCTCAACTTTTACCATTCCTAAAAAGAGTTAAAGAAGTATATCCCAATAAAAACATCTGGCTATATTCAGGCTATCTTCACGATGAAGATTTAGTAAAAGGTGGAAGAAAACATACTGAACATACAGACGAAATACTAAATTTAGTAGATGTAATGGTTGATGGTCCATTTGTTAGTGAACTTAAGGATATTTCCCTTAGATTTAGGGGGTCGAGTAATCAGAGGCTTGTTTATTTTGATAGATAGTCTAGTGCTTATTTGATACTCAAATTTCGCGTCTAATCTAAATCTTTAGATTTAGGTCTAATATAAAAGTCATGGATTCCTTTTACGTCTAGTATCCTTCCTTTGGAAGTACGTCCAAGGAAATTTTACAGCGTAAAATAACAATTGAAGATATAGTTCTAATTTGCCCAATAAAATCTATAGATTTTATTGGGCAAATTATTTTAGTATAAAAGCCTATAAATGTAATGAAAACGGTCATCTAATAATATTTTTATTAGCTTATTTAGGAAAATATGATGGAAAATGAATATTTATATAAATAAAAAGGGATATATGAACTCTACTATCCGTTGATTGAAAAACTCAATAATAAGTTATATTCTTTACATGAGGTGATAAACATGAATCAGGCAAAAGCAGGGAAGCTAATTCAAAAGTTGAGAAAAGAGAAAAATATGACTCAATTGGAGCTTGCTAATAGACTTCTTATAAGTGATAAAGCTATATCAAAATGGGAAAGGGGACTAGGTTCTCCTGATATTTCATTAATAGGAGAGCTTTCATATATATTGGGAGTAGAAATTGAAAAGCTACTGAAGGGTGATCTGGATAAGAATAAGAAAGATTCAGGGAATCTAAGGAAAATTAAATTTTATGTATGTGGAGATTGTGGAGCAGTACTATATAGTACTGGTAATCCAGATATATCATGCTGTGGAAGGATACTTCAGCCACTTCAAGTACAAGATATAGATGATGTACTTGAAATTAAAATAGAAGAGATAGAGAATGACTACTACATTACCCTAAATCATCCCATGAAAAAAGACCACTATATTTCATTTATAGCATACGTGAATTATCAGCAGGTACTACTTACAAAACTATACCCTGAGCAAAGTTCAGAGGTGAGGATACCGAGGCTCCCTAAGGGACAGATTTATGCTTATTGTAGTAAGGATGGGCTTTTTGTGATTTAGATTAAAGCTTATTTTGGGAAGTACGTCAAAGGAAATTTTACTGACGTAAAATAACATTTAAGCTAGTAATTATAATTTAAATTGTCCTTTTTAAAATGTAATTTATTTGCTCTGTGAGCAAAAAATATCGTAGGTCGGTATTGCAAGGCAATGGCACTAGTCATCATACGGCGTAGCTATGTATGATACTAGTCGACATTGCCTTGCAATGACATTAGTCGAAATGTAATGAAATTAACATTTCACTAGACTACTCAGTAATCACTGCCCTCTTCCTCTCAAACCTCTCAGCAAGAAAATAAACAACAATAAGCCCAGCAATCGAAAACAAAGAAGAAAAAGCTAATAAAACAGTAAGGCAAACAATTAAAAATACACTACTAATCTTAAGAACCAAATCATCACTAATCTTATAAGTTGCAATAAGACCAATAATTGCATTTCCAATAAAAAATCCATTGGCCCAGTTTACTATTACATCAATAGATAATATATTAAAGTAATTCATTATCAGGACTAAAATGTGGATGCATGATAAGACCGCTATAGCTATATAAGGGATACCTGTAGCAGTATTGTTAGAGAAAATTTTTCCAAGGTATTTTTCCTCTGATAGGGATCTTATTAATCTTCCTACTGCACCTACTATTAGTAGATATGTTGATAAACATAGTCCTGTAATTAATACAGCCAGTACGTTAGAGCTTGATGAAGCAAATATTGGTGATATTACTTCTACTAGGGATACATTCTTTATTCCAACATTATTTATTGCTATTGCAACTAGCATATATGTGAGGGATATTATTATGGCACTTATACTTGTTGCAATGCTAATATCTTTTTTTACATTTCTAACTTGCCCCGTATAGTTTCCTACAACTTCCCAGCCGATTATAGCCCAGAATAGAAGGAGAATACATTTACCAAAATCCATGATACTTATATTTTGGCTTTGTATGATTATTCCCTTGTCAAAGACAATCATTAGGGATGACGCTATTAAAATTATGGCAATTAATGAAGATACGATAAAACTAATCATAGAAACGACTTTTAATTCCTTTAGTAATAAAATAAAAGCTAGAAGAACAAGTATGACAGCCATGATAGATTCTGGTATAAAGGTCAAGGGAGACACTTTTACCAGATAACTTGAAGCTGTTAGCATTACGGCTGTAGGACCAGCTAATACAGCTGATATCATGGCTAGAGAAGAAAAAAGTTTCCATTTCTTGCCCATTGTTTCTTCGATGGCATTTGTCATACCACCATCACCGGGTTTTAGTATTGATAATTTTGAAAAACACATTGCGAAGAATACACCGAGTATTAGGATAATTATCCATGCAAGTAAAGACCAAGAACCTATAGAATTGTATGCCATAGGAGGTAGTAGTATTATTCCGCTACCCAGTATGGGACCTATCATCAGCCCACTTAATAAAACAGGACCTATTTTTTTATTCATAATAATTCCTCCACTTAATATATTTAAATCAAGATATTACTTATTTGAAATTTAATTATATTCATTATATAGTATGATTAAACATTTGATAAATTGATGGTTTTGATGGTTTGCTTCAATAAAAATGATGGGAGGTTTTTATGGATATAAGAAATTTTATTACTTTCAACACAATTGTTGAAGAAGAGGGTTTTACAAGGGCAGCTGAAAAACTTAATTATGCCCAGTCTTCTGTTACAGCCCATATAAAAGAACTTGAAAATCATTATGGGGAAATGCTTTTTGATAGGATAGGTAAAAAAATATATTTGACTAGCTTTGGAAAAACATTATACAGAAAATCAATAAGACTTGTTGAGTATTATAAGGATACCTTAAATACTTCAAGTGGAAATAGTAAAGAGACACTTAGAATAGGTGTCTATGAATCATTACTTAAATATAGACTAATGGACATAATATCAAGTTTTAAAAGTAATCATCCTAATCTGGATATAATAATTAAACATGGTACATGTGGCTCCTTGAGAAAAGACATAAGAAATGGTGATTTAGATATTACATTTCAAATAGAACCAACAAGAGACTTTGTTGATCTACATTCAATTGTACTTTGTGAGGAAAAGTTCAGTCTTATATATCCTAAAGGGGAAAGTGTAAAGGATAGCCATACCGTATACTTTACAGAGGCTGCTTGTTCCTATAGAAAACTTTTCGAACAGTATCTTGATGAAGAGGGAAGAATTATTAACCAATCCATGGAAACCGGATCAGTCGATTTAATAAAACAGTATGTAGGATTAGGTTTAGGGTATTCAATGGTTCCGTCTGTCACAATCACTAATGAAGACAGGTCCAAATTAGATGAAGAAGACTTTAAAACTAAATCAAAACTTTTTACTCAGATAGTCTATCATAAGGACAAAAATGTCTTTAAGGCAATGGAGGAATTTATTGAAATATTGAAGCTTGAAGCTGAAAAGTGGCAAATAAAAAAAGATGGATAAAATATAGGCTACTGAAAAAGTCCTATTTGAAATTCTTATACCACAATATGTACCTTTATTTTCAACTATGGAACCCAACATATGGCAGATAAGAATCAACCGTAGGTACTTTTTCAGTGGCTTCTAAAATAGTATATTTCCTTAATAAGAAAAAATTAATTTCTATTACTTTGTCTTATCTGAAAAACATCTTTATAGAAATATTTAATACAAATTGATATGTAATATTGCCTATGTTATACTTCCAGTGTGTTGAGAGGAGCAAATAATAATTTATTTATAAAAGACTAAATGGATATTGTCAGCTATTCTTATAGAATATATGGATGAAAAGTAGGTAATTATGAAAAATAAAAACGTTGGAAGAGTAAAAATAGCCTTAGGGCTGGAAAAATCAATCATTGGAGTTAAATTAGTTGATTTTAAAGAAGATTATGATTTACTTGATATAGAAAGTGCTCCAAGTAAAAATACTATCTGTGGTCATTCTAGAGCAGCTATGGAGGGAAAAGTATTTAAAGCCATTCGTAGTGATGTAGTGTGTGATTACGGTAGCTATGCTCTAGGACTTGAAAAAGCAGATGATACAATTCTTGAGGGAAGAAGTTTTCAGTACTGTGGACTAAGTGAAAACAATACTGTCGCAAATGACATAGCAAATAGTATGAAATATGTGCCAATGGAGATATACGGATTTGTTATGGGGCCACTTGAATTGCTTTATGATGCAGATGTTGTAATAATTGCAGACTATGCAGAAACCATTATGAGAGCAATGCAAGGATATGCATATAAGTTTGGAAGTGCTAAAAATTTAAGTTTCTACGGTAATCAGGCAGTATGCTCAGATCTTATTTCTAAGCCTTATACAAACAATGATGTAAATATATCATTAATGTGCAAGGGGGCAAGAAACTACGGTAAATTTGACAAAGGAGAACTTGGTATATCCCTTCCTATTGGAATGTTTGATGCCTTTGCAGAAGGAGTAGTAGCAACAATCAATCCAGTTTCAAATGGAAAAGTAAAACAAAGAATTCTAAATGAAGTTGGAGACGAAGATATCCTAGGAATCGACATCGATATGACCTATACTTATGGTAAAGGCTTAATTGAGTATGATGAAAGGGTAAAAGAGTTAAGGAAAAAGAGTAAATGGCAATAAATATTAAAACAAGATGCCAATATTGAGCATCTTGTTTTTGTATTTTATTCTTTATTTCCAACCGTTAATATAATTGCTATTGTCAAATGGAAGCCAAGTTTCGTAATCGTAATAAGTGAATCTGTCTAAACTCTCTATTATATATCCTTCGTGATAGTTAGTTCCAATTCTCCAGTTTACAAGTCCTTCTTCCCCAGTAACTGTAGAAATTGTCGAGAGAGTTAAGTAAACAAAGGCTCCCTTTTCTATCTCCTCACTTGTGACATTTTCAAGTTTCCATTCCTTTTGACCAGGATGGCGATCAAGATCAAAGTAGCTAGTTGAGCACAAATAATTAGCTTGATAGTCCATTGCATAATAACTATAATCCCAAAGGAAACCTTCAGGAAGTTCAGGTAATAATATAGAGATGTAATAATCATTATTTTTTTTAATTATTTTTATTGTTTCAAAAGCTTTCTGAATATACGCTCTTTCGTGATCTTCATACATTACTCCATTTCCATAGACTTTTAACTCGTCTTTAGAAGGTAAAGTGATATCATGGCTAACTAATTTAATTGGTGTTCCTTGACCTGTTCTAATTATCTTAACAGGTGAACCACCAGCTTGTTCAGTTGATATATAGTATTTTGATGAAATTTTATTATTTTTAGAACTTTTGTCAGAGTACTCTTGAATCTTTAAAGTTGACTTAGCGTCATGTACTGTAGAGGCAAGGTATTTAGATTTTTCTAAACCATCTGGCACCTCATTAATCACTGTTTCAAGTATTTTTTCAGCACGTATAAATGATGAAAGTATTTCATTTTTAAAATCTTCATCATTTAAAGCAATAATATAGTCAATTTCATGGGACCTAATGTATGTATGGATATGTGATAGAGGTACAGCTACCCTATCGACTGGTCTGCTTAGGATATTGGGATCATCTTTGAGATAATTTTCTAAAAAGTCGATTCTTTCATTCAATAATACCAGATTACTTTTGACTGAATCATCAAATTCTTGACCAGACTGATTGTTTATTTCTTCATTTGGAAGTGCTGCCTTATAACCAAATATTTCGAGGGTTTCTCTAGCCTTATCTATTGCACTACTTGTTGCTGATGTATCCTTATTTGGAATATGAAGAAGTAATATTTCAGCATTTAATACAGCAGCAATTGAATCTTTAGTTCCCCTAGTGTTACTAAATGTTGTAGCTTGTTCAAGTGAATTAATATCATCAGTTAATTTTTGAATATCCTTATCCAGTACTTTTTTATTTTCAATTTTTTCTTTAATGGTCTTAATTGATTCATTTAAATTATCAGTAGCCTTTGAAACACTTATCGTATTTTGCTTATGTACAGAAATATCTTCCCTAGAGCTCTCAGAGATTACATTTTTATCAGCATAAACGAAAGAACTAAATAATAAAGTTGTTGATAATGCTAGTGTAAAAAGCTTTTTTAAATAAGTTTGATTAATCATTCTTTTAATGTCCCTCCACAAAATTATAGTATAGATTAAAATAATATGTACTATTAATTATAAAGTAAAAGGAATTGTGAAACAATTATTATATTAAAAGTTGATATATATCATTAATATGAGATTACTTAGAAGTGACTTCTTATGAAAAAAATCTAATAGCCCTTCCGACCCGCGACCTACGACCCACGAAAATTCTATATTAATAGAATTCTGATAAAATATATACTATAATATATGTATAAATATTAAAATTACGTAATAATTTGAGTGGTATAGGTGGGGGATTATGAATAAAAATAATCGGAAAGGTCTAAATATAAGTTACGTTATTTCTGTACTATTTATCATGCTGATTCTTTCGGTGATAATGTATTTATATCATGTTGATTTGCAAGAGGATATGATAGCTATAGAAGAAGGATTGTATAAAGAACTAAATTATCAAGTAAATATTGTTGATTCCAAAATGAAAGAAATTATTGACATGGGCAAGTTGCAAAAGCTATGGATAGAGGAAATTCCTCAGTCTGATGTCAAAAATATAGATTTAGAAAATTATGAATGGAAGTATTATGGGGATTTAAATGTAACATCTCTAGTTGAATCTGATGAGCTTTTAGGTTCAATATTTATTAAGGGTTCAATATCAGAATTGGATGATAATCAAATAAATACTTTAAAGAGGATGTTGGCATCTTTTTCAGTAAGGACATTTTTGAATGACCATATCGATTTTTCATCAGGAGCAATTTATTATTCTGATTATGATATTATTTCAGCATATCCAAGTGAAGATGTATACAATTTCTTCGATCCAACAGGAATGCCAGCAGCAGAAATTTTTAAATACATAAAAGAAAATATAATTATGCTCAGGGAGCAAGGGAGTGAAGAGGATTACACTGAGGGATGGGAGTCAAATCTTAATCCTGATGTAAATGGAAATGGTATACTTTTTACTAGAAACTGGACTGTATTCAGTGGAGATGAAATATCAGGTATATACCAATCGTCCTTTAACTTAGAGCCACTGAATAACATCTTAGATAAACCTTATGATGAAGGTCATATATTTATAGTAGACCCTGTTAATCAACTTGTATATGACGATGGTAAGGCAGCAACTGAAGTTAAGGAATTTGCACTATTTGATATGGACGATATAGATAATTATGAGGAAAATCCATATGGTCAAGGACTCCTATTAAATGACGGCGAAGTCATTACTTATATACTGCCACTGTCGAGTACTAAATGGAAAATGATTTATCAAATTGATAGGGATACCCTTATTGATTATGTTGAAAAACCATATGCAGAGTACAGTATTTATGTTTTTACAACTCTAGCACTGGGATATTTCTTACTAAGTTATGTTCATAGGATAAATGTAGAAAGAAGAAAAGAAAAAGAAAAAATAATTGAGAGTACACAAGTTGATTATCTGACAGGAACCTTAAACAGAAAGGTATTGGATCAAAAACTTGACGAGTTCATTGAGTATTCTTCTGATAATACATTTGGAGTGGTTATGCTTGATATAGATGATTTCAAGAAGGTGAATGATACATATGGTCATAGTTTTGGAGATGAAGTGTTAGTTCAGGTTGCTTCTACAATAAAAGAATCTTTAAGATCGAATGATTTGGTTTGCAGATTTGGAGGAGAAGAGTTTGTAGTTATTCTTTCAGGAAGCACAAGAGAAGTTTCTCTGAAAATATGTAATAGAATTTTAGATAATATTAGGCGAGATACTACTGAAAAATTTGCTATAACAATAACTGTTAGTATGGGATTAATATCGTATTCGAAAGAATATTCTAAAGAGGACTTATTGAAAAAAGCAGATGAAAACCTTTATGTAGCTAAAAAAGAAGGAAAAGATAAAGTTGTTGGTTAAGGAGGAAGCAGTATGAAGTACAATTTTGATGAAGTAATTGATAGAAGAGGAACTGGATCAGTAAAGTGGGATTTTGGAGATATGCTTAAGAAAATGGGCCTTGCAGAAAGATTTGATCAGGACACATTACCACTTTTCACAGCAGATATGGACTTTGCAGTACCACCTTGTATAGTGGAAGCAATGCATAAAACAGCTGACCAAAGGATATACGGATACACAATGGCACCAGATGAGTATTATGATGCAATTATTTCATGGTTTGATAGACGACATGGATGGACTATAAAAAAAGAAGAAATATTATACTGTCCAGGTACAGTGAAAGCAATAGCTATGGCAATAAATACCTTTACTGAAAAAGGTAACGGAGTAATTATTCAAAGACCGGTTTATACACCATTTACCACTTCAATAGAAGAAAATGAAAGAACAGTTGTAAACAATCAAATGCTAGTTGATGAGAGTGGATACTATATTCCAAACTTAGTTGAATTCGAAGAACTTGCAAAAGATGAAAACAACAAAATGTTCATACTATGTAATCCACACAATCCATCAGGAAGAATTTTTAAAGATGAGGATTTAAAAGAATTATCAAGAATATGTGCTGAAAATGGTGTAATCCTAGTAGCTGATGAAATCCATGGAGATTTGATTAGAAGAGATCAAACATTTAAACCAATAGCTACTTTGGCAGAGTCAACAGATCACATCATATCACTTACAGCAATCAATAAAACATTCAACGTAGCTGGCCTACATGTAACAAATGTAATAATTACAAATAAGAAGTTAAGAAAAATGTATCAAAAAGTATTGGGAATGCAAATGCCAACACCATTTACATACAATGCCCTAATAGCAGCATATAATGAAGGTGAAGAATGGCTAGAAGAGTTAAAAGAATATCTAGACGGTACAATAGAATGGGTAATGACATTCTTAAAAGAAAACATGCCAAAAGTGAAGTTTGTAAGACCTGAAGGAACATATATATTCTGGATGGATTTTAGAGAATACGGAATATCCCATGAAGAAATAAGAAAAAGAATATATATAGATGCAAACGTAATACTAGAAGGGGGCAAAATGTTTGACCCAGACAAAGGAGCAGGATTCGAAAGAATATGCCTATCATCACCAAGACCTATGATAAAAGAAGCGTTTGAAAGAATAGCAAAAGCTTTCTCTGATTTGAATTAGAATTTATTAAAAAACTGCCCTTTCGTGGGTAGTTTTTTGTCTAAAGCTTATTTGCTACTCAAATTTCACGTCTAATCGGAATCTGTAGATTCCGGTCTAATGTTAAATTCGTAAACCTCTTTAACGTCTAATAGACTTCCTTTGGAAGTCTGTCCAAGGAAATTTTACTAAGGTAAAATAACAATTGAAGATAATAGTTCTTTCTTTAGCTAAAGCTATTTTTGAAATAGAGAATTATTTGCTATATATGCAAATAATATAGCGTGACATGCTCTAAAAGACCCCAACCCAACTGATTTTCTCCCCAAAGATATGACTAATCTTCAAATTAGTTTATCAGCATGGATGCATCCATTCCACCCAATTATCTACAGCCTTTATGTGCTCTAGCCTTAAAGAACACTTATACTGTTAAAGTAAATCCATTCAGAGTAGTGCTTCAGAAGGATTCACTTGCATAATATGTTTTAAAAGAACCTAAACCAACTGATTTTCTCCCCAAAGATATGACTAATCTTCAAATTAGTTTATCAGCATGGGATGCAGCCATTCCACCCAATTATCTACAGCCTTTATGTGCTCTAGCCTTAAAGAACACTTATACTGTTAAAGTAAATCCATTCAGAGTAGTGCTTCAGAAGGATTCACTTGCATAATATGTTTTAAAAGACCCTAATCCAACTGATTTTCTCCCCAAAGATATGACCAACCTGCAAATTAGTTTAGCAGTATAAGAAAATCCCTTCCGACCTACCACCAACGACCAACGATCCACGGCCCTTTTACGAATAATTTAAGCTTATGGACACAGAATGGACACATGGTATTGCTAAAATGAATCTATAAAAAAATAGCAAACGCAGATTAAAAGATTATACTATATCTTTAGATCTGAACAAGGTGATAGAGTTTTAAAACTACCACATTAAAATTTCTTAATTTATTAGCAACTTAATCAAATGAATGTATGACTAAAAAGTATTATGAGAGACATATGATGTATATGTAAATAATTACGAGAAAAATTCCCTGTCATTATATTTATCTGATATCCCTAAATCCCTTGTTCAGATCTAAGGGTATAGTTTTTTGTAGTTTGTAGCTTGTATCTTGTAAAATTTAATAGTAATAGTCAATTTTAAATAGATTGAGCTTGTCAAAACTATGAATGAATAACAGCATAATAAAAGTATGACCGTAAGTCACTAATATAGAAGAAAATTATACACGTACAATCATTATTGTAAATTTTTATAAATGTTGACAGTAATAGCTCCTGATAATAGAATTTACTAGCATATGTTTGAAATAATTATTAATTTGAACATATCCCAAATTGTAAAAACAGGAGTGATAAAATGATAAAATTTAGAATAGTAGCCTTAATACTAGCATTAATGATGACTATTATGCTAGGAACTGCTTGTTCATCTAAAACTGAAGAAGCTAAGACTACTGATACTACAGAAGTAACAGATTCAAAAGAAGTTACATACAAGGATACGATTGTATACGCATTATGGAGTTCACCAGATGGATTCTTTAATCCAGCGTTATCAAGCACTATTTATGATGAAGCTGTTGATCAGTTAGTGTATGATTCTATGATCAGTTTTGATAAGGACATGAACATAGTTCCTTTGATGGCAGATTCCTACGAAGTTTCTGAAGATGAGAAAACGATTGTTTTTAATCTTAAAGAAGGAATGAAATGGCATGATGGTGAAGCTGTAACTACTGATGATATAGTTTTCACTTTTGAAAGTTTAGCAAACAAAGATTACACTGGACCATACAGTAATGTTGTTGAAGGTCTTGAAGGATATGAAGCTTACCATAATGGAGAAGCAGAAAATCTAAGTGGTATAAAAGTAGATGGTCAAACAGTATCATTTACATTAGGAGATGTTTACGCACCCGCTTTAATGAATATTGGTGGATTTGATATTATTCCTAAGCATGTTTGGGAGTCGGTTCCAGTAGCTGAGTGGGGAACTGCTAGTGAATTACTTGCTTCACCAGTTGGTTGTGGACCATACAAATTTGAAGAATATGAAGATGGACATCACCTAAAGTTAACTGCTAATGAAAATTATTTTGATGGTGAAGTAGCTACAAAAAACTTCATTTTTAGAATTACTAGCCGTGATAATGTACAAGTTCAATTAGAAAATGGCGAAGTTGATATTGCAGATATATCAGATATGAAACCAAGTGATATAGAAGCATTAAAAACTAATGGTATAGAAACAGAGTCATTTGCAAACAACTTAGTACAATACATGGGATTCAACTTAAGAGATGAAAGATTTAAGGATGAACGTGTAAGAGCTGCATTCATGTATGGACTAGACAGACAACTTATGGTTGATACCTTGGTTGCTGGAAAAGGACAGTTAGTTAATACTCCAATGATACCATCAGGATGGGCTTATCCATCAGAAGACATGCTTCTTTCTTATGAGTATGATATAGAAAAAGCAAAAGCTTTATTAAAAGAAGCTGGTTGGGAAGATAGGGATCAAAACGGAATTATAGAAGACGAAGCTGGAAATGAGTTTAAAATTGTTTTAACATATCCAACTGGAGACAAGGCTAGAGAAGAGTCAGCTCCAATTATTCAAAGTTATGTAAAAGAACTTGGAATTGATATGGACCTTGAAATGCTTGAATTTAAAGCTACAATGGCAAAAGTTGTTGGAAATCATGAATTTGATGTTTACCTAATGGGTAACAGTGTTGGTTCAGACCCAGATCCTAAACCATACTGGCATTCAACTGCAATGAGTAATGAAAAAGGTGTTTATGCATGGAATATTGCAGGTTTTGCAAATGAAGAGGCAGATAAGCTAATGGAAGCTGGTCTTGCTACAACAAGCCAAGAAGAAAGAAAAGAAATTTACAATAAGTTTGGAGTTTTAATGAATAAAGAGTTACCTTGGGCAACACTTTACTCAAAAGATATTATAATGGCTCATAATCCAAAAATAGAAAACTATCATCCAAGTACTTATACTAAGTTTGTAGATGTAGAAGACTGGAAAATAGAAAACTAATTATGAAAAAATATATTACTAGAAAGATTTTATCTTCACTGGTACTTATAGTAATGATTACTATGGTTGTATTTGCCCTTACACATTTACAACCTGGTAATCCTTATTTGGACCGTTTGGGTCCGGATATGTCAGCAGAGCAGTTTGAAAATATTCTTAGAAAAGTTGGATATTATGATCCATTGTGGTTAAAGTATCTTAAATGGGCTAAGGGTCTTGTTCAAGGTGATTTAGGAATATCAATAAAACATGGTCAGCCGGTTACAAATCTAATAAGGAAATATCTATCCAATTCTATTGTTTTGATTAGTATCTCATTTATAATAAGCTCTTTACTTGGAACAATTATTGGCATGAGGGCAGGTAGATCTAGAGGATGGTTTAAGAAGATAATCATGTCGAGTTCGGTAGCATTACTAAGCGTACCGAGTTTTTTTGTTGCAATAATTCTTATGAAGTACTTTGCATATGATTTAAAGCTATTACCATCATCGGGTATGTATTCTTTACAGTTATCAAGTACAGCTACTTTTATAGAGATTAGCCTTGACCGCATAGCCCATATGATACTTCCTGTTACAGTTCTTGTAATAATGAACATACCTGCTGTAATACAGTTTACTATTGTAAATATGGAAAAAGAGATTGGAGCGGACTATATAAGGACTGCTATAGCCAAGGGTCTTAGTGAAAGGGTGGTTATCTGGAAGCATGCCTTTAAAAATGTAGCAGTACCCCTAGTTGCATTACTAAGTGTGCAAGCACCAATGATATTTTCAGGTGCAATGATTACAGAAACTATTTTCGACTACCCTGGAATGGGAAAGTTGGGATATGATGCTGTAATGGCAAGGGATTATCCATTAATAATGGGTGTTCTTTTAGTAAATACAATAGTTGTAGTAATAGTTAATTTTTCTGCAGATTTTATCTATGCATTACTTGATCCAAGAATAAGACTTGTAAAGGAGAAAGCATCATGAAAAAAAGATTTTTCCTTATCATAATTTTGATTCTATCCCTCCTTGCAATTGTATGTATATTTGCACCTTATTTTTCATCATACGATCCAAATAAAGTTGATTTACGTTCAATAGATAACCCTCCAAGTAAAGAGCACATATTAGGATGTGATTCTTTAGGAAGAGATATCTACTCGAGAGTTCTCTATGGCGGTAGAGTATCCATAGCAGTAGGTTTTGCTGTAGCACTTATACAGCTTACAATAGGAGTATCTTTTGGAATGACAGCTGGATATTATGGAGGATGGATTGATATAGTGATGATGAAATTTGCAGAAATGATTCAGTGTTTCCCATTTTTTATTTTAGCAATATCTATGGTATCACTTATAGGAGAAGGTTTCTGGAGTGTAGTAATAATTCTTGGAATACTAGGCTGGCCGAGTATATTTTTAGTAATAAGGGCTGAGACACTTAAACTAAGGGATCAAGAGTATATATTAGCAGCAAAAGTATTGGGGGCAGGTAGACCAAGAATACTTGTAAAGCATATATTTCCCCATGTAACAGGATTGATGCTAGTGCAAGTAACACTATCAATATCGTCAGCTATTTTGTCAGAGTCAAGTTTAAGCTTTTTAGGTATGGGAGTAGCACCACCCCATTCAAGTTGGGGAAACATCCTGATGGCAGCAAGGACTATGAGTGTATTACAAAATAATTGGTGGCAATGGTTGCCAGCAGGCCTATGTATATTTTTTGTAGTTCTAAGTGTAAATGTTTTGGGAAAAGGAATGTATGAAGAAAGATAGAACATCATTTGATGCTCTATCTTTTTCTTCTAATCAAATTAACAACAGCAGAAATAAAGAATACTAAGCCTGCCAAATATCCCAATGGAATAAGATAAAAAGGTTCCACAAGAGTTCCATCTTCAAGTAAATATACATCAGCTCTTTGATAACTAACAAAAGCTCCAATAGCAAAAATAAGTGATGAAATCATTAGTCCCTTAAAAAAACTATCTAGCCTTCTTTTTTTTATATCCTTAGAAAGATTTTCAATACGCTTTATATCATTCTTTTCAGATGGAAATACAGCAATATCTTCTTTTAGAGAATCAAGTTCCATTTGACAAGTATCACACCCATTTATATGTTCTTCTATAAAACTAACAGTTTCATTCCTACATATATCATCCACATATAGTGGAAGTAAATCCATTACAATACTACAGTTTTTATTCATTAATTTCCTCCATAATCTTTTTTCTAGCCCTGTGATAAGTTACCCTAGCCCAACTTTCCGATTTTGACTTTATCTCCCCAATTGTAGCAAAGGACATATCAGCAAAATATCTCATATTAAATACTTCCCTATAGGGATCATCCATTTTCTCCAGTATATTTAGTATTTGTTTGGCTTCTTCCTTGTGAATCACTAACCTTTCTAAATTGCTGACATCAGGAAATTCAAAATCATCAATATTTACAGATCTTCCTTTTTCCTTTCTTTTATGACTATAAAATGTATTTTTAGCAATCTGACATAACCAAACCCTTATACTACAGTCACCTTTAAAGGCAGAAATATTTTTCATAGCCTTATAAAAAGTTTCCTGGCTAATATCTTCAGCAAGCATCTTATCATAGGATAGACTCAGTAAATATTTATATACATCATTAAAATACAATTTATAAATTTCTTCTATATCAGTCACCGATTCACCACCTTTCCCTTATTAGACGCAGAATAATATATTTCGTTACAAATTTATTTTAAAAATTTTAAAAGCATGCTATTTATTTTATATATTTACAAGAATAGCAGTCAATAAACTGTATTTGAATAGTTTTTCCGACCTAGCAACTACGACCAAGGACCTACGCTTTTATACAATTTATAAAAAAGTTATTGACATTTTGGATTAATCAATCTATAATTGGATTAAATAATCCAACCTAGGGGGTTAATATGAGTAAAAGAGATGATATTCTTCAGGCGACCTTAAAATTAGTTATTGAAGGTGGTTTTCAGAGTTTGACTATTAAGACAATCCTTAAAGAAGCAAAAGCGGGATATGGTACTTTATATAATCATTTTGAAAATAAAGATGACTTGATCTTGGTTTTATATACTGATCTAAGAAAAAAAATAAGTCATGTTGTTTTGAAAAGCTTTGATGAAAATAAGGATACTCATAGTAAGTTTAATCATTTCGTTTCAAAATATTTGGACTATTGTATAGACAATATTGATGAAATGAACTTCATAGAGCAGTTTAGTTATTTTTATGCTGATGTAGCTGTAATAGTTGGCTTAGATGATGATGGATTTTACAAAGCACTATATGAACTTATCGATGAAGGGCAGAATGCTAATATTATTAAGAAATGTAAAAAAGAAATAATAATACAACAACTAAATGGTTCTATTACTTCATTAGCTAAAGGCTTAAGAACAGGAAAATATGAAATGACCAAGAAAGATAAGGAAGATTTTCTACAAATTTCTTGGGACGCAATTAAAGTTTAGACTGCTTGTTTTATACAAGCAGTTAAAAAATAAATGATTTGGATTGATTAATCTATCCAAAAGGAGGAAAAGATATGAGTAATTCAAAAAAAGTAGCATTAGTAACAGGTGCATCTTCTGGAATAGGTGAAGATACAGCCCGTAGATTAAAGGCAGAAGGCTATATTGTTTATGGTGCAGCTAGAAGGGTTGAAAGAATGAAAGGACTTGAACTAGATGGAATAAAAATCCTTCATTTAGATGTAACAGATGATGAATCTATGATTAAGTGTGTTGACACGATTATTAGGGATCAGGGGCGCTTAGATATCTTAGTAAATAATGCCGGGTATGGTTCTTACGGAGCACTGGAAGATGTACCGCTTGAGGAAGCTAAAAGACAGTTTGAAGTGTGTGTATTTGGATTAGGTAGGATGACTCAGTTAGCATTACCACATATGAGAATGAATGGATACGGAAAAATAGTGAATATCTCATCTATTGGAGGAAAGATAGGTGAGCCCCATGGTTCATGGTATCATGCAGCTAAGTTTGCAGTGGAAGGCATGAGTGATAGTATCAGAATGGAACTTAAGCAATTTGGGATAGATGTAATAATAATAGAGCCGGGGTCAATAAAGACTGAATGGAATGGCATAGCTAGAGAAAACATGCTTAAGGTATCGGGAAAAACTGCATATGGTAGCTTAGCAAATAAGCATGCAAATATGCTTAAAGGATTTGAGGGTAGAGGCTCAGACCCAAGTATTATTGGAAAAACAATAGTAAAAGCAGTTAATGCGAGAAAACCAAAAACTAGATATTGTATTGGAGCGGGTGGTCCTTTGATGTTAAATATGAGACGAATTTTGTCTGATAGAATGTTTGATAATATGATGTTAAGCCAAATGAAATAGTGTTGAAAAGGAGAGAATTTTATGAGATTTAAAAATAAAGTAGCCTTCATTACTGGAGGTGGTTCAGGAATGGGAGAATATACTGCATATAGATTGGCTAGTGAAGGTGCAAGGGTTGTAATAGTTGGTAGAACACAAAGTAAACTTGACAAAGTGGTTGGAAATATTACTTCAAAAGGGGGTATAGCCGCAAGTTTTCAGTGCGATGTCTCGGATCCAGATTCTGTGAATAAGGCGATTAAATTAACAGTAGAAAAGTATGGAAGACTTGATTATGCAGTCAATAATGCTGGTGTTAGTCAGAAATTTAATAAGACAGCAGATTTACCAGTTGATGAATATAGAAGGGTTACTGGAATTGTTTATGATGGAATATATTACTGCATGAAAGCTCAAATACCTGAGATACTTAAATCAGGGGGAGGAGCAATAGTAAATGTCACGTCAGTTTACGGAAAAAAAGGAATGGAGTTCAATCTTGCATATTCGGCTGGAAAACATGGTGGTCACGGTATGACAAAAGTAGCAGCATTAGAATATGCAGAGGACAATATTAGAGTAAATACAGTGCTTCCAGGAGTAATACAAACTCCAATCCTTGGAAATGAACCAGAAGCAGTAGAAAGAATTAGACAAGGCATACCAACAAAGAAAATTGGAAAGCCTGAGGAAGTAGCAAATGCAATATGTTTTCTATTATCAGATGAAGCATCTTATATCACAGGAGCAGAGTTGGCTGTTGATGGGGGATTTTTGATATAAGGTAAGTATAAAGGTTCTTATATAGTCTGCTTGTTTGAGAGTAATAAAATCTTTCAAAAAGTTTTTGTTTTTCCATATGACAAGTAGACTATTAGCCTTAATCAAAAATCGGACTTTCTCCTAAGAATGTAACATGTATAGAAAGTTGATTTATCTCTAAAAGATGAGATTTTCTAATAGACAAGCAAATTAAATAATAATTATTTTAAGTAAAAATACGAAAATTCCAGTAATTCACAGGAGTTGGAGGGAGTAATTCATTGATTTTACCTCTTTAAAGTTGTAATATTTTATTATATTATATTAAAAACTTATAAGGGGAGAAATTAAATGAAGAAAAAGGTATACATATTAGTTTTAACCATATCACTTATGATAATGACTTCACTGTTATCATTTGCTGATTTTTCAGCAACCTTACTTGTAAATGATGAGATTGTTGCTACACAAAATCAAATACTTGTAAATGAAAACACTGTTTTAGTTCCTATACAGGACACTTTAGAAGCTATGGATATGGTAGTGAGATTTGATGATACTACAAATACTTATTTTATATATCATATAAATACCGTTTTTACAATGCCTGTAGATTCAAACAAGATAGTTGTTCAGTCAAGTGAAACTAGCAGTAAAAATGTTGAATTAGGAACTTCAATATCACAAATCAATTCTTGTGGATATATGTCCCTTATGGACATCAACAAGCTTTTACCTTCTAATGCAAATTGGTCAGCTGATACCAAAACTGCTTCAATATCATATGAAGTGGTTAGAGAATTTAAAAGAGTTGATTTTGAGACAGGATATTTTGAGGGCTTTTATAGAAATGGATTCAAAGATGGACAAGGCAAGCTTGTTTGGAACAGTGGTGATTCTTATGAGGGAAACTGGAAAAGAAGTAAGAAGCACGGTTACGGAGTATATACTTGGTCAAGTGGATCTAAATACGAAGGTAATTGGGTAAATGATAATATGCATGGAAAAGCTACATTTACATGGTCAAACGGTGATGTTTTCGTTGGAAACTATGTAAATGATAAAATGAGCGATGGAATGATCAGAAAGGCTAATGGAAGTATTATTTATTTAGATGAAAATGGACAACAGACAAATGAAAAAGTAGATACTGCATTTTCAACATTTAGACAAAAAGCATTCAATGGTCCTAGTTACAATGAGTTATTAAAGAACTCAATGGGTCATTTAAACGAAGCTACTTATTTTAAAGGCAAAATTCTACAAGCGGTACAAAATCAAGACGGAAGTAATTTTTTCCTAATGGATACTGCATCAGGAACTAATGCATTAATATCTTCATACAATACTTATAGCACGGATCCAAACTATGTGCAACAAGTTCAATCGAAAATATTAGCAGTATTCTCAGATACACCTGTAGATGCAATAAAAGACGATAACGTAAAGTTTTATGGAACAGTATTACAGCCATTTACTTATCAAACAGTAGACGGGCGAACAATGACAGTACCAGCAATTAAAGTACACTATTTCCATAGATACAAAAGAGTAAGTGAATCAATGGATGATATCCTTAAAAATGGAGTTACAGATATCAACGAACAATTTAGAAATAAAAATTAAAATAAATAAAAACTGCCTGAAAGGGCAGTTTTTACTTGTTAGTCAGATTGTACTTAGTCTGATAGGAAACCATGAACCATAGTTGGGTACATTTTTTTAGACCTAAAGTTGAAGTCGCTCTTTTCAGCATAGTTCCGACAATCATATAGAGTGATTTTTCAGTGTAAGTTTGTTTAATGTTACTTTGGTTTTGTTTTCTAATTAGCCTAAGGTTAAATATAGATGCTCTAATTTTTCATTCTGAAAAATTGTAGCACAAACTATATTAGGCTAGCTGAAACTCAGTGATTAGGCGCGGTTGAAATAGCTTTAGGCAATCTTAGGCTTTTGAAGCGATGTTCTATCAAACAAATATTACTTAATTAGTAAACTATTCAAATAAAAAAATATAGTTTTAAAGCAATTTGTAATATAATATTAGAATAAGTAATCATAATATGAGTACAAGAGTTTCAAAAAATAAAGGAGGATTATAATGAAATTTATTTCATGGAATATTGATTCGTTAAATGCAGCTTTAACAAGTGATTCAAATAGAGCAATTCTTACAAGAAAAGTTATAGATACTATTATGTCAATGGATGCAGATGTAATTGCTTTACAGGAAACAAAATTACCATCAAAAGGGCCGAGCAAAAAGCATATACAGCTCTTAGGCGAATTTTTTGAAGGTTATTCATATACTTGGAGAAGTTCACAGGAACCAGCTAGAAAAGGTTATGCTGGAACAATGTTTTTATATAAGGAAGAATATAAACCAGAAATTATTCATCCAAAGATTGAAGCACCAGATACTATGGATTTAGAGGGTAGAATCATTACATTAGATTTCGGAGAATTTTATCTAACTCAAGTTTATACACCAAATGCAGGTGATGGACTTAAAAGACTTGCTGAAAGACAAGTATGGGATGTAAAATATGCTGAATATCTTGAAAAGTTAGACCAAGAAAAGCCAGTACTTGCAACAGGAGACTACAATGTAGCCCATAAAGAAATAGACCTAGCTCATCCAAACAATAACCGTAGATCAGCTGGATTTACAGATGAAGAAAGAGAAGGGTTCACAAATCTATTAGCTAAAGGATTCACCGATACATTCAGACATATCCATGGAGATATAGAAGGAGTTTACTCCTGGTGGGGCCAAAGGGTAAAAACAAGCAAAATCAACAACTCAGGCTGGAGAATTGACTACTGGCTAGTAAGTGATAGATTAGCAGACAAAGTAGAAAAATCAGAAATGATAGACTCAGGAGAAAGACAAGACCATACACCGATACTTTTGGAGATTGAAATTTAAAGGGCCGTAAATCGTAGGTCGTAGGTCGTGGTTCATAAGGTCTTAAAAAATATATCCCCAGTAAGAATCTATAGATTCTTACTGGGGATTTTTGTTATTTTATTTAGTTAATTATGAACTTACCGACCTACAACCTACGACCTACCACCTACGAAAAAACTGCCAAAGGCAGTTTTTCATATCTGTAAAGCCTTCCAACAAGACAATCTTATCTCATTTTTACAATTATCATCAAAATCATATTTACCATGATTTGATCCCTTATAAGGTGTAGATATGATTCCGCTTAGTATTTGAATACTAAGTGCCACATCCATTTTTCTGAAGATACCTTTTTCCTGTCCCATTTCAATTATAGAGTGAAATTCTTTCAGAACACCATAGTATTCATCAGTTGAAATCATGTTTCTGTCTTTAATTATATGGTAGTCACTAAAGTTTTCAGCGAAAAGATATTCTTTCTCATAGTTTTTCATAAAGTTTATAAATATGTTGATTACAGTATTGAATTTTTCTATCAATTCCATTGATTCATAGTTTTCAGGTAGTTCATAGGATTCTAGTATATTTATAGATTGTATGAACAGTTCACCAATGATTTCATCTTTATTTTTAAAATAGTTATATAAGGTACCAGAACCTACATTGGCACGTTTGAATATTTTTTGAAATGTAACAGACTGCAGACCTTCCTCGTTGATTAATTCAAGAGTAGCATTTAAAATATCATCTCTTTTACTCATATGACACTCCTTGGAATATATTTTCTATAATAATATATTAATACTGCCTAAAAGTCAAATTAAGAACATATTGTTTACGACTATGGAATAAAAATTCCAAAAACTTATTGACAAAAAGAAAAGGAATTAGTATGATGAAATTGGAATAAAAATTCCAAAACAAAAAAATAAAACTTTACACAAGTTAAAAAGGAGTGTTTATATGAATAATAAAATTTATCATGATCCGCAAAACATGGCAAAGGTTAAGGATAAGATTGTTGTTTTCGTTGGTGGTACAGATGGTATGGGAAGAATAGCATTTGAAGATTTAGCCAACAGCGGAGCTGAAATATTTTTATTAGGAAGAACACCTAATAAAACTAAAAAAGTAATCCATGAAGTAACACAGAAGACTGGAAATAAGAGGATTCATCATGTTGTATGTGATCTTTCCTTAAAAGAAAGTGTACGTCATGCAGCGAATGAAGTTGCTAAAAGCTGTAGTCATATAGATTATTTAATAAATTGTGCAGGGGCAAATATATTCGAACATATAATAACAAGTGAAGGTCATGAATTATCTTGGGCAACAAATCATTTGGGACCATTCCTACTTACAAATTTACTTTTAGATCATTTAAAGAAAGCTCCAAAGGCAAGAATAGTAAACTTATCTTCAGCTATGCAAGGATTGGGAAGAATTGATTTCGATATTATTGAAAAGAATAAACCCACATCCAGTGCAAACAGATATGGTATGGCAAAATTATCAATGATTATGTGTACCCAAGAGTTGGCTAAAGAATTAGAAGGTACAAATGTAACAATAAATGCCCTAAACCCAGGATTCATAAATACAAATCTTATGCGACGTGCAAAGGGATTAATGATGATTCCTCAAATTTGGTCAAGATTATTTGCATCTCCACCAAGAGTAGGAGCTGAAAGAATTTTAACCCTTGTTACTTCAAATGAGTATGAAGGTGTATCGGGTAAATTTATTTATGAAGATTATATTAGAGAGCCAAATAAGCAAGCACTAGATCTTGATTTAGTGAGAAGGGTATATTCGGTGAGTAGAAAGCAAGTAGGAATCGCATAAATATTAATATCTAAGAGGTGATAAAATGAGTAAAAATAAAATATTGATTGTTTATCATTCGGTTCAGGGACATACAGAAAAAGTCGCAAAACTTATTGCTGAAATACTTAATGCCGATATAAAGAAAATAAATCAAAATCAAAAATCCAGTGGAAGTGCAATTATGAGAACACCAAGGATTTTGGCTCAAATGTATGGACTTCAAAACCTTGACACAAGCTGGATAGATATAGATGAATACGACACTATTCTAATAGGATCACCATGTTGGATGTATAAAGTTACTCCACCGGTTATAGATTTTGTAAAAGCCAATGATTTTTCGAATAAAAAAGTAGGACTATTTATAACCCATGGAGGAGATTATGGTCAAACCTCAGAAAAATTCAAGGACTTATTATCTGCTGGACAGTATTTAGGTATGTTAGAGTATCATTCGATTTCTAATAATATGGAATTAAGGCTAAAAAGGGATTTGAAGAAATTCAAAAACTGCCCGTAAAGGGCAGTTCTTATTAAGAATACATACTAATTAAAATCGAATCCAGCATTTTGTCAGGTAGTCTTGCCATAATACCACCCATCTTAGCATCGGTACCAACTTTGTAACGAGCTTTTGGTGACTGAGTATTAACAGCTTTGAAAATAGTATTTACAACTTTTTCTGTAGATGGTGGATTCTTATAGGCCTTAGCCATTGCATTTAAAAATGCATCTACAGATTTTGCATAAGCTTTTGGATGATCTATTTTTCTTACTTCCTTTTCTGCTACTTCAAAGAAGCCAGTATTCATTGCACCTGGTTCAACTAAAACAACATTGATGCCAAATCCCTTAACTTCACGTCTTAATGCATCAGAATATGCTTCAAGGGCAAATTTAGATGAACTATACCATGCACACATAGGAGTAGTTAATTTACCAGCAATTGAAGATACATTAACTATTGTTCCACTTTTCTTATTACGCATATGGGGTAAAACAGCTTTAGTCATTCTAGCAGTACCAAATACATTTACATCATATTGACGTTGAGCATCCTCAATGGAAACTGCTTCTGCCATACCGTATGCACCATAACCAGCATTGTTGATAAGGGCATCGATTTTTCCATGTTCCTTAACTATAGTATCGATAAATACATTTACACTTTCATCTTCTGTTATATCAAGTTTCATAACTTTTGCTCCAAGTTTTTCAATATCTTTCATTCTTTCAACTCTTCTTGCTCCGGCATATACAACATTTCCATCATTTAAGAATTTTTTTACAGTATCCTTTCCAAAACCAGAACTAGCACCAGTAACGATAATTATTTTATTACTCATTTATATTTCCTCCTTTTTCATTATGTTATTTATCTGTGTCCTTACATCAAATTCAGAATCGTTCATATAGCGTGGAGCGAATGTGTTATATGCCGTATTGAGTGCTTCATAACGCTTATTTATTCTAACTATATTATGGGCATGGGCAACACAGTAAAATTGATTTGCTTTCAATTGTTTCATTATTATTGAGACAAATTTGTCAACATCCATTCCCTTTAGGAAGCCCTCGGAAAGTTCTGATTCAACTAATCCAGGTACAATGAAGGATACATTTGTATTTTCCCAAAGTTCTTCTCTTAATGATTCTGTTAGTCCTAATAAGGCATGTTTTGTTGAAATATAGCCCGCTGCTAAAGGAACTCCATTGAATAAACTATTTTCAGATCCTACATTGTAAATTGCAGAAGGAGCATTCTTGAAATCCTCAGCGAAAATTTGGATACAGTTAAGCACTCCAAAATAATTTATTTCAAATAACTTTCTGTAGACATCAATATCAGTATCTAAAACAGGAAGTTGGTCCTGAGTAATTCCCGCATTATTAAGAAGAACATTTACTTTTCCGTATCTCTGATTTGCAAAAGACTTAAGCCTTAAGACATCTTCTCTTTTACTTACATCACAATTTGTTCCACTTGCTTCAATACCTATAGATCTTAACTTATCAACTGCATCATTAACCTTTTGAATTCTTCGAGATGCAATGACTATTTTGCCACCTTCAAGTCCCATTGCTTTTGCAAAGGCGAATCCTATACCAGTAGCACCACCAGTAATTACAATTACTTGTCCCTTGTAACTCAACATTTTATTACCTCCAGTCCCTTTGTTCTTGTCTTTTGTTATCTTAAGTATATGTGGATTAAGGGTTTTTAACTATTGCTCAATTACATAAGAATTTTGCCAAATCACAGAAATGAAAAAAACATTACAAAAGTAATGTTTTTAAATAGACTTCCTATATATACTTGGTGACTTTCCAGTCTTGGATTTAAAGAATTTTGAGAAGTTTGCTTGTTGTTCAAATCCTAAAATAATGCTTATATCATTTATTGTGAGACTCTTATTAACCAGTAAGCTTTTGGCTTTTTCTAGCATGTGATTCTGAATATGTTCAGATCCAGTTAATCCAGTTTCCTTTTTCAACATGTCGCTTAAATAGTTTGGAGAATAACCGAGTTCCTTTGCAATTTCTTTAACTGAAGGTATATGGTTAAAATCATTTGTATCACTAAAGGCCTTTTTCAATATTTCTTCAAACTTAATTAGATAATCCTTATTCGATTTTGATCTAGTTTCAAATTGTCGTGCATAAAATCTACTAGAATAGTTTAAAAGTACTTCAATATAAGAAAGAAGTATGGATTTACTGAAATCATCTTCCGATAAAGTATATTCTTTAGTTATGTTATTAATAACTTCATTTACCATTAAGGTTTCTTGATTTGATAAGTGTAGGGCTTCATAAGTATCATAAGAAAAATAAGTGTACTCAATCATTTTTTCTTCAATATGACTATCCCTAATTAAATCTGGATGAAAACACAACATCCATCCTTCACAGTGAAGATCATCATATACTGAATCAAGTAAAAAAACTTGACCAGGGGAAGTAAATAGTAAACTACCAGCACTAAAGTCGTATACTTGTCGCCCATACTTTAGCCAGCATTCTTTACTATTTTTCATAGTTATTGTATAAAGATTTATAGAAAACTTTAACGATCTTAGTTCTTCCCTAAGGTTAGTTTTGTCCAAATTAATTAAAGTAATATATGGATTAACAAAACCATCATATCCAAACAACTCATGAAGATCACTTATAGAATTAATCTGCTTTACAGTATCCATAATAGTCCTCCTTAGAATAATAAATTTTATTTATTCTAACACTTATTGATACTAATACCAAGAAATAAATTAAATAAACTTTGAGATTTTATGCTCATTAAAGCTACTCTATATAAGACCCCAGACAAAGTCGCTATTTTCAGCATAGATATGACATTCATATAGAGTGATTTTTCCTTAGAGGAAATTCTTAATAGACATGGAGAGTATTAAAATCTCCAGGCTTTATATTTTTAAAATATCAGTAATATTATTGCTAGAAAAAATAATGTAAAATAAGTATAGATTAAATTAAAAATAAGGAGAGACAATGTCTATTATTACATATATGGCAACTCCAGTGCCGATTAGAACAGGGAATTTTGGGAGCAATAAGATTGAAGTTGAGACAGTAGAAGTGATAAGCGAAAAAAAGGCCATTGTTAATGGTAGGGTTGAAATAGATTCTGGAGTACTCTCATTTAAAGAAAAAGACTTGGATTGGTTCAAAAACAATATTGTAGTTTTTGAATCTGAACCTGAATTTGGCATATATATTGTAGAAGTTTCTTCAGAAGTATCAGTAAACTTAAACAAGTTTGAAAATCAGTTTGTTTACGAAATTCAATTAAAAACCATTATGTATCCAAAATGTGAAGTAAATGATAGTTTAATGAAGAGTTTAGTAAAAGATAAAAAACTACTTGATGAAGTTTTGAAGGATATAAAAGTAGATAAAGGCTTTATAGAATTTTATTGTTCCTGGGAAGATGAAGATTATCTACCTAGAAATATGGAATTAGATAAGACAATATCATATGAAGAATTTTGTAGTACTGAATATATTGAATTACAAGAAAAGCAGTATATAAAAATTATATTGTAATATATAAAGTTTAAAGAAAGAAGGCTGTAATAGTAGAAAAAACAAATGAGGAGTATGGCAAATATGGAATTTAGAATCGAAAAAATAAGTGAAAAACTCTTAGTAGGTATGAATGAAAAAATGTCTTATATTGATGATAAAACCTTCAAGTTATGGAGAAACTTCATGCCCAATAGAAATACTATTAAAAATAGGGTAGATAATAAGTATTATTCACTTCAAGTGTATGATGAAGTATTTGATTATCATAATCTAAATCCGGCAAAAATATATACAAAATGGGCACTAGTTGAAGTTACTTCAGTAGAAAATTTAGCAGAAAATATGGAAGTATATAGACTAAAATCGGGTATGTATGCTGTATTTATCCATATAGGTCCAGCTAGTAGCTTTGCTAAATCCCTAAAATATATTTATCAAGAATGGATGCCAAAATCGGGATATACAGTTGATAATAGAGAGCATTTTGAAATACTAGAAGAAGGATATGATCCAACAAAGGAAGATGCAAAAGAAGAAATATGGATCCCTATATGTAAATGACAATAACTGTGAAGGCGGTAGTTTCATAGTGTAGAAAAAATCTACACTCTCTTTGTATTTATGCAGAAAGAATACTACGATTACCAGCGAATCGATGGCAGAAAATAATACAAGGCTATCTTATTAAGTTTAAGGCTAAAGCGTCTGGGAAATCACTATGTTCATGTCTAGGTAAGAATGTAACAAGAATAATTCTAGACTAGGGAAATTAATACTCAATTCATCAAAGGTAATTTTCCTAACGGAAAGATACTTTACATAAGAGTCTATACCAACTGATTTTCTACAAATAAGAAATAAAAGGATGCTTCTTGCCGTGCAAAACCATAATTTCAAACTGAATAAAATCACTTCAATTTGAATTAGTAGCTCACAAATTAGTTTAACCTAGAAGAAAGTTTTTTAAAGCATTTCCTATCAGACAAACAGACTAAGTACTATCAGACAAACATGACCCAGAATCAACTGATTTTCTCCGTGAAGATGTGACCCAACTTCAAATTAGTTTAACTTAATAGAAAGTTTCTTAAACCCCCACCCATCAGCCAACAGGACTAAAAATTTCCCTCAACTTGTCTTTTTCATACAATTTTATCATTTCTTTATCTATTATATTTAATGTGAACTTAGGTATAACGTAGAGGAGTTGATAATCTATTAATTAATATATCCCTTATGCTAGACTATCTTGGATGTATACACTGAATACCCTAATGATTTTTTTATAGAAGATATGGTATAAATATATTAATAAATTCATTAATTGAGAGGGTGTTTTCATGTCACTTGTTATGAAATTTTATAATGAAGTTAGGGAAGATTTAAAGAATTATGTTAATCATTATTGGATAGCTCAGGGTGATATGCATAATGAAACTCTTAAAATTATTCCTATAGATCATATAGATATGCTTCTAACGATAGAAGGTCAATATTATGTTAAAAAAAATGAAGTTTTTGAACTTAAAAGAGAAGCTTTTTTTACTGCTATGATGGATTCACCAACTATGGTTAGATCAAATGGACATCTTGTATTATTTGGAGTTAGTTTCAAACCGTGGGGTTTTTATCCCATAGTTGGAGATGATCTAGATAAGTATAAAAATCGTTCTGTTGATTTAAAAATTGTTAATCCAAAACTTGATAAAAGAATAAAAGAAGCAAGAAATAAACACAGGGATAAATTTTCTGAAGATATACCAGATAATTTTATTACTTTGCTAGAAGATGCTTTAGTAGAATCAATTTCAGAGTCTTCTATTGATGAAGATCTAATGGAAATCTTATATTCGTTTTGCCAAGTAGGTGAGGGTGTTTTTGACTTAGTAAAAAGTGAGCTTAATTTGTCAAATAAGTATGTAGAAAGATTATTCAAAAAATATGTAGGAATCCCACCGGCAAAATTTTTCAAAATTAAAAGATTTCATGATGCAACAAGAAAAGTTATTGGCAAATCTGATGTAAAACTCACTGACATAGCATATGATTCGGATTATTATGATCAAGCCCATTTTATTAGAGATTTCAAGAAATATGTAGAAGAGACACCAAGTGGTGTTCGAAAGAAAAAGACTATACTTAAATCAAGATATAAGTATATAAAAGATGACTAACTAAGTTGTTAATTTCAATGGAGGGAAATATGAAAACACTCGTGATTTATGGTTCACCACAAAAAAATAGCTACACAAAAAAATTATTAGATAAAACACTTAAGAATATTGAAGGAGAAATAAAGTTTCTAGATTGTTATAATTCTAAAATTGTCCCTTGCAAAGATTGTAAATATTGCTTCCACCAAAGTGGATGTTCAATAAATGATGATATGACAGAAATTTACGATTATATATATGATTGTGATGCTGTAGTTATTGCCACTCCTATGCATTTTGGAATTCCATCAGCTCCAGTGGTAACTTTTTTTTCAAGGCTTCAACCTTATTGGTCAAATGAGTTTATCAGAAAGAATGAAGAAGATAAGCCCAAAAGGAAAAAAGCTATATTACTTGCTACAACAGGAGCTGATTGGCCAAATATTGAGCTAATGATGGATGGGGTAAGCGCAGTAGCTTTCAATCACATGAATGCTGATTTTATAGGATCCATATATGCAAAAGATACTGAGAATAAAGCAATAGATGGAAATGAAGAAATAGAAAATAAAATCGAAATTTTTACTGAAGCTTTGAATAAAAAATAAATATGTTATTAAAAGATTATAGAAAGCATTTTGGATAGAATAATAGAATCTATCTAAAATGCTTTCTGTTATACTTACAAAAGACTATCATACAATCCGACTAATCCCCTTCCCATGCATTTCATGCTCCATTTTCAACCGCTTGTGTCTTTATATATTGACTAGGGTATTAAATTAATTATAATGGTTAGTGATTTAATATATTATAGTTTAAGAAGATATAAGGCCCTTTACATAATTACTAATAATTTTTAGGAGGATTATTATTGAAAATCCATCTGCAATAATTACTGTAATTATCATATCTATATTTTCTGGGGTCATGACAATAGTATTTGATACAGAAAGACTAAGTTTTTTATCAGGGTTAATAATACACTATATATCAATTCATGCCATGATACTCACTTTATCTTACTTTAACGGATGGATTAGAAATTTTTCTTCAATAAGTAAGATACTAGCTTATACAACTAGCTTGTACTTTTTATCATGGTGTCTAGTGATTATAAAAAATTATATAAATGCAAAAGAGTTGAATAAAATGCTAAAGAAAAATATATAAAATATAAAAAATTCAAGTGTCTCAAAAATGGAGGAGTTTTAAATGAGTGGTTTAGGAAGATTACTAATATTAAAGAAGTTAGCAAAGAAGATTAAGAAAGGGAAAAATCAAGAACGTTTAAGGGAACATAAGGAAAATTCATCTGAAAAATCAAGTATCAGTAGTCATAATGATGATAAGGCATAGGCCTCTAAAGTATAGACTATATTAGGCAAATATCATCATTAAATTGGAGGTAATATGAAAAGGGAACAATCTATAAAAAAAGCAGCACAGCTTGAGTTCTATGTTGATTTTATTTTAGGTATTTTAGTTCTAGCTATAGCAATATGGATACACTCAACACTACTTTATGCACAGGCCATAAGTGGTTTTATAGGAGCTTCCATAGCCTTTATAAACGCATGGTATGTAAATAAAAATCAACACGAAGTCACCAAAGAAAAAAGACTGATAAATGGCCGAAAGGAATATTTTTTCAACATTGCCTTATCTGTAGTTCTTATATACTTTGGATTAGCATTTTTCAGAGAAGGACTTCGTATGGGTCATGAACATCCTGAAAATCATATGATTTTGATGATAATAGCAGTAATATCTATAATCAAATTCTATTTAGGTAGTCTTACCATCAAAGAAGGTAAAAACCTAGAAGCAACAAATTTGAAGATAATTGGCTTAATCACAAGAAATGAATCATTTATTGGCCTAGTAAATGTTATTACACTTTCAGGTGTTTTTTCACATTTGCCTCTATTCTCCAAACTTGCGATTATAGTTATGGCCGAAGTTATGATTTTAACTGGACTTAGAACAATATCGTATTATAAAAAAGTACTAATAGGAGTAGATTTAGATCAGGATCAAGAAAAAGAAATTTACAGCATGCTCAAGTCGATACCTTTCGTAGAAAAAGTAAATGAATTGATTGTACATGATTACGGCTACTACAACAAACTTGCAACAGTAAATGCCAGTGTCTCAGAAAAAATTACAATAGAAGAATTAGACAATAATCTTAAAAATGTAAAAAATCAAATATACGATAAATTTGGTATAGAGTTGATACTAAATATTTCACCATCAAGATAGGTTTATGGTAAAAATAAAATTGTAGCACTAAATTAAATAATATGGATAAAATCAGCTAATCAACTATTTCTAGCAAAAAGCTAAGAAATAGTTGATTTTGTTATTTTAATTAATTTAAAATACATAATGTTTTATTGTCATAAAATATTATGGTTCCATTATGAATAATAATCCTCCGGTAATAACATTAAAAATAAGATATAAAAGTAGTAAGATTTTATTGTAACAGATTCAGAAAGGAAATCTCAGACTAGGAGGTAAAAATGTTTAAACGTATTGACCATTTGGCATTAACAGTTAGGGATCGATCAAAATCTATTTCATTTTATGAAGAAGTTCTAGGATTTGAAAAATATCATGAGCATGATGTCCCAATTGATGCAGTTGAAAAGATAGTATATCTAAAACTTGGGGATACTGTTTTAGAACTTATTCATATACCAAATATTATAGATCAAAACAATAAAGGCTTCCATTTTTGTCTTGAAAGTGACAACTTTCAAGAGGACTACAAACGCTTACTTGACCTAGGAATAAAAATTGATACAGAACCTCATATTGCAGGAGCAAGGGAAGTTGGCGAGGAAAAATGGAAAAGGGTAGTAGTACTTGGTCCTGATGGAGAGTTTATTGAGTTTAGAGGAGAATAATAATAAATTAACTTAGGAGGAAATAAAATGCATGATGTTATTAAATTATTAGAAGAAAATCCAGTACAATATTTTGCGACTATAGGTTTGGATGGAAAACCCAAAGTAAGACCTTTCCAATTTATGCATGAGGAAGATAGTAAATTATATTTTTGTACAAGTAATCAAAAAGAAGTATTTAAGGAAATGAGTAAATCACCATATATAGAACTATCAGTCTCTACTACAGATTATAAATGGATTAGATTAAAAGGAAAAGTTGTTTTCTCAGATGATATGAAGATAAAAAAAGCAATCGTCGAAAAGAGTGAAATAGTAAAGATGGTATATAAGACAGCAGAAAACCCAGATTTTGAAATATTTTATTTAGAAGATGCAAAAGCAATACTAGCTGATTTTTCAGGTAATGAACCGAGAGAAGTTAGGCTATAATAAATAAAAATATGATAGACTTGTATTAAACCGAGGTACTATAAGAATATAGTATCTCGGTTTCTTTTTGAATATTTTTGGTGTGATATTACCCTTCAAAATTATCAAAAATGGAACTATACTTCAAGTAAGATATGTAAATATATAAGAAAGAGAGGTCCAAAATATGGTTAATAAAATTGAATTTAAGACTACAAATAAAAATAGTGGATTTGAAATAGTATCACTGGATATATTTTTTCAATCAATTAATCCAAGATTTATAAAAAAACAATATAGAAGCAATTTCTATAATCTTATATATGTTACAGAGGGGAGATCAAGCCATGAGATTGACTTTGTTGAGTATACTGTCAATGCTGGAGAAGCATTAGTTATTTCTAACAATAGAGTTCATAAGTATTGTGACTATGAAAATGTTAAAGGATATATAATCATGTTTACTGAAGGTTTCATGTGTGAATTTTTAAGTAAGGATAGCAGTGAAGCAAAGAATCTATTCAAAAGAAGTCTTTTGAATCCTCATATTACTACAATAGATTTATATAGTTCAATAATTAGTAATTTATTTCAATCGATACTCAGTATGTATAAGATTTCAAATCAAGTAATAACCAATAAGGTAATTGCATCAACACTAAATTCCATTATTCAAATAATAGTAAACAGCGGAAATATGGATAGTACATTAGCAGCACAGAAGAATGAAATGTTTTTACAATTTACTGAGTTGCTTGAAAAAAATATTGATCATGAAAAAACAGTAGAAGGATATGCAAAAATGATGCATGTTTCAGAAAAAACAGTCAATCAAATTACACGAAAAGCAGTTGATAAATCTGCAAAGCAATATATAATAAATCAACTTATTCAAAGGATAAAATTCAAGCTGAGTTTTGAGCAAAATAGTATAAATGAAATATCTGATCATTTAGGTTTCTCAGAAGCATCAAACATGTCAAGATTTTTTAAGAGACATGCAGGAATAAGTCCAAAAGAATTTAGGAATAAAATTAAAGTCGACAAGTTAGATTTATTCTCGAGTGAAAATCAAAATTTTGATTTAATAAAAAATTCTATTGAAGAAAAAATATATCATATATCATCAGACATAGTAGTACCACTCCATAAACATTCAGGCCACGATGAAATTTTTTACTGTATCAAAGGATCAGGTTTTGGAGTTATGGCAGATAAAGAAGTAGAGTTGAAAGTTGGGATGACATTTATAGCTAGAGCAGGAGAAATACATGCCTTAAGAACAAATGAAGAATTATATGTAATATCATTTCTAGTGCCAATTATAGAAAACAGAGACAAACTGTAGAAATACAATAACAAATAGAGAAATAAATAAATTCGGTTCCATTATGAATATTATTGCTCCAAAATTAGCATTTAAAAATACAAAGAAGAATAGTAAAATTCAACTATGAAAAATACTAATCTTATTGTTTAGACATCAAAAGGAGTAAAAAAATATGGATATAAATGCTATAAAAGAAGCTATTGAAACAAAGGTATATCATGTTACTTCTGATACCATAGTACCACTCCATGAACATCCAGTTCATGACGAAGTTTTTTATTGCATAAAAGGATCAGGATTTGGAATACTAGAAGACAAGGAAGTAAAGTTGGAAGTAGGGGATGTTTTTGTCGCACCAGCCGGATCAATACACTCCATGAGAAGTGATAAAGAGATACTTGTAACAGCCTTGCTTATACCTGTAAATAGAATTATTTGTCACTGTAAAGAAGTAAGTTATGGAGATATCAGAAAAGCAATGGTAGACGGTGCCCGTACATTAGAAGACATCCAAAAGATTACTGGTGCAGGAACAGTATGCGGTAACTGTATTAAAGATATAGAAAAAATATTATCAGTAGCCTGTGCTTGTCATAATATTTCTATGGAAACTGTAGTGACTATAGTTAGAAATGGAGCAGATTCAGTAGAGAAAATAGAAGAAATAACTGATGCAGGCTCCAGTTGTGGAAAATGCAAAATGTTAATGCAAAAGATAATAGATAATAAGCAATAATGAAATTAGATTGATCTAAAAAACATCATAGATCGTTGTTTGCAGTTTTTTCAAAAGCACAAAAGGATATATATAGAAGAATTATAATTAATAATGTTTTGTTATAGACCTTCAAAACGAAAGATTATATCAATCAGTTGATTCTTTATATAAATATGTTAGATTCATAATTAT
>JAOARG010000011.1 GCA_025210655.1 Bacillota bacterium
CATCATTCTAGTATTGTAAATATCATTGGAAATTCTTATCGAACATCACAGGCATTATCCAGGATTGATGAAAGTCAAAATTAGCAAACTTGTACATTCTTATACGGACATTATCGTGCATTTCTATATTGACATTAATACTAGGTAGATTTTCATCTCTTCCATTAGTTTATGTAGGTCTAGCTTTTCTTCGTCTGTTAGATCAAAGTAGTTTGATACGTGGCGTTTTGGGATGATTAGGGTGTGGCCTTTGTTTACTGGGTATTTGTCGTATATTGCTATGGATAGTTTTGATTCTTTTATTGTTTTTAGGTTTTGGCAGAATGGGCAGTTCATTGTCTTCAGCTCCTTTTTTTACTGATTTTCTTATGGCAATCTGGGGAGTGCTCTCGATGTTCGCGGATAGTGTTTACTATCGTTTACGGGTTGTTGAGTTATTTAAATGACTTTACTCATAAAAAAGTATCTTCAACAAATGATCTATAATTATTTCAAATGCAAGGGTGAGGGACCTGACCCCAAAAGTTTTTTCGTTTTTTGTCCTAGCCTTTTTTAGTTGTTGTTACTTTAGCTAATAGCGTTGCTACTATTGATAATACAGTATATACAGGAAGATAAAAGAATGCTGATGAGTTGTAGTATATGTAGACTGTTGGTGTGAATAATATGGCTATTGTTATAGGCAATATGTAATTGGACTGATGTTTCTTCCTATATACGAATGATGTAACTATGCATATTAAAGGCATTAGGATTAATAATATTACCATAAAAGATCCTGTGTCTTTACCTAGTAATGGTAATCCATAAAAAGTTGAAATTAATATTATTATGTAGGGTATCAATGTTTTAAGCATTTTCATGACAGGCCTCCTTTTGAAATTATTTGAGGGTTTGATTCAAATGCAAGGATGAGGGACTTGACCCCAAAGGATTTTACTGCATATATTTTCATCTTTAATACTCCTCTTCAAAACTCATATACCAGTATCCTGAGTTGTCTACATCTGATATTGCCTTTCTTTCAAAAACTGTTTTCATATCATGACTTATGTAGTATGAGAAAATTCTATAATAATCCTCTTTCTTATCCCAATATCTATAAATCATCAAACACTCTGAGTTTTGAATTTTATTTCTTTTCTTTACTTCTTCTTGAAGTGTTTTAATTCTTTCTGTTTTTTCGATATTCATTATTCCTATAACATAGTCTGGAACATAATCATCCTCTGTTGACCAAAATAATTTATCTATTGTTTCCATATCTTTTTTGTATATGTTTTCTCTCTCTAAATGAAGTACCAAATTAGTAAAGCATTCTGTATCTATTCTTTCATCCCATTTCCACCAAGAAAGATCCATTGGTCTTGATCTACCATAATCATGGTTTGGTTTAGTATCCTCTACAAAAGGAAATAATCCTAGATATTCTCCTAACATTGAAAAATATTCGACTTCCTTCTTAGTAAATTGACTTTTGTTAGCAGCTTGGTGAATATTCAACCGTCTATAGTTTCTAACATATCCTTCAAAAACCTGAATCATTGATATAGTATCTTTCATAAATTATCTACCACACTCTCATTTATTTTTTATAAGAAAGTATAAAAAAAATTACAATTACTTCCAAAGTAATTGTATCATTTAATTATCAATTTTCAATTCATTTTATAAGGTTTAAAGAAATACATTAGTTATTGAAAATATGATTTTAGTTAGTAATAGAAATGTAAGAATGAGGGATCTGACCCCAAAAGTATAGATGGTCTTTCATCTCTTCCATTAGTTTATGTAGGTCTATCTTTTCTTAGTCTGTTAGATCAAAGTAATTTGATACGTGGCGTTTTGGGATTATTAGTGTGTGTCCTGGGCTTACTGGGTATTTGTCGTGGATTGCGTAGGATAGTTTTGTTTGTTTTATTATTTTTAGGTTTTGGCAGAATGAGCATGCCATTGTTTTCAGCTCCTTTTTTTACTGATTTTCTTATGGAAAATCTGGGGAGCGCTCTCTGTGTTCGCGGATAATGTTTACTATCGTTTACGGGTAGTAGCTAAGGTGAGTTACTACTTAGCTGGGTAGAGATTGCTTTGCAGTCAGCATGGTTACCTTACTTGGGTAAGCTTTAAAAAATAAAGATTTAAAGCAGTCTTCATTTATGCATTAAGTTAAATAAATGACTTGATTAAAAAGCCATTCCTATCAGACAAACAGACTACCCGACTATCAGACTAATTAAGAAATGCAAGGATGAGAAACTTGACCCCATGAGATTTTATGATTGCCCTTGTGCTATAATTTCCTTACGTGGATCTCCATTTTGAACAATTAGGGGTAACATGCATAACGTGATAACATTAGGTCATCTATTGTACGTGTTGCACCCTTAGGCATATCTATCGTTTTGCCAACGTCGGCAAAATGTTCCAATACATTAATAAGATGCTTTTTGGGGCTAGGACAGGACAAATTGACTCTTGAGGGACAGCCCTCACCTTGATTTTTTACAGGGAATCTTTTACTTGAAAAGTATTTTGCAAATGATTATGCACCTCTATGTACTCATATTACTGGATTGTCTGCATATGATTTCTTCAAACTAGATTTAGTTTGATTTTCTCGCTGGAAATTTTGTGAGTGTTTTTTGAGTGATTTTGTCAGTTTGTAGGGGCCTGACCCCAATGTCATTACTTGTGCTATGATTTCCTTACGTGGATTACCTTTTGGAACAATTAGGTAACATGCATAACGTGATAACATTAGTTCATCTATTGTACGCGTTGCACCCTTAGGCATATCTATCGTTTTGCCAACGTCGGCAAAATGTTCCAATACATTAATAAGATGCTCCTTGGGGCTAGGACAAGACAAAATGACTCTCGAGGGACAGCCCTCACCTTGATTTTTTACAGGTAATCTTTTACTTGAAAAGTATTTTGCAAATGTTTATGTCCCTCTATGTACTGATATTACTGGATTGTCTCCGTATGATTTCTTTAAACTAGATTTAGTTTGATTTTCTCACTGGAAATTTTATGAATGTTTTTTGAGTGATTTTGTCAGTTTGTCGGGGCCTGGCCCCAATGTCATTACATCTGTATCTTTTTCGTTTTTGTTAGATAAAACTTTTTTTACCACACTAAAAAACAACTTTTTATAATACTTAAACATAATTACGACAACTATAATTAATAACATCACAATATACCCTACATGCATCCCCCCTCCTCCAATAGATTTTGCACCTCCACCTAAATAAGCTATGGAAGCACTGAACCTAGCAATTCCATCTAGTTCTATAATCGGTTTTTCTGTTGATGATTTTGCTCCTGTATATATAACATTGAATACGACAAATATTTGAATAATAGTAGCTACTATAAATCTATATATAATACTAAGTAAATTATGTGCCTTTATTTTATCTATGTTTTTAAATAAAAAAACACTGAAGAATATCAATATAACAAGCGATACTATTCTATAATATTCATTGATATATTGATAATTTTTGTCTAGAATCCATGATACTATTTTTATATAGATTTCGTTAAAATTCGTAGAAAACTCATATAACTTATGTCCAATAAAAGAAGTAATTTCATCTTGATAAAAAATAGCAATTAGCAAATAAATTATTAGCGTAGTACAAATTTCTCTTTTTTTCATTCTCACCTCTCCAATCAAAAAGACAGCTAATATTTACTACAGCTGTCTTTAAAATGTCATTTTTAATTTATTAGTTCTTAGATACTGCTTTCCTTTATATATTGGTATAGCAAACCACTCGCAGTATCAGAAATTTTATTCAAGCAGTTTATATCACCAAATACCAGAAAATTATTCTTAGCTCTTGATACTGCAACATTCAACATACTTCTATTCATATCCAAAAAGCTACATCCATCTTTATTACCATACACAGTTGACATAATAATAATTGTTCTTTCAGCTCCTTGGAATGTGTGAACAGTTCCACATACAATATTCTTATAAATGTGAGAAGGTAATCTTCTTTTGATTTCTTTCTTCAAAAAAACTTCTTGAGCTTTAAATGGAGTAATAATACCTATAAGATTCTTTTCATCCTCATCTTCATAAGATAGCTTAATGCTATCAAAATGTTCATTTATCCAATTACATATTTGCTCAGCTTCATTAACATTATATCTACTACCTCCTCTAAACTGAGAATTAGCAGTTTCTATATATCTGTATCCTATTTGAGGAATTACATCATATTTATTAGTTTTATGTCCTACCCCACTACCTCTATATGGCAGTAAATGTCCACCATACACCGAATCATTACAATAAGCAATTATTTCATCAAAACACCTTCTATGTTCATTTAAAAATAACCCATCAAAACCAAATTTCTCATACTTACACCTTGATGATGATAATTTCATGAGACTTGATTCTGATGTATTTAAACCATTTTCACTTAGTATGTCAAAATCTACAATAGATTCAATCACATTATTCTCTATAGCCAAAGCCATATCTAGCCTTCTCTCAATAGACCATACTGGTTCAATCTGATTTACATCTCCTACTACTATTGCTTTTTTAGCTAAAGCAAATGAGCAAGCTGCTATTTCTGGTGATACTTGACCAGCTTCATCTACTATAAGTAAATCTATTTTTTCGTATAAATAACTACTTATACCATCACCTATATAATGTTTAAAAACTTTAGGTAAATGAAAGAATGTCATAACATAACATGGTGATATCATACTTAATCTTTTAAATCTAATATCTAAGATATTTTTGAAATTACTATTCTTTTGTTTCTCCGAAATTTTATCATCATTCAATAACCATTTACATTCATAGTAATGAACAGCTATCCAAAACAATATGTATCTCAAGCTTTTATCAAGCAAATTGTTTACTTCATTTATATCGTTACACTTACACCATTCAATAGTAAACTCATTATTCAAGTCTACTTTTAAGTCATTTATTCTAGATGTAGTAAAGAGATACTCACTCTGTAAATCAACAAAGAACTTTTTTTCTTTCACTTTTTGAGATAAGTTATTTCTTTTCTCAACAATCAACTTACTATAACGCTCTATAATACTATCTAAACAAGATACATCTAAATCCATATCATGCTCATTTTGAGTACGTAACGTAATATTTTTTCTTATTATTTTTTTATTTACTGAAGGTATAAATTTAAATAATTTAAGTAATATGGGTAAGCTTCTATACCTATCTTCCCATGCTTGTATCCTTCGTTCGTAATCACTTATACATATCTGAACACTATCTATTTCATTATTTATAAGATCTATTCTATCTTCTATATCTAATATTCTAATATTATTAGCAAATATTTTTTCACTAAATGATAAAATATTAACTTTCAACTTTTCTAGTTGGTGCATTCTTTTAGAATTTTCTTCCTTACATTCTTCTATTCTGGTGAAAGTTGAATCAAAGTATCTATTTGACTCCTCTAACATTTTTCTCTTTGATGAAAATATATTATCTTTACTATTTAGCTCATCATAAAAGTTCTCGCCCTTTTGATTAGTAAATTGATATCCCTTTTCTTCTGCTTCTTTCTTTTTTGCACCGGATGGAAAATATACAGCTAAACTTTCCGCTCCATTTATCCATCTTTCATCAATATTTGAATCACCTGATTTTTGTAATCCAAAAGAACTAATAATATTCGTAACAGCTTGGTTATTTGTAGAAGCAGCCACAATTAGTGGTGGATCTATATCATCCATTGCATGCTTTACAAACAAATCTGCTACTACCGATTGTAAAAGAGTTGTTTTGCCTGTTCCCGGTGGCCCATTTACAGCTAGTATTTCACCTACATTCATATTATTCAAGTGGTTTATACACTCTCTCTGGGAATCCGAAAGTGGATACTCATGTCCCATTTGACCTTTATGAAGAATTATATTTTCTTTGGTATTCTTTATTAAATCATCTTTTTTTCTTTTCTCTATTGAAGTTATATTTTCATACAACTTATTATCTTCTACTTTTTTTTCAATATCATCATAAAGATCTAATATTCCACCTACAGAATTTATAGTTTCATCCTTAATAATATATACTTGGCTTTCCAGCTCAACACCATTTATCTCATTATCATAAAAACTTGATTTAGTTACTAATTCGTAAAAATCTATTGCAAAAGAAAGATATTCTTTCCAACTTTTTATTTTATTTAAACGTCCTATACTGTCACTTAGAAAATCATCATAGTCAGTTTTCTTACCCATAGAAATTTTAGGTTCCACCATCGGAGATAAATATACCCTTGGCATCCATGGTAGTTTCCTCTTATCGTACTTCAATTGACCATATGGAGTTAATATCGCTGGTATGTAATATATTCCTGAAAGATCCTCAAAAGTACTACTCATTTTTTCTTGGGATCTAAATATCATTCTTATAACTTTAGGAATCAGTATTACATTTATATCTTGGTTTCTTTTATTTTTCCTATCTTTATCAAACTCGTCATATATTTTTCTATCTATATTACCTTCTACAAGTTTATCAACTTCAAAATAAAAATAATTATCTTCCTTAAATGTTATGTTTCTGTTAACACTAGCAGCTACTGCATCCCTTAAATATTTCGTAACCTGCAACAATTTACTATTCATAAATCCACCAAACTTTCTGTTTTATATTAAACAAATAATAACAATTTTATTGTATCATTTACATATTATTTTTCAAATCATTCTCTTACAAAATATCTTTTGGGACATGGTCTACATTTTTCCGTTTCTCAGACAGACCTTATGGTATTTTTACAGTTAGTATTTTGAGAAGAAATTCTAGTTTCTATAAATGGTATAGATTATTTACATTTTTTAAGCTATTTGTAGAATTTTCAATAGATTTATTAGTCAAAACCATGGGTTATGGAAATGGTAATTTGGGTGGGATTTGCTGGGAGTGAATGGGATTTTGAGAGATCACAGGTCTTAAAAGTTTATATTAATTAATTTATAAAGTTTTTTAAAAAATAAAGTTTCTTGACAAGAAATATATTATTTTTCTTCTCAACATCTATTTCTTATATTTTAACTCATAACTTTATAATAAAAACAAAGTATAGTGAAACCCATATGATTTATTCATACATGTTTCACCATACTTTGAATTTGATTACAAATTAGATATTCTTAACATATCCGTTGTTGAAGAATTTTTCAAAAAATTATTAACCTACTAACTTACTCTAATATTAATTTATTCAAATCAGATACTTCATAAGAAACCAACTCAATTTTACTTTTCACTAAATCATTATCAAACAAATTTTTATGCATATTTTTTATTATAATAGGTGAGTAACCCGGTGTATTTATCAAATCTACATCTACCAAATAAAGAAAATAATTATCCTTTAGAAGCTTTGAAACGTGAATCTCATTTCTTGATAAATATACTTTATCATTTTCAGTATAAGTTTTAACTTCTATGTACCTATTGTGGTAAATATCACTATGATTATTATAAGATTTTATATCATACCCAGCAGAAACATCATCATCTGAAATTCTAACAATACCTTCGGTTCTATTTAACCTCTTCTTTTCGAAATTTAAAATAAACTCTTCACCCATCAATCCTAGTTCTCTCTTTCTATCAAGACTCCTTTCTAATGAAGCCAGATTTCGTTTTTTCTTAATAAAACATGTAAAATCGTGAGTTAACAAACTGTAACTATTTGTCTCTATATTAAATTTTAACTTTTCAAAACTTATAGCAAAGTCTCTAAAGTTTGAATATCTCAATGGAATATTTCTGCCTAATATAGTTTGACATTCCGTATTCTCACTGAGAAATATTACTAGTTCAATAGGGTTATATTTGAAATATTGTTCGCAGAACCTATAAAAAATTTTATCATTTAAATTATATGTATCAGATAAGTTTCCCTTGTATTTCACATTACCTTCACAAATATCAATAAAATCCATATAATAATAAAAAATCACCATTCTTTGAACAGTTCTATTACTACCTAAATTCAATCCCTTTAATAGATTAATAAGGTCGTTAAACTTTATCTCATTTACTCTTATAATCGTATTAATAACTTTAATCAATTTTTTCTTATCGCCAAATTTCTCCCAGCTATAAAAAGATTTATAATTCATCGTAATTCCTCATAATATTAAGTAATGTTTCATCATCAATCGCATCATCATCTAGATTCCTAAATAAAGGAATTTCTTCTGACTCAATAACTTCTCTCATTCTTCGTTCTTTTTCTTTAAGCACCTCATGAATTTTTTCATCAATTGAATCTTCAGTCACTAAATAGTAGTAATTAATCTCATCTGTGCTCCGCAATCCATAGCGATGAATTCGATCCTTTGATTGAATAAAATGAGCTGCATTAAAAGTTCTTTCAAAATAAATCGCATTGTGACATTCTTTATGTAATGAAATTGACTCAGCTACTGCAAATGGATTAGTAACTAATACAGTGATCTCATCGTTTGATTTAAATTCTTTAATAATTTGCTCACGTGACATAACTTCTTTATCATCACTTTCAATAGGTGTTTCTCCATAAACCGACACAGTGTTAATACCTTTACTGTTTAAAAAATCTTTCAAACCATTTAAGTTACCTATGTAAGTAGTCCAAATTACTACCTTCTCCCCCTTATTTTTTATTTTCTCTACGAGTTTATGAGTAGCTACATACTTTGGAGGAATTTCCAATGATAAATAGTTTTCAATTGTCTTAACTATACTTGATTCATTAAAACTATCTACTTCGAAATCAAGTTCTACTCCCAACGTACGTACAGGATTAGCTAACAAATATGGATTTGATGCAACTTGCATTAACCTTACAAGTTTTGCTTTTACTAGTTCTTTTTTAACTTCACTATACGCTAACTCATCCAAATCATACTTTATTTTACTCGATATAAAGCTATATATCTGTCGCTGATAAAAACCCATTTCAATCTTAACAGGTTCATTTTCAATAGGTACAGGCATGTTAGATAAATCATTCTTCCTTATACGAATAAAAAATGGCTTAACATTATCAATAAGATCTGGTATTCTCTCATCATTACTATTTAAAGTCATATTGTCTAATTGATTTTGATTATACTTTACTATATCTTTTGTAGGCCAAATAAACTTAAATATATTATATAAATCCTTATAACTATTTGGCATTGGGGTACCAGTTAATACAAATTTAGCCTTCGGAAACTCTGCTAAATCCATTATTGTACTGGCGATTATTCCACCATTAGTGTTTTTTATTTTATGCGCTTCATCTAGTACTACAAGAACATTGTTATTTTTCAGGTAAAACTCTAAGTCTTTTTTTAAATTAATAGTCGAATGATATGAGATTAATGTTAACTCTTTTGGATGCATAGAGTAAAAATAACTTTTCTTCTCATCTTGAGATATTTCACCCGAAATCCTCATACAATTTGGTTTAACACCGTAGCAACTTTCGTACTCATCAATCCATGGTCCGAATGCACTGATTGGACAAATCACAAGTATCTTATCTACAAACTTTGAATTTTCTTTTTCTAAGTTTCTTAGATAACTATACGCACCATATACTATTGACGTTTTTCCTGCTCCTGGTACAGAAAAGTTACATGCATTTTGGGAAAAAGCAAGATGGAAAGCACTTAAATATTGTAATCTATATAATTTTCTATTAATCATATCTCTATCCAATGTTGTAATAAAGTCTTCAAAACTATCTTTTTCAATTTTATTTTCTCTAATATCTCTCGCTTCCTTAGAAAATTGATTAAATCTATCTTCCTCTGATAAAAAATCATTATAGCGAATCCCTATATTTTCTCCGACTTCAAATATAAACCCCTCTTCAATTATAGTTTCATTTAATTCTTTATATATTTCGATAAATTCTTCATCAGAACTGTAGTTTATAGTTATTAAATCTGATTCAACTAGTGCATCAAACTCATTAAGAAATATTCTCATATAAGGAATTGAATAAAACTCTGTGATATTTCCTGATATAACAATTCTTTTATCAAAGCACTCTATTTTAAGTCTACTCATCTTGATAACCTTTCTGTAACTTAAATCTAAACCTATCCACTACGTCATAGATATCACTGTTTATTTCTCGAACTCTATCTACATAAAAATTTTTTTGATTTGTATCAATTGATTTAATCAACTCTAATGCCTCAAACATTAATTTATATGGTTCATCATTAAGGATTTTTGTTTCAATTTTATTAGCACTTCTCTTAATATTTTCAACAAACCCTTTTTTTACTGTAGTTGTGAACTCTTTGTCCCTTTGAATCAATGCTTCAATATAATCATTTCCTGTAGCAACTTCCTGTATTTTTTCAACACTATCCTCATTCACAGTCTTTTTATTTTCTATATGACCATTATAAAATGCCTCCCAAGTTGTTTTATCTGTAAAAATCCCATCAATCTTATCTTTTTTAGATTTTGTTAAATTCCTAAATTCTTTCCCTTCATATTGACATCTAATGTAATCAAAACCTACTAACTTAAGCTTCGATATATCTCGTTTATTAGGAACCCAGTTGGTGTAAGATGTCTTATTAGTGAACTTCTTCAAATCTTTGCAAAGTGTAAGAAATTGATCTTCTCGTTTATCAAGCATTGTATAAATTCCAACATAATTGAAATTCAATAAATATTCATCCATCAACTTTAAGGTTTCTAACCATGTATTTATCTGTGTAGTTGATTCTCCCATCATTCTACCAATTTCAGAAGGAGTAAACTCATCCTCAAGCAAATCTCTAACCTTGAGATATTTTTCTATAGCATTGTAATCTACTTTTTCATCTTCCCCCATCTGAACTTCTGTCTCAAGTCGATGTATTTCTTTTTTACTTATATCCTCATCCAAAATAATTGCTAAAAAATATCCTGTGAAATCAATATCATTCAATTTGAATTTTTTACAAAAACTATCTCTATTATTATATAACTCTGTTAGTAAAGAGGCTCTTCTATTTCCATCTACTATAATACCATCGGATGTGACTATACCATGTCTCATCTGACCATTCCTTGCAAGACTTTCCAATGTCTTGTCATTTCTTTCTTTCTTTGAATCGATTAAATATTGTCTAATTAAGTTTGAGCCATTTTCTGTATACTCATTAATTTCGCCAATCTGTTTTTCATGGCTCTTAACTCTAGTTCCAATTCTACCATTATCTTTATTAAATACTAGTAATTTCAAGGGAATCTTATATACATCATAAGACTTGACTTTATTTCCATATCGAATCTTCACACCCGTCATATCAGGTTTATTTGAATTTTTTATACTTTGCAATTCCGCCTTTATAATAGCTTTTTTTTCATTAATATTCGTTGACATATGATTTTCTCCCTCCATTATTATTTAATATACTTATTTCAAAACTAGAAACTTCATCAAGAGCTATTATTACTAATGGTTGATTAATCACTCTTTTATATAATTCCATTTCAGATTTTATTAACTCATAGGTACATACTGAATTATCAAAACCACCAAGATTTTTAAGTTTATCAGTTAAAGTGATTAATACCCCTACCTTATTATTCACCATATCAGGATTATAATTATCTCTCACTGCTAGTTCAAGCTTTAATAACTCGTGCGATGTATTTAAATTATGCTTAAAACATACATTGACCAATATTCCATTTTTCACATATTTTATTGCCCACTTCTTCTTAGAAATTATATCCTTATCAATTGGAACGTCCGATATATAGTCCGCTCCTAGCAACTTATAATCAATAATAAAATTTAATGCTTTAGATATACTTAAATTTTTAGAAAATTTACCTTTCTTGAACTCAACTATTTCCTCCTCAGTAATTCTTTTCATATCATCAAGTAATTCTTTAAAAGTATCCTTTATTTCAGTATTATGATTAATTACTACTTCACTTCCATTATAATAATGTACTCCAAATTTCATTTAATCTCCTTTCTAAGTCTTCTACCTATTTCATTAATTACATTTACAGTAACCGCATTCCCTGCCTGCTTTTTGATTTGATTTTTTGATACACCTGCTTCAACCATCTTTTTATAATCACAATCGTTAAATCCTTGTAACCTTAAATACTCCAAATCAGTTAATTTACGATACTTTCTTTTCCCATTATGTATATACTCAATTACCATTAATTCTCTTCCCGTAGCTTGAGCTGTAAGTGTTCTTGAAGGTTTATCTATTCTATCTGGGAATGACATTCTACCCATTTTATTCCCAGTTTTCCATACTTTAGCGCTTTTAGAGTGTTTTTGTTTTTCGACATCTTCATTCGAAAGAATCTCACTTGAATATTTTTTTGCAATTTCATCGTCAGATAATAGTATGTCAGAAAGTTTATACTCATATTTATCAGGTAACTTATGATTAATTTTCGTAGTATATATAGTACTATTAATCATAATCCCCCAGTTATTAAATGGATGCACTCTTGAGTAGATAAAGTTTGAACCATCTTCATAATACATCTGTCTATCATTTAATTTATAAACTTTTAATGTATCACTTTTACTCACTAAACTATCTCCATTAGGACCTGTACCTATTAATAATTCATTTATAAAGTCTTTTATCGCAACTTTTGAAGATACTTTTATTAAACTGGGTTTCATAGAAGGCAATGGAAAAATTGATTTAAATATATTACTCTTTAATTCAGCATGTATAAATACTCTTTCACGTTTTTGACTACAAAAGTGTGCACTATTAATAACTTGCCATTCTACGTTATATCCCGCATTATCCAATTCAAAAAGTATATCTTTAAATGTACTACCTTTATCCACTTCGATATTAGGTTCATCATCCTCAGTAGCTATTACTTCTCCAATAGATAATAGACCTTTAACATTTTCAAGAATTATTGTTTGCGGTTTCAAAAAATTCACAATTTTCATAGTTGAAAAAAACAAACTGCCTTTGTTTTTATCTTTAAATCCTTCTCTTTTTCCTGAACGACTAAACGGTTGACATGGAAATCCACCACATATTATATCGACCTTTACATTAGACAATCTTTTTTTTATTTTATCAAAATTATTAACATCTAATAAAATATCATCGAATTTCTCATTATGTATTACTGAATAACTTAATCGAGCACTTTCGTTCAATTCACATGATAGAACACATTCTAAATCATTCATCTCCATACCACGTCTAAAACCACCAATACCTGCAAATAAGTCTATGAAGTTTTTCATTATACTCTCCTAAATATCTTTTATAAAAGAAATATCTCATTGAAAAATAGTAATCAATAATTACTAAAATACACAATTACAGTTCAATGACATAATTTCTACCATTTTTATTCTATCATTTACAAATTCATTTTCAATATATATCAAGATTTTTTTTGAAAAAAATATCAAAAAATTAAAAAAGTAATCAAGTAAATGATTACTTTTTTTAAAAATCAAACTAACTATTTATTATTTTAGGAATGACTAAGTATTTCCTCCAATACCCCAAAACTAAAGCCTTCATCACCACTAGAGTCTGTTGTAAATACAACTACCATTTTCTTATCTGGTATGATGTGTATCATTTGACCTCCATGTCCCCAGGCTGTGATTACTTTGTGATTTTTGATGTGGTCTATCCACCATAGGTAACCGTAGCTACATTCTTCCTCTTCCCTTAGGCTAATTGTTTCTTTTGTTGATATATCTATCCAGTTTTGTGGGACTATTTGTTTGTCTTTGTACTTACCTTTGTCTAGTATCATCTGTCCGAAGATTGCCATTTCTTTTGGTGTGATGAAGAAGTTGCAACCTGATGTGTACTGGTCATTGTTTTTGTGCCAGTATTCACAAGTGATGTTTAATGGTGTTAGGAGTTTTTCCTCCATATAAGTCTTTAGCTCTTTTCCTGTTGCATTTTGGATGACTAATCCTAGTAGGTATGTATCTCCTGTGCTATAATTGAAGCTTTTTCCGGGGTATTTGTCTTGTTTTTGGGATAGTATCCCCTTTGCCCAGTCTTTTTCATTTTGAATTTGATATTCTGTTACATCTTCTTCCCACTTTAGACCTGAGGTCATTGTTAATAGAATCGTAGTTCGTTGGTCGTAGGTAGTAGGTCGGAAATACTTTTAAGATCAAAGTCACTCCTATATGTGGGTCAGGACTTTTATGATAGGAGCGACTGGAACTTGAGGTCTTATTTAATGTACCTTTCCGAGTGGAAAATTTTCTTGGGTTTAAAAAGCTCTTCCGAACTACAACCTACGATCTACGAACTACGGCTCTTATAGTATCTTTCCGTATGGAAAATTTCCTTGATCTGAAGTCATATGTGACTTCGCTGAGCTGACAACTTTTGTTGATGCTGGGCTGGTATCTCTAGATACTGCTAGGCTATCATCAAAGATGATGCTAGGCAGCACCATCTACTCCACCCAATCACTTTGTGACAACCACTGACTTTTTTTAGCTAACTCTTTTGTTATTTCTATTGCTTCTTCCCTTGTTGACGCTGGCGCTGCTATTACTAGTCCGTCTCCTCCACTCCAACTTTGGCCTGGCTCTGCTATTGGTTCACTTACTCCTATGAAAAATTTGGAGAAGTCTTTTTCTGGGATTATGAATCCTAGGGTTTCCATGTTGAAGTATGATAGGTTTCCTTTGCCGTCGAATATTGTTACTTTTGACATTAGGGTGTCCTGTGTAAAGTCGTATTTATCTACTGATACTATTCCTTCAAATGTATCTTTTTTGATTAGGTAGTCTTTGTAGACTCCTTTCACTGTAATTGTTAATTCACGGTCTATGTAATCTGGGTATCCTATTCTGTATTCTATTGCTGGGTATGTTTGCTTTATTTTGTGGGGGAATGGTAGTGTTAATACTGCTATTACTATTAGTGTTATTGCTGTTATTGTTTTTTTCATGGTTTGTGCTCCTTTTCTGAAGATAGTGCTATCTTTGTTTAGCAATTATCTTTGATAATCAGCCCAGCAAGAATCTATGATTCATAGCCCAGCTGAAAGGATCTTAACTTTCAAGCCCAGCGGTTACTTTGTAACTTGAGCATGGATGCTTTATTTCATAAAGGCTTGTTATTATTTGAAGATCTTTTAAAAGGCGAAGTCACTCCATATGATTGTCATTTCTATGCTGACAGGGGCGACTTAAACTTTGGGTCTTGTTTAAAGTATCTTTCCGCTAGGAAAACTTCCTTGCTCTGAAGATATATTTATCTTCGCTGGGCTGAAAACTTTTGTTGTTGCTGGGCTTATATCGTTCATTGATATAGCTGGGCTATCATCTCTGATGATGCTGCCCCCATCCTAGTACATCCCTAACTCAGTTGGTAGTACTACTATTAATGAAAACAAGAAGAAAAATATTCCTAGGGCTATTGTTGCTTTTCTTGTTTTTCTCTTTTCTTTTTCTATTATGTATAATCCATTGAATATGTTTTGTACTGCTAGGGCCATGAACATGGCTGGCATTGCTATTTTTTTGTCTAGTAGTCCTATTAAGAATGATACTGGGAATATTAGGGCTATGATTGTTATTACTGTTGATATTGATTTTTTGCCCATATATCTACTCCTTTGTTTTTACTATATTAAGTAAATTATACCATAAGGGTTTTATTATGTATTTGTGACTTATTCTATTACTATTTTCTTTTGAAAAATTCACTTTACTATGTATCTGCTTATGATAACATATATATAAAATCTAGGTATTATAAATTTATTACTTATGAATGGTATGGGAATATGGGAGATTATTATGAGGGGTTTATTACATAATTTGAAGTCACATTTTAATAATTCTAATCTGGAGTGTAAGATACTTGTGGTATCTATGTTTTCTGGGATGGCTATTTGCTTTACTTCTGCTATTGTGAATTATTTTCTAGCTATGGGGATTTGGGCGTCTATTGTGCCTTTTATTATGAGTATTTTTTATGTATTTTTCATCTATGATGTAGTTGTTAGGAATAACTTCAAACTGGCTGCTTATGGGTCTTTAGCTATGATTACTGTTTTTGTGTTTCCTAGCCTTTGGCTTACTGGTGCTGGTCTTAAAGGATCTATTCCTTATTTTTATATTTATATGATTTTCCTTAGTGCGGTTGTACTTAATAAACATCCCTTCAAAAGGATGATTGCTTTTCAAATAGTTACTTTATTAGGATTGATTTATATTGATGTGAATCAACCAGAATTAATTAGGCCTTATGATAGTCATATGGCTCAGATTTTCGATATGAGTTACTCACTTATTGTAATTATTGCTCTAGTCTTTTTTCTTATAAGGTATATCATGATGAAATACAATCAAACTATAGATGAACTTAGAAATACTAAGGCTGAACTTGAAAAAGCTAATGAAATTCTTCATCACTCTTCTATTACTGATCCTTTGACCGACCTTTATAATAGGAGATATATAAAAGAAAAACTTGAAAATATATCATCTTATGATTGTGGCTCTTCATCTTCTGTTATTATGATTGATATTGATTACTTCAAATCTATTAATGATAATTTTGGTCATGATGTTGGGGACTGTGTTTTAAAAAATATTGGGGAGTTGTTTAAGGATAATCTTCCTTCAAATAGTCATGTTTCCCGTATTGGTGGGGAAGAGTTTTTAATTGTTTTGGAGAATGCTTCTCAGGATAAGGCCTTTGAAATAGGTGAAAATTTGAGACAACTTGTTGAAAATAATACTTGGGATAAACATGATCTTGAGGTGACTATAAGCGCAGGGGTTTATTCTTTTGATAGTTCTATTTCTGTTGAAAATATCTTTAAAAGAGCTGATGATGCTCTTTATATGTCTAAGAATGGTGGTAGGAATAGGGTTAGGTGTTTTGATAGTAGGTAGTTTGTTGGTGGTTGGTGGGTCGGAAGGGATTTTTATCTTAAAGGCGAAGTCACTCTATATGGTTGTTTTACCTTGGTAAAACTTCCGAGGACTAAAAAAATCCCTTTCGGGATTTATTTAATTTCTATTAATTATCGTTTCATACTTCTCTTTGTATATTTTACTTACTTGACTATTGAGGTATTCGTATTTCATCTCTTCTATAAATCTTGTGTCTGTAAACACTCTATATAATGTAACACATAGTCCCCCGACATCTAGTTTTGTAAGATCTTTCGTTACTGCTGTGTATAGTATGTTGCTTGATGATGCTATTGTGTTTGATATCGATAGTATTTTTCTTGTTTTTACTTGGTATAATTTGATGTCTGTTTCTTTATCATAGAAAAGTACATGTATTGTTGATATTAATTTATTGATTAACATACTTAGGCTAGCTCCCCTACTTACACTGTAGACATCTATTCCATTGACTTGCAGCATTTGAGCAAATTCTGGTGAAATATTGTTTATGACTGGAAGTGGTAAGCCTAGTTTTGTAAAAACATCTGTGCTTAAATGTACTATATGGGTTGCTACTGCTATTAGTAGATTGCTTGGTTCATTTATTACAGATTCTATTGACTCTATCGCTGCTGTACAAACGTAAGTTCTGCCATCCACCTTATATGAACCTGAGGGACTTTTTACTGTCGTATAAGTATCTAGATCTTTATTGTTTTTTGTAAGTGTTTCTGTAAGTATACTCATAGGTCCAAATATCCATCCTAATAAGGGGTCATGACCTAGGGCCAATGATCTGTGGTTTGCACCTGATAATCCATGGGTTTTCTCACCTGTTTTTTCTCTAAAAATATCTTTCCCCTCATGATAGTGAGTTGCATCATATGGTACTGGCTCAAGAATTCTTTCAAATCCTAATTTTTTTAGTGGTCCTTTAACTAGTGCTTCATTTTGGCTATCAGTCATTCTGAACTTATCATTTGTAATGAAAAATTGTCTCGCTACTTGAAGGGCAACCCCTAAGAATAATATTGATATATCAACTTTGTTTAAGGATGTACTTTTTGCGAAATCATCTAGAACACTTTCCATATTATCTCTGTACTCAGCTAGAGACTGTGCTACAGATTCTTCAGAAAATATATCTAATCTTTGGGGATCATACTCCTTGTCTGACATAACTTTCTTAAATTCAGAAATATTTATATCTAGATCTTTCTTCGCTCTATTTTGAGCCCTCCTTTGGGCTGAACTAAGCTTTTTTTCTTGACTCATAGTACTTCCTCCAGATAGCTTGGGCTTTTTCTTCCTGTGGGTGAATTACTCCATCCGCTTCTATAATCTCCTGAAGATCTGTATCAAATTTAGCCAATGTCTCTACTGATATATTGTCAAGATACACTCTTACATCGCTAAATACTATTTTGTCCATTTGGCTTATCTCGTGAAGTTTATTTAATACTTCTTTTGGTAATTCGTGATTATCTACAAATGCATTAAGATCATGGTCTATTTCAAGCTGCTCTTCTTCTGATATTTCTCCATCTACTTTTGCTACATAGTATGCAAACATAGTTGCTCCAATAATGTAGCTATGGATTTTTTCGTATTCACGAAGTCTGTCTATCTCTTCTTCTGATTTTGACATTCCTTCATATACACCATCTTCAAAACTTGCTTCTTTTGCTTTTTTAATTCTTTCTTCATTCTTTGCTTCTTCAGCTTCATGCATCATCTTGCCTGCTGTCATCCCTGCAGTTGCTGCTCCAGTAGCAATGGCTCCTGCTCCTGTTAAAGAACCAAATAGGGTTGCACCTGCTGCTACAGATCCTCCACCTGTAAATGGTACCAGTGCTACTGTTCCAACACCGATTACTGCTCCACCTAATACTTTTCTTAGTAGTCCCATATCTATGTATCCTCCTGAATGTTGTTTGTTTTTTTTTGTTATATTTTTCTATTATATATAATATAACATTTTAGATCGTGGGAAGGCAACTGGGGGTTTTAGGCCTAAGGTTGTATTAGACAGTAGTTAGTAGATAGTAGATAGTAGATTGGAAATGCTTCTTATCTTAAATGCGAAGTCACTCCATATGATTGTCATTTCTATGATGATAGGGGCGACTTTAACTAGGGTCTTATAATACCTTTATGTAAGAAAATTTCATTACATCTTTAATGGCTAAACTACTTTGTAAGCTAGTATGTTAAATTTGAAAATGCTCCTATTCAAATTTAACATACTATTTTGAAGAGCAAAAAATTCTTTGCTTCTACATAGTAAAACAATAGAATAGAGTGTATAAATATGCTTGTTTCATAGTTAGGGATTCTTACTTGTACTGTGAAACTAATTTAATGGTGGGTCTTCTCTGTGTGGTGAAAATCAGTTGGGTTTGGGGTCTTTACTGAAGCAAAACCGAAAAAATTAAATGAATTGGGGCGTTTCATTTTTTACTGGTGGATGCTTTTTGCTGGCGCAAAACCGAAAAAATTAAATGAATTGGGGCGTTTCATTTTTTCTGGTGGTTGCTTTTTGCTGAAGCAAAACCGAAAAAATTAAATGAATTGGAGCGTTTCATTTTTTACTGGTGGATGCTTTTTGCTGGCGCAAAACCGAAAAAATTAAATGAATTGGGG
>JAOARG010000070.1 GCA_025210655.1 Bacillota bacterium
AAAGTTCAATGTACACTGAAGTTTTGATGTGAAAGTTCAATGCATTGAAGTTTCACACTGAAGTTTTGATTTGAAAGTTCAATGCACTGAACTTTTCAGATTGAAGTTTTACATTGAAGTTTTGACTTGAAAGTTCAATGCACTGAACTTTTCAGATTGAAGTTTCACATTGAAGTTTCAAACGGTATATATTGTTTGAATTATATTACTTCAATCTTGCTTTCACATCGGATACAGCTTGATCAATATTAGTTTGTGGACTAAATTTCATTATTATCGAAGCTCTACCAGGTTCACTACGTGACATAATCTCTTCAAGACCTGTCAAACCTTTTAGTTCATTTTCTGCAGGAGTAACAATTTGTTTCTCCATGTAGAAAGGGCTTGACTGTTTATATGAAAAAGTAACAGAAATAGACGTGCTGCCTACCTTAGGTACTGTATTAATATCTAACCTAGTAAAAGCTATTACGCCTATAAGAAAGATGAATAAATTCAGTATAACGGCCAACCTAGGCCTAGAAATAAAAATACAAGGAAAATTGATCATAAAAATAAAATCAAACTAATCACGAACTATTCTTACTTTATCTCCGTTTCAATCTTAGATATACCATGCAGAACTACTTCATCACCCACATGAAGCTCATCTGAGATTATTTCTATAACACTCCCCACCTTAGTTTTGAGTACCACATTTGTTTTTTGACATATTCTTCATCAACTATTTTATAAACAAAGTTATACCCCTCGTCATCTTCTAATATAGATTTTTTGTCTACAACTTTAGTATTGTATTGATTGTATTTTAATGTAATTGGCACATAGACACCATTTACAATATTGATATTTTGAGCAAAAGAGACTCTGGCGGAAACCATACCTGTAGGATCAATATAAGAAGAAATTGATAACAACTCACCTTGAACAATGTTTCCGCTAACATCTTTTGTCGAGATGTCTACATTGCTTGGACCAAGTTTACTATACAATCTTTCAGGTAGATTAATAAATACCGTTTTATCTTCTTCAAGAGACAAAAAACTAAAAAGGTAAGTACCTGGACTAACTGTATCTCCTAGATTAACTTGTGCAACTCCTATATATCCATCTCTAGGAGCTTGAATAACCATGTGATCATAATTGTTTTTTGCTTCTGATAAATCACGAGAAGCCACATCAAGTTTAGCTTTAGATTGATCCAGCGATTCCTTGCTAATGAAATCCTCTTGATATAATTTGCAATGTCTATTGTATTCCTTAAGAGCATTATCAAAATTAGTTTGTGCTTTTACTTTCTTAGATATGGCAACTTTACCATCAATAGTAAGTAAAGTATCACCTCGTTTAACTCTTTTATCCTCCTTAACTATAGAATCAACTTTTCCCACAACCCGAGAATAATACTCCTCATTGTTATTTGAATTACACTTTCCAAATAAAGTATATTCTTCATAGGCACAATCCTCCTTTATCGTAGTACATCCAACATTAACTGTAGGCTTAGTAGGTTTTGTAGCGGCTTTAGAATGAAACAAAAAAACAAAATGTAATAAGCCCAACAATGCTGATTTTTTTAAGATTATATAATATAAAGTTTGCATTCAGTAACCGAAACAACTGCATAATTAGAAACTTCAAATAATAAGTAAATTTGCTAAAATTTTATGACAACATGCAATACTATATACTTAAAATAAGTTAATACGATGCAAAAAAAAAACATGAGGTAATAAAAAACTAGTACAAATTACTATCCCTTAATTTTACCGTGACAATGCTTATACGTTTTTCCCGATTTACAATAACAAGGATCATTTCTAGTAAGGTTAATATGTAGCTCCCCTTGATCCTGTGATGTTTCATTATCAACAAGGCTGTTATTTTTTTGGTTCTCTTTGAAATATTCAATATTTTCCTTGATACATTTGTAGAGTCTTTGTAGGAATTTAGCATTTATACCATCTAGCATGTACTCAAATACTCAAAAGCCTCTTTTTTATACTCCTGTAAAGGATCTTGCTGGGCATAAGCTCTATTATGTATGGATTCCCTGACACTATTAAGAGCGTGTATATGATTTTTCCAAGCCTCATCCATAGTGTAATAGTAAATGTCTTGCTATGGAATCGTGATATTTTAAGATATCCTCAGAATTTAAAAATTCATATCTACTACGGGCCCAATCTAGGCTAAGCTCTTTGAGCCGTTTCTTTGATTTAACAGCGTTGTTAAATGTTGTTAGTATCTCCTTGATCTATTTTGATATCAAAAATATTGTTGTAATGTTCCATGTATTCAACAAGAGCATTACCATTAAGATCTGCATCTTTTTTTAAATAAATTTATCAATACAATACTCAGTGTAGATCCCCACTATATCAAAAACTCCAGAACGAATATCATCTGAACCCATAATGACATCCCTCTGAGCATAGACTATATTGCGCTGTTTATCTACTACACTGTCAAACTCAAACAATATTCTTCTAATGGAATAATTTTGATATTCATTTTTTTTTCTGAGCCTTCTCTATGATTTTATTTAAGGTAGGATGATTAATGGATTCATTATTTTTAAGCACTAATTTTTTAAAAAAGTCGCGCATTTTGTCATTAGAAAAAGTCTTGATTAAATTATCATCTAGTGATAGAAAAAACGGGAACATCCTTTATCTCCCTGTCTACCTGCTCTACCCCTTAACTGATTATCAATTCTTCTACTTTCATGCCTTGCAGTACCAATAACAAACAAGCCTCCTACTTTTTGCACTTTCTCTTTAGATTCAGAAGTATTTTTTATAATTTCGCTCCGTATTCTATCTAATTCAAGACTATCAATATCAGACCTATTGTTTACTCTATGCTGAATCATCATATCAGGATTACCACCTAATATTATGCCAGTCCCTCTACCAGCCATATTGGTAGCAATTTTTACACTTTTTTATATTCACCAGCTTGA
>JAOARG010000071.1 GCA_025210655.1 Bacillota bacterium
AGAAACTGAATTTTTATGGGGAAGATTTGAGAAAAAAATAAGTAAAACATAAAAAGTGCCTGTCGTTCCTAAATCACTGTGGTATAAGTAATTTGGGATTGTCAGGCACTTTTAGTTTTCAATTATATCTCATCCCTTCTGTGATCTTGTTTCATAAACCATTCATACCATTCGGTTAACTCTAAATATTCAATGTACTCCGTATGCGACATTTCATCAAATTGTTCATTATTAATTTCTATATCTAACTCTTTATATAATTTATATCCTTTTCTAATATATGACTTCTCACTCTCAAGTTTATCAGCTGATGTCGGGTCAATAAAATACCAATTCCCATCACATTTCACTGCATTCCACGCATGAAAACCTCCAAACTGCCCCCAGCCTAAAACATACTTAGCTTCTAGTCCTGCTCTTTCTGCTATAGCCTTAAATGCTCTAGCATAACCTTCACAAACAGTTCTGCGAGTTTCTAATGCTCCTAGTGCTGTTCTTTGATAATCCGTAAGCGTTCCATCATTAATTGCATTCCCATCATATAATAGCCATGTTGTTAACCATGTACTAATCATTTCAGCTTTAGCAGCATCGCTTTTAGCTCTTTCAATATCCATAGCGGAAAAAGCGTAGTCAATTATTTTGTCTAGCTTTTCCTGTTCTTCTTTTTCTCTTTCTTCTAATTCTTCTTCTGTTAGTAAATCTGCCCTGAAGTTCATTGTGGTTTTTTGAAGTTTTTGACCATCCTTTGATTTAATTCCATCAACTACAAGTGTGTATATTTTGCCTTCTTGATAGTCAATACCATATTCTACTTTTACAACATCTTCTCCTCGATTCACACATTATTTAACATTTTCCCTAAACACAATCTTATCACTTCTATCCATATCATTTCAATCTAAATTTTTACAAATCTTAACAATTTTCTTCAAAAAAATGCCGAGTTCCAAATTCTAATTTTTACTAACTAGAACTCAGTTCTCGACATACTATTTTTCATACTTTACTTATTTTTACCTTCTAAGTCTAAACTCACCCACCATCTTTTCTAACATCGTCGATTTTCTTATTAGCAAAATCTTCATCATAGTAATTGTGGTATTGGTTTCGCTAGGCTCTGGGTACCCCGCACATAAAAATGACGATGCAAAATAAAATTCGCATCGTCACTTTTTTATTAGTTCTTAATCTTCAATATCTACTCTAAAATCAGCTCCAAGTTCTTCTTCTGCGTCTTTGAATGTTTCTAATACACTATCAGCATAATCTCCAAGAGAAATCTTACTTGTGGTAAAATTTATCCATTTAACATGCATAGGTAAATCTACCCACCCAGTTAAGCAGTCCCATAAAGCATCAAGATTTCCACCATAATAATCAGGCAAATCCATAAGCTCTTTGATATAGCTATGAAATTGCTCTTTATCGTTAAATTTTGAGCCATCAATTACTACTTGCATTTTCCGCCTCCTATTTTATCTGGATAAATCAAACCGTCACTTGAATAATGTAATCTATCACTTGCTTCAAATCCAGATGTATAGTTTATATAAGCTTCATAGCATGTGAAGCCATTGGCCTTAAGAATTAGAACATCTCTATTGCTACTCAATTATAAATTCATCTTCTTAACTAATTCATTAAGTTTCTGAATATCAAATACCCCTTTCTCTAACCTAGAAAGGTAAAGAAGTTTCATCCAATATCCATCTCCCTGGACATAAGTTTTAATTCTTCAATCTTGAATTCTTCTACAAATCTCTTTTCTAAATCTTTTAAATTCAATTATTTGCTCCTTTCAGCTATCTGTTATTTTTTCGTTAAATAATCAAATATTAATTTGCCATCATCACTAATACGCTCATACACCCTTGTGTGACCTCATGCTTGTGGTATTGATTTCATTCAGCACTACAACTAAAAAAGCGATAACGAAAGTTTATATTACTTGTTATTATGGTGCAAATACTATATGATATTTACAATCTCATTTCGTATGTGCTAAACTATTTATATCCTTCACTTTTTGGAGGACCTCCTTTGTTATAATTTTTAGGTTGGCTGACCTTACTTTATTATAACAAAGGATTTTTTTCACCGCTAAAGCTCTTTAGAATCACCCGCGTAGCGGGTGGTATTCATTTAATATAAAAAAATGTTGGGCATTTAGGTACGCCCACCACAACTAATCTCAATTACTCATTCAACTATTTGCCTTTACTTGTAATCCCATCTTTATAGCATGTTCTTCTATACTCTTTATCAATACTTCTTTGTATACTGATAAACTATACGGTATTTCTCTATGCCCATCTGGAAAAATGTTTTCCGCATATATTAGAAAATTATCAGCATCCATTTTTTTAATAATATAATAATTTGCCTCAAACTCCCCATTTCTAATATGAGATGAATTAATAAAGTTAAATATATCTTCGTATAACTCTTGCGATGATATTTCATCCCTTAAAAATCGTTCCATAACATTTATCATTTTGTAACCTCCACAATTATTTTATTGGATAAGCACTCAACATTCCACCATCATCAGACAATATCATTTTTATTAACCGTTCACCTTTTGTGCCAACTTCTTTGCCTGCATTAATAATGATTTCATATGATTGATTACCCTGTCTCGTTAATCCATTATCCAATACATCAACAATATCACCTTTTTGCATAGCTTCACGCAATATTTCTTCAGCTGCTTCTTTTGAATCACCTAGGAACTTTGCTCCATTTCCACCACTTGTAGATAAATGCTTAGGTTTAACATATGCATCTGAGATATCGAATTTCTTGAATACATCTTTTCCATTTTCAATAAGTTCATTTATACCCTCTCTAAGCTCACGCTCCATCTTATGAACCTTAGATGCATCTTTTTGCAAAAAGTCAGCTGTTCTAACGGCCATGCAGCCAAGTCCTGCTGCTCCTATTGCACTTACTGCTGCAGCTTCTGATACTGCTACTCCAACTCCTGCTATTGATAAACTATAGCCTCCTGCTGGGCTAGCTATCCATCCAAATGTTATATTTTGGTCTGCTTGTATTATATCATTTTCTGGGAGTATTTAAGTCGCTTTTACCGTAAGTTTATATTTCCTATGGCTATAGTTTTTGTGTATTTTGATATAATACGTTTTATCATATCGGTACATAATTTATTAGCTTATCTCAGTCGTTACCTTTTTCACCAAAAACTAGCGCTCTAGATCTAAATTTCAAACCTAGAGCGTCATTAGCATTTTTCTATATTTTTACAATTCTTATTGGATTTTTTCTTGTATATCTTTGAATCTACACTCTGAAACAATTTTTTCTTGCATCGTTGATTTTCTTATTAGCAAAATCTTCACCATAGTAATTGTGGTATTGGATTTGCGAGGCACCAGAGAGCCCCGACTAAAAGAAAAAGTGATGATAAGAAGTTGATTATCTTATCATCACCGATTTTGTTGCTATACTTTCTCATAAACTATTTTATATCAATGTATTCTTAATACATCATCCGCTATATTTCCATTTAAGTCACAAAACAATTGGTAAACTCCTATTTCATCATCGTCATAGAATATCTTCAACTCTATTACTACATGACAATAATCTAATTCTGGCCAATTATACCCTTTTAACGATACACTATGAAGCCAAGTTTCAATTTTGCTTGAATCATAACTTTCAAAGAGTTGATTAAACTCTTCTGGGTGTTCCTCATGGTAATCATTGAAATAGTCATGAAAGCATTCAACAACTTTAGATTCCATCTCATATTTCTGCATGAATTCCTTTAATTCTTTAACAAACACATCTTCACCACCTTGTTAATGAGTACCGAATTTTGTAAATTCTATCACTCCATCAGCATTTTTATTACCGTAAATTCTAAAATCGCCTACGCCTTTTCCTTTTATCTTTATTTCATAATTATATGAAACCCCTTTATACTTAAAACCTTTAATCTCTTTTATTCCTTCTTGACCTTGTGGTCCTACAATACCTTTATCTGCAGCATTTTTAAATTTTTCTTGAAGTCCCTTAATCTTCTTTTTACCTACATCTTTCCACACTTTGTCAGACACTTTATAATCAACATTTTCCATGCCCTCTCTAAGCTTACTCTCCATCTTATGAACCTTAGATGCATCTTTTTGCAAAAAGTCAGCTGTTCTAACAGCCATGCAGCCAACCCCTGCTGCTCCTATTGCACTTGCTGCTGCAACTTCTGATACTGCTACTCCAACTCCTGCTATTGATAAACTATAGCCTCCTGCTGGGCTAGCCGCCATACCAAAAGCTACCATTCCACTTCCTATGCTTGTTCCTGATGCCGCTATTGAACCTAACGTTGCACCTGCTTCTACGAATAGTCCTAAACAAAATACATCTGTTCCTGTTTTAGCTAACATGAAAAAGTAGTCATCGTCTCTCTCTTCTGCTCCTGTTGCCCAAGCTATCCATCCAAATGTTATATTTTGGTCTGCTCCATAAGCTGTTCCTGCTAAGAAAGAATTTAAGTTTTCTTTGGTAAAATCACTTCTTTTAAGACTAAATTTATCCAAAAGTCCATCA
>JAOARG010000072.1 GCA_025210655.1 Bacillota bacterium
AGTTAAAAAGAGAAGAGAAAAAGCTAAAGGAATACTTAAAGGCGAAGTACAATGATGAGTTTGTTATTAATAAACTCGATTATTATATACCTCAGATAGGCAGTTTGATGATTAAAGGGACAGCATCACCTAAGGATAATAGGGATATTATATTTCAAATTGTATCATCATCTCTAGATACGGATTCAAGTGATAAGTTTGGTGATGATTACAGAAATAATGGGCATTATGATAATTATTTGAACTTCTTATATGGAGAAAAAGGAGAAAAAGATTATAAACCATATTTTGATAAGTACTTGGGGAAAAATTCAGTTTTATTTGAGTTGGAGATATATTTGAGTAATCATTTTACAGGAAATAGATATATAGGTTATGTTCCTAAGTATGAGGAAATGAAAGAAGGATATACAAGTGAAATGGGTTTAATCGTGACGACAAAATTTAGCGAAGAGCATTTTGATATAGAGAAGAGAGTTGCGGAAATAGTTGAATTAGTTAAAAAACTAAAAGAACCTAAGTTAGATTATTATAGAGTTAATATACAGTACTTAGAAGGAAAAACACAATATTCTTTTAGAATATTTGGTGAGGAAATTGAAAAATACTTAGACTCTAAGTATTTAATTGATAATGTTTTGATTAAGAAAATAGAGGAGTGATTTAATGATTTCAGAAAACGAATATAGAATACTAAGTCAATTGACATACATTAATTATGAAAAAGATTACAATGGAAAAATTACAGATGACTATTTAGGTTTAACATTAAATGAATTGAAAATAGATGAGGTTATGTATAATCAATCAGAAAACACATATTTACATTGGCAACCCGAAATAGACAAAATAAAAAATGATTGGAAAATAATAGAGTATGAAAATAATAATTATTCTGATGGTTTTGTTGGTGTAGCTTTTCAAAATGTGAATACAGATGAAATAGTAGTTGGTTTTTGATGAAGATTATATCAAAGATAGCATGAAATTGAGATAGGGAGGATACTATGAAAATATCAAGGATTATAGCTATGATAGTTTGCACCAGTCTAGTATTGACTATGTCAGCTTGCGGAAGTAAGAGAGAGTTAAAGAGAGAAGAGAAAAAGCTCAAAGAATATTTAAAGGCGAAGTACAATGATGAGTTTGTCATCAATAAGCTCGATTATTATATACCTCAGATAGGTAGTTTGATGATTAAAGGTACAGCATCACCCAAGGAAAATAAAGATATTATTTTTAAGATTGTGTCAACACCTGCTGATAAATATGGAAGTGATAAGTTTGGTGAAGATTACAAGAAAAACATGCATTATGATAATTATCTTGGACATCTATGGAGACCGAGAGCAAATGAAATATATTCTAAGTTTTGTAACGATATATGGGATGAAAAAAATAAAACTATAACGATTAGACCATATGGGGGACAAGATCTTCTTGGTGATTTATTTTTAAATGATTCCCCAAAGTATGATTATGCTTTAGAAAAGTATCCCGAAAAATTAAGTATAATAATTGAAATAGAATTCATTGTGGATGACTTTAACATAGAGAATGAAGCCAAGAAAATACTGAGTTTAATAAATAAAATAAGAGTTCCAAAATTTGAAAATTATCAATTAACGTTCATTTATTTAGAAGATAATAATAGACATGCTTTTACAGTATGGAAAAGTAATATTGAAGATATTCAAACGGTTGATGATGTAAAAAAAGAGTATTATGTAAATCCAATAAGGAGTGATAAAAAGTGATATTCGAAAATGAATATAGAATATTCAAGAAGGGTTTCTACACCTGATTTAAGCATCTCCTTAAGCACACTTTGGAGATCTGCTACATCAGTTGTATTTTTTTCATCCATCAATGACTTTGTTAAATCTGTTATTTTCATTTTCTTTTTAGTCAAAAAAAATCCTCCATTCGTAATTAATTTTATATCATTAACTACTTCCGTGGAAGATTTATTATTTTTACACTAAATTTGTTTCAGTACCGATAGCTCGTTTATTTTAGTCCTTCCGGAACAATAAGTTCAGCATCTGTACATTCAACTACGTGCTCTACTGATACTCCTGGCATTACTTCCTTAAGTACTAGGCCTTTATCTGTTACATCCATTACTGCAAGTTCAGTGATTATTCTATCAACTGCTCCTTTAGCTGAAAGTGGCATTATGCAGTCTTTTTTTATTTTTGATGAACCGTCTTTTGTTGTGTGAGTTGTTGTTACAACTACTTTTTTTGCTCCTGTAAGAAGGTCCATTGCTCCTCCTACTCCTGGGGCATATTTCTTTTCTTTGTTTGGTATAGCCCAGTTGGCTATATTACCATGTTGATCTACTTCTAGTGCTCCTAGTATTGTCATATCAACGTGTCCACCTCTGATAATAAGAAAGGATGTTGCTATGTCAAATATTGAGCATCCATTTGCTGTAGTTATTGGTGTACCTGCTGCATTGCAGATTGTGTGATCTTCTGTACCCAATGGGGCATTTGGTCCAAAATTAAGTATTCCGTTCTCTGATTGGAGTGTTACATCAACTCCATCATCTATGTAATTTGCAGCCATTACAGGTATTCCAAAACCTAGGTTAACAACCATACCATCTTGAAATTCTTTTGCAGCTCTTTGAGCGATTATTTCTTTTACTCCCATAATATTTACCTCCTAATTAAAAGATACCTATGCTTTTACACATCTCTTGAGTTCTTTTATGATATTCATCATCAGAGTATCCTAAGCATACATAGTCAACCAGTACTCCAGGTGTTTGTATTTCTTCTGGAGCAAGTTCTCCAACTTCAACAATTTCTTCAACTTCTGCTATGGTAATTTTTGCAGCACCAGCCATTATAGGATTGGCATTCATTGTGCCCTTATATATGATATTTCCCTTTTTATCGGCCTTGAATCCTTTGATTATTGCTACATCAGCCTTAAGGGCAGTTTCTAATATGTATTCTTTTCCTTCAACTTCTATTTTTTCTTTACCTTCTTCCATAAGGGTACCAAGGCCTGTTGGTGTAAGTACTCCACCTAGTCCAGCTGCTGAACATCTGATTTTTTCCACTAATGTTCCCTGTGGGTAATATTCTACATCTATGATACCTTCTTTATATTGTTTTACAGCAATACTATTGGTACCTAAATGAGATCCTATAAATTTTGAAACCTGCTGTTTGTCAAACAAAAGACCGAAGTCATTGCTGGTGAAACTATTAACAGTTGATATAAGGGTTAAGTCCTTTTGTCCCTGTTTTGAAATTTCATCTACAGCATTTAGTGGAGTGTTGCAACCTAAGAATCCTCCCACCATAATACTACTACCATCAGCTACATACTTTGATATAGCTTCTTGAATTGGCATAATCCCTTTCATAAAATAACCTCCTTTAGAATTTGATTACGTTGTTAATATATTATCAATCCCAAGTGATATTATACCCTAATAAAAGTGATATATTTCCAAAAATATAAAAAATTAATATTTCGTTTTTTAATAGATTCTTCAAATTTTATTATTTAAAATCTTCTTGAAAGCTTAATGAAAATATGTGCTGTGAAAATCTTATTTACACAGAAGAAGATAAAGTGTAAACATTATTATCTTCTTGGTAAAATTTATATTGATGAAGGTGCTTGAATATATTGAATATACAGGCCTATAAAAATGGTAAATGATTGGATTGAAAATTTATATACACTCAATGATTTACAACTATTTTACATATTATTTGGGATTAGTCTGATATAATCTTATTAGTTACAAATATGAGGTGAAATATGAATAAAATACTTATTATCGAAGATGATAATTCAATACAGAAACTCCTAAGTAGCTTATTTAAAGTACAGGGATTTGAAATAAGTCAGGCTTATTCCATGGATGATGCTATAAAAGTAGTTTCAAATGAAGGGTATGATATTGCCTTAGTAGATGTCATGCTAGGGGACGGAAGTGGTTTTGATTTTGCGAAGGACTATTTAAATAAGCTTGATATCCCCTATATATTTTTAACTGCTGTTGATGATGTATATGACAAGATTGAAGCCATCAACATGGGGGCAGATGATTACATAGAAAAACCATTTGAACCCCTAGAGGTACTTGCTAGGGTTAATATGGTATTAAGGCGTAAAGTAAATAGTAAGAAAGAGCTTATATGTATCGGGAATGTTGAGGTAGATATGAAAGGCTATAAGGTTATTTCAGATGGTTTAGAAATAGACTTAACCAATAAGGAGTTTGGTCTTCTTAAATATTTTATAGAAAATAAGAGCAGGGTTCTTACTAGGGAAAATATATTAGAAAATGTTTGGGGTTATGATTACTATGGAAATACCAGGACTGTTGATATGCATGTTAAAGAACTAAGAAAAAAACTTCAATTAGACTGTATAAAAACAGTTTATAAGAGTGGATATAGGATGGAGTGATATTGTGAAGATAAAAAGTAAAATTCTCCTTTTGTTTTTTCTATCAGTTCTTATTATAACTATGTCTGTATCACTGTATTCTATAGAAAGTTTATATTCTAAAAATCTGAGCAATGCCATAAGTGAGTATACAAAAGTAAGCAGGGAACATGTTAAGTCTATTGAGAACTTTTTACAATCTAGTGATAGGAAAAAGCTTGATGGTATATATAGTTATATTGAGGATTTTTCTTCTTCGAGTAGTAGGATTTACGAGATTTATCTTAATGAAAGCATGGTTTTCAAGAATCATAGCATAGCTATTGGTGGTGAAAGGAAAGAGCTTAAAGAGGATAAGTGGAATTATATATTAAGGGATCATGAGGGGAAACTCTTTCTATTTGTATCTGGAGTATTTGAATCAGATGGAAGGAAAATACGTGTTTGTAATATATCTGATCTTTCTTGGATAGAATATCAGAGAAAACAGCAGTATATGTATGTTTTTTCGATCTTAATATTGGTTATGTTTCTAGGAAGTATAATAATAAAAAAGATTTTGGACATTTTGTTTTCTGATATGGATAAGTTAAAGATAATGTCAGAAAGAATTGGACAGGGGGATTATAGCTACAGTATTGAAAGTTATGGCAAAGATGAAATAGGAAAACTTGTAGAAAATTTTAATCAAATGGGAAGTTTAGTAAATAAGCAAGTAGATCAAATAAAAAAGGATAAGGAGTTAAAAGATAGATTCCTTAGAAATTTTAATCATGAAATAAAGACCCCACTGACAAGTATAATTGGAATTAGTGACATGTTAGATAAAGGGCTTGTTAAAAAAGAAGATGAGGCTGAGATGATTTCAATAATCAATTTAGAAGCTAAGAGGATACTTGCTTTACAAAGGGTTGTTCTAAAAGAATTAGAACTTGATAAGATAAAGAAAGAAAAGACTTCAGTTAAATCTTTATTTGAAGAAATCCAGTATATATATAAATATTCTTCTAATCAAAAAAATATAGATCTGATTTATCAAGGGGAGGATTATTTCATAGATGTAAATCCTAAGCTATTTATTCAGGCTATAGGAAATATAATAGAAAATGCTATAAGATATAGCCAAGAAGGTGGAAGTGTTATTTTTAAGGTAGATAAGGATAGTATAAGCATTTTTGATGATGGACCGGGTTTAGACTTGGACTTAAGGGACAATATTTTTCAAGCCTTTGAGAAGTCCAAGGATTCAAAGGGGCAAGGAATAGGACTTTATTTAACAAAGAAGATTGTTGATAAGCATGGATTTAGCATTAGAGTGGAATCAGATGATAGGGGCACGGTTTTTAAGATAAAGTTTAAATGATAATTTACAACTTTCTTACATGTTCAATATTTATTTGATAGATTGTTTTTCTAGAATATAAATATAGAACAGGAGGAGATAAAATGAAGAAAATAATTGCAGTGTTATTGATTGTATTATTACTTGTTGGATGTAGTCGAGAATTAAAGAAAAATGAAGTCTATATTATTGATGATGAAAAGTCAGGAAATAGCACTCAAAGTTTGGACATACTGGTTATGGATGAAAGTGAGATACTATTTACCTATCAATCATATATACATAGTGCTATTAGAAAGTATGAAGAAGATAATGATATTAAGGTCAATTTTTATTTTGATGATGCTGATACGAATATGTTGGATTGTAAAGTAGATCTTCTGATTACCTCATATTCAGATGATTGGCTATTCAAAATGGACAAGGAAAAGTACTATAAGAAAAATGAAATTGTAGATGGTATTCCTAAGTATTTTTCGGATGAGTATATTATTCCCTTTTCCCTTAAAAAGATGGGATACTTAATGAGAAAGTCTCAGCTTAACCTTATTTATGATGATGAATCTCAGTATGAAAATTTGGATTTTAATCAACTCTATGAGGATTGGACTAGGATATATAACATTGATATGGATTTAGAAGATAAGGCCAATAGAATTATTTCAGAAGCTTTTCCAAGTATAAAGAACTATGTTGATTTTGATGTATCTAAAACTATTGATTTTGTAAAAAATATTATTGATTCCGTTAAGGAATCTGATGTAGAAGCTTGGCTTCTTGAGTTTGAATCTGATGAGTATGGAATTTCATATAGATATTCCTATGAGGATCTAAAGTATCTTATGATTAACAATATAAATAGGGATTCTGATTTTTATTCTCAAGCAGTATTTGAAGAGATGAATTCAAATATATTGAGTGGATATATGAACCAAATGTATGATGGATACGGAGCCTTTTTAGTAAGGGATGGTAACGATATAATTCCAAGTGTTGAGGGAATAATTGTTCCAAAGGATACTGATAATCTATACCACGGGAAAAAACTTATTGAGTATTTGCTAGATAAGGATAATCAGCTTGAATTCTATAAGGGGATAAAATCCAAATATAGATATGAATATAGCCCTATATATATAGACTTATATGATGAAATGGAAGTTAGTGATAGCAATAATGGTTATGGAAAAATTGCCAGTGAAGCAAGATATAGATTAAGGGATGAACTGAAATCAGGAGTCAAAATAGAATCGAGAGCTATTGACTACGATATAATAATGAAACTAAGAAAATATCATATGGCAGTATTTGATTTTATTAAGAATGGTGATTTTAGTAGTGGAAGCTATGAAAAATTAGAAGAAGTACTTAAGGGAATAATTTATTCTTAGGAGTGAATTTTCACTCCGCCTAAAGTTGCCTAATATGGCCTAAGGTTGCCTAAAATTGTTTTAAAAGGGGCAGTCGTTTATTAACTAAATAAGACCCCAAAATTCAAGAAATAATCAAATACACTGTAAACAAGTGGTTATAAGCCATTAAGTTTTGCAGTGTGTTTTTCTTTGGATAAACATCGATACTTGATTTTTTGTACGACAAAAAGACCTATAATTACCATAAGCATAAACGTAATCATATTTGATTAAGCTTCTAAATCAGCCTTTTTCTCAGCTCTTTTTCACAGTTTTTAAGAGAATTATTTATAAATTTATGATGCTTTTTTAGATTTCTCCCAATTATATAAAAGAGCATTTCTTTATATAGGGGGATTTAGGATGATCTTTTGGTCATCCTTTTTCTTTTTTTTTGCATAAAAAATATGGAGTTTAATCTCCATATGAATTATCTTTATGAATTTGTTCTACGATTAAAATTTTCCGCTGGGAAAATATCATAGGTCGGATTACACAGTAAACCATTAGGCGCAAGATTATGTATTACTATATCTTGTATTAGGCGTTTAAGTATAACTTGAATTTTAGGCGTGACTTCTCATTGAGAAGAGCATTAGGCAGGGGCAGTCTATTTAACGACTGCCCCTTTACATTAAATATTATGCAAATTTCGATAAAAACTCTTCTGCATCTTTTTTCAAAATTGTATTTCCAGCATTGTCCTTTACAACTTCCATAATCTTTATAGCTTCATCAATATTATTTTCTTTTTCAGCTATAAGAGCCATATAATATTTTATTGATAACATACTAAGTCTTTTTGGTGCAGTTTGAGAAGATTTAGTAAATAACTCCTTTGATTCTTGGATATCACCTTGGTGAAAAGCCATTGCTCCTTTTGTAGAAAGTACTGAAGAAGCAAGATCTGAATTTTTTATTTCCATCTGGAAGAGATTTGTGTTATCATTATATGTCGCTAGTGCTTTTTCTACTTGATTTTCTGAAAGTAGAAGATTTATATAATTGTTGTGAAATAGTAGCATATGTATTTCATTAAATGCTTCAGTGTTTATTGAATCAAATAGTTCGTGGGCTTTTTCAAAGTCCCCACCATAGATATAACCAGCAGAAAGATTTAATTTTAATAAATCCTTAAACTTTGGATTTCTTACATTTTCAACATCCCTAAGGGTTGCTTCTATAAATTTTTCTGGGTCCATATCTTCAAAAAGGTAATTGATTACTCTTTTAGAGTTATCAAGCATAGCTTTTCTAAGTAGCAAAAAGATTATTACAAAAATAATTATCTTGGATATCCAGAATCCTGGTGATCCTATTCCAGTTCCCATTCCCAAATAACTTAATATGTTATTGGCAAGAACCATTAGGACTAGAGCTAGTGCAAAAATAAATAATAAGTTTTTCTTCTTCATATTATCATACTCCATTTGTATTTTTATGAACCTTATTATATCAAAGTTTGGTATAATTGAATAGTAGGGTAATTATTAATAATGGGGAGTATATTATGAAGATAAGAAAGGCAAATAAAGAAGATTATAAAGAGTGTGTAAAATTTATTAGAAGTGCCATTGAAGAACAGGCTAATATTTTTTCGGGTACTGATAATGAGGATGATATAAATAAAGAGATGTACGGATATTTCCAGATGGAAAGTACTAGATGCTCTTATGATATATGTGATGTTTTAGAAATGAAGGGTGAAATTATTGGTTCTATGATTTCATGTCCTGGTAGTCAGTTGAAAGAAAGAAACAATCTTATCCTTGAAAATCTAAGAAAGAAATTTCCAAATGATGATGAGTATCAGCAGTGGGCAAAATTCATTGATGGCGTTGTAGAGGGTAATGATGACGAGTATTACATAGACAATATAGGGATAGATAAGAGCTTCAGAAGAAAAGGTCTGGGTACAAGACTTATTAGGTACGCAGAGGATAAGGCTATTAACCTAGGTCTTAGAAAAGTTTCTATGCTTGCGGATGTTGAAAATGAGAAGGCATTCCAGCTATATATCCGACTTGGTTATGTTCACGATTACAATGTCAAAATTGGGATACATGAATATAGACATCTTGTGAAAAACGTATAATAAGGAGATTTAAATTATGATTAAAAATGGTAAGGTTCAATATCTTGAAGTTGAATCAATTGACAAAAAAGAAATGGTACTTACTGAGCTTGAAGGGGATAAGCTTGATAAGGCATACCTAAAGCTTGATGATGTTACAAGAAAATTCGAAGTAGGGGAAAAAATTAAAGTATTCATATATATGAATGCCGAAGGTACAAAAATAGCAACTCTTCAAAAACCAAGATTAGAGCTTGGAGAGATTGGTTATCTTGAAGTAATTAAGACAGAGGACTTTGGAGTGTTTATGGATCTTGGAATTGAAAAGGATCTTTTCCTTCCTTTTTCAGAGCAAATTACTGAAGTAAAACAAGGCATGTCTTATATGGTTGCCCTTACTCTTGATAAGGCTGATAGACTAGTTGCAACTATGAAAATACTTAAGCACTTTGTTGATTTCAATGAAGAGGAAATTGCTGATTCATATAAGGGTGTTGTGTATGATATGAAAGATGATATGGGTATCTTTGTTGTAGTTGATAAAAAGTACAATGGAATGGTTCCTAGAAAAGAAATCTTTGATAGCTATGCCATCGGTCAAAAAGTTAATATAAGAATTACTAAAGTTAGGGATGATAAAAAGGTTGATCTTAGCTTTAGAAAGAGCGCTGTTAATCAAATCGATGATGATATGATGCTTGTACTTAGCAAAATGGCGAAAAATGGTGGACAACTACCTTATAATGATAAGACTGATCCAGAAATCATTAAGAAGGAATTTAAAATGAGTAAAAGAGGATTTAAAAGAGCTATTGGTAGACTTTATAAAGAAGGTCACATTGAAATTACAGACGAAGGGATAGTGAAGAAGTAGTTTTATGCCAGGAGGTGTAATATGATTTATATTTTTGGACATAAGAACCCTGATACAGATTCTATTTGTTCAGCAATAGCATTATCAAGACTAAAAAATAGTCTTGGATGTATAACTGAACCATATAGATTGGGGGATTTAAGTAAAGAGACAGATTTCGTATTAAACAGATACAATGTGGATGAACCTAAATTTCTTGAAAATGTAAAGACTCAGGTAAAAGATTTAGAATATGAAGTAATACCTGAGGTTGATATATATACTTCCATAATGTCTGCATACAAGGCCATGGAAGAAAACAGTATTAGAACACTACCAGTATGTAGTGGTGGAAGATTAAAAGGGATTATTACAATGAAAGATATTGCAATGTCCCTTATTAGAAATGAAAGCAACTACCTTGAAACTAATATGTACAATCTATTAGAAGGTCTTAATGGCAGAGTTATAGTAGAAGGCGATGATGAAATAAAGGGAAAGATTTATATTATGGCCCTATTTCATAAAACTGTTAAGAAAAACGATCTTCTAGACCCAGATAGTATAACTATTGTTGGTGACAATTATGATAATATTCAGCTTTGTATTGATTCTGGGGTAAAGATGATTGTTCTTACAGACAATAGAGAGCTTCCAGAAAAGTATGTTGAAGAAGCTAAAAAGAAGAAGGTTCCTATTATTTCAGTAGATCTTGATACATATGGAACAGCACAGAAGATAATTCAGTGTAACTTCGTTTCGTCTATTATGAAGAAGAGTAAAATAGTTAGATTTAATCCAAATGATTTCCTTGAAGATGTTATGGATGAAATGAAAGAAAAGAGACACACATTTTATCCAGTAGTTGATAAGAATAAAAACTATTTAGGATTTATTGGAAGAACGAATCTTCTTTCTCCAAATAGAAAAAATGTTATTCTTGTTGACCACAATGAGTATGGACAAAGTGCTGAGGGGATTGAAGAGGCTAAGATAATAGAAATTGTGGATCATCATAAGATTGGAAGTATAAATACCCCTGTACCAATTTCATTCAGAAATATGCCTGTAGGATCTACATGTACTATAGTTTATAAGATGTTTAAGGAGTTAGGTATCAATATTGAACTTGAAATAGCTGGACTGCTTATGTCGGGAATTATTTCAGATACTCTTTTACTTAGATCACCTACAACTTCTGAAAGTGATAGGCTTGCTCTAGATGAGTTAACAAAACTTTTAGACATTGATGCAGAAAATTATGCCCTAGAAATGTTTAAGGCAGGTACATCTCTTGAAGGTAAGACTATCGAAGAAATATTCTATCAGGATTTCAAAGAGTTTGAGTCTGATGGATATAAGATTGGAATATCTCAGGTATTTACTATGGATATAGATTCTGTATTTAATAAGAAGGATGAACTACTTGATTTTATAGATGTTGTTCATAAAGGAAATAATTATTATATTTCACTTCTTCTTATTACGGATATTATTAGAGAAGGTTCATATATCCTTTATAAGGGATCAGATGTAATTATTAAAAATGCATTTAATGCAAAACCAGATCAAGGTACATTTGTTGAAGGACTTGTTTCAAGAAAGAAACAAGGAGTTCCAAATATTCTAGAGAGTATGAGCTTGTTCAGATAAAAAAACACTTTTTATACCCATGTAGTTTCAACAACTACATGGGTTTTTGTGTTTTTTTGTTTATAAATATTAAAAAAAGACTTTAAAAATAAGTTTAAAACAAGTATAATGGGTCTGTTTGATTAATGAATGGAGGCATAAAATTGTTTAAACCAAAGTTATTTACATGTTTAAGGGATTATTCCCTTAGTCAATTTTTAAAAGATGTAGTATCAGGAATAATTGTTGGTATTATAGCCCTTCCACTGTCTATAGCACTTGGTATAGCATCAGGTGTTACACCTCAGGTTGGACTTATTACAGCGATCATTGGAGGATTTTTTGTATCACTACTTGGGGGAAGTCGTGTGCAGATAGGTGGTCCCACAGGGGCTTTTATTATAATTGTTTTGGGGATTATAAATCAGTATGGAATAACGGGACTGACAGTAGCCACACTTATGGCTGGTATAATTCTCATAGTTATGGGACTTGCTAAGTTTGGTAATCTTATTAAGTTTATACCATATCCAATCACAACGGGATTTACAAATGGTATAGCCGTAGTAATATTCTCTACACAGATTAAAGATTTTTTCGGATTTAATCTAAGTCATGTACCATCAGAGTTTATTGAGAAATGGTCTACATATTTTTCAAATATTGATAAGATAAATCCTACTGCAATGCTACTTGGTATTGCAACAGTACTTATAATTGTTCTGTTACCAAAAGTAAATGATAAAATTCCAGCACCACTAGTAGCAATAGTAGCGGTAACTGTAGCAGCTCAGTTATTAAAACTTGATGTAACGACAATTGGATCACAATTTGGGGAAATTAAAGGTGAATTACCAAGGATAAGTTTTGTTCCGGTAAATATGGAGATGATACAGACTTTAATGGTTCCAGCCTTTGCAATAGCACTTCTTGGGAGTATAGAATCATTACTTTCAGCAGTTGTTGCTGATGGTATGATTGGTGGTAACCATAGATCCAATACAGAGCTTATCGGACAAGGAGTTGCAAATATATTTTCATCATTATTTGGAGGTATACCAGTAACTGGAGCAATTGCAAGAACAGCTGCAAATGTAAAAAATGGTGGTAGGACTCCAGTGGCAGGAATAGTACATACGGTATTCCTTTTCATAACTATGATGACATTAATGGAGTACTTTAAATTTGTACCAATGGCATCCTTAGCAGGTATTCTGGTGGTTGTATCATATAATATGGGGGATTGGTCTGAGTTTGGAGTACTTAATAAGTGTCCTAAAAGTGATGCACTTGTCTTCCTAAGTACATTCCTTCTTACAGTAGTATTTGACCTTGTAATAGCAATAGAAATAGGAATAGTACTTTCTGTATTTTTATTCATGAGAAGAATGGCTGAAATATCAAATACAAATCTAGTAGAGCACCATATGATAGAGTCAGATGAGCTAAGAAATCATCTGGAGGCAAATAAAAACGAAGTAATGTACTATGAAATATCAGGACCATTTTTCTTTGGCGCAGCAGATAAGTTTATACAGGCAATAAAATCAATAACCAAAATGCCAAAGGTATTAATAATAGACTTGAAAGAAGTACCAGTAATAGATGCAACAGGTTACTATGCACTGGAAAGATTTGCAGATGTATGTGAACATAATAAGACAAAAGCAGTATTTATCAACATGAATGATAAGCTATACAAGACACTTGATAAGTATGGTTTTATTGACAAAATAGGCAAGGATAATTTCTGTGTTGATATGGCAGAAGCAACATCGGAGTCGGAGAAACACTTAAAATTAGTTAGCTAATTTTTAAAAGAGCAGATTATAACTGCTCTTTTGTCTAGTGCGATTTTCTTACAGAAAATGCGTCTAGTATTCAAGTTTCTTGAATGTCTAGTGTAAAATTCGTCAACTTATTTTACGTCTAGTAGACTTCAGTGTGAAGTCTGACCATGGATATTTTCCTAGTGGAAAATTATATATATAAAAAGTAAAAGCAAAAAACTGTAAATCAAAAATATTTGATTTACAGTTTTTTATTTTAAATTAAAGTTTTCCATTAGGAAAATATCCGAGGTCGGTTTACATAGTTGGCGGATGCTTTTTGTTTCACAAAACCGTAAATATTAATTGAATAGGAACATTTCATTTAATATTTACTAGCGTAACTAGACGTAAGATTGATGAATCTACATATCTTACACTAGACGAACAAGGAACTTGAGCACTAGACGCGAGTTTTTGTAAAAAACAGCACTAGACAAAAAATAGTAAAACTATTTTGCCGATTCCTCATATTCCCTAATAATATCCTTGAATACTTCCTTGATAGGTTTGATTTCCTTAAGTCTATATCCATTGCTTCCAACGAAAACAAGTCCGTTTTCTACATCACCAGTAACTGACTTTACTAGTGCTTCTGTAATACAGAATGGAGCAGTCTTAGGATCACATCCCCTAAGGCATCTGTAGCATGATTTGATTTCTAGAGATTTTGCCTTTAGTCTCTCAACAAACTTGTTGTTTAGAGCTCTTCCAGGTAGTCCAACTGGACTGTCTATGATTTCAATATCATCTTTCCCACAGTCTACGTATGCTTGTTTGAAATTCTCATGGGCATCACATTCGTCTGTAGCTACAAATCTAGTAGCCATCTGAACTCCAGTTGCACCTAAATCTAAGAATTCTCTTATATCTTTTCCAGAGAAGATACCACCTGCTGCGATTACAGGGATTTTCTGGTTGTACTTTTCTTCGAATTCCTTTACACCTTCAACGATTTCTTTAACGATATCTTTGAATGGAGGGATATTACCCTCTAAAAGGTCTGATTTTTTGAATCCTAAGTGACCACCTGCATCTGGACCTTCAACAATAATCATGTCTGCAAGTCTATCATATTTTCTCTTCCAAAGCTTTAGTATTGTAACAGCAGCTTTTCTAGAAGAAACTATAGGTGCGATTTTAGTTTCTGAACCTTCAACAAGTTCAGGAAGATTTTTAGGAATACCTGCACCTGAAATAATAACATCAATTTTTTCGTTTACTGCAGCTTTTACCATTTCAGCGTAATTTCTAGTAGAAGCAAGGAAGTTAACACCAATTACACCAGTAGGTGATAGTCTTCTAGTTTCTTTAATTTCGCTGATAAGAGCTCTAAGATTTGCACCGTTGTTATCAGTTTTGAAATCTTTCTCTCTGTATCCAATCTGTGCTGCAGATAAAACACCAATACCACCTTCGTTTGCTACAGCAGATGCTAGTTTCGATAACGAAACTCCAATTCCCATTCCACCTTGGATAATAGGAAGCTTAAGCTGTAGATTTCCCAGATTAAATGAAGGTATACTCATATCTGATCATCTCCTTGTCATGGTATATATTAAATCACTATATAATTATACTGATTAAATTTCACCAATTAAATAATAACGATACTTAAAGTATATTTTATTTACTGGGTTGTGTCAACACTAGATATTAATACTAGGTACTAATTATTTGTAATAATTAAACATCGTATCCAAGTTCTTTGGAAAGCTTATCCGCTGATTCACGAACTATTGAGATTAAAGTGTCCTTATTATTTTCATCAAGTCTTGAAGCGGGACCAATGATACCTATTGAGGCAATTACTTTTCCAAAACTATCCCTTATAGGACATCCTATACCGAACGCGTCTTGTATATACTCACTGATTGAAAATGCGTAGTTATTACGTTTTATTGATTCTAAGTCTTCTAAAAGTACAGAAGGGTTTGTAATTGTGAATTCAGTATATTTTTCTAGATGCCTATTCATATAATCTTCAATAAACTGACGATCCTTGTGAGCTAGGAGAACTTTTCTAATTGCACCACAATGAAGGGGTACTTGAGTTCCTAAACTATCAATGATTTTTAAGGGATGATGACCATTTACATGCTCTATAAAAATTCCCTTATCATGATCGGAGATTACAAGATAAGAATCTTCACCAGTTATTTTAGACATATTTTCCATGACAGGAAGTGCTGCTTTTCTTAAATCTATAAAGTTCGATGCTTTTATTCCCAATGATACTAGTGATGGTCCAAGATAGTACAGAGTAGAAATCTCATCTTGATTAACAAATCCATGTTCCTTTAGGGTGAGTAGCAATCTATGTACTGTACTGGGTGGTAAACTTGACATTTTACTTATTTCAGCAAGTGTATATTTTTTGTTGCCATTTCCAATAAGTTGTAAAAGCTCCAAGGCTCTACTAACACTTTTAACCATATTAACCCTCCATATTGTTTCCGATATTATGACTAATTATCTCATAAAAAAAATAAAAATTCTATAAATATATCTTTTGATAGAACTTAGTAATTGCAATGATATATCAAAACTTACTAAAAAAAAAGAAGAAAATTGCAAAAAAATTGTTGGAATTATAAAAAATATATGATATAAATAGATTAATGAATTGAGAAGCCGAACTTGATTCATTAAATAATATTCCGAAAATGGAATGCATTCCACAATACGGAATGAAAAAATAATGAATATCTGGAAGGTTAGAAGTGAATGCCTAACTTAACATTATACTTAGATCATATTCATTATATTTTGAGGTTTGTTTATTATAGACGAATGATTCCTAATAAAAAAAGAGCCACTTTAAATCTTTTGATTTAGAGTAGGGCCCCATTACTTTAATCCTAAAACGGAATGTATTCCACTATGCGGAATTGCGATAGGACATTGATACAGAAAAGAAGGTGATTAAAATTAGCAGAAATAAGATTTATACATTGAAAGACGCTATTAGCAAATATGTAAAAGATGGCGACAGTATAGCCTTTAGTGGATTTACGACTAACAGGAAGCCTTACGCGGCAGTATATGAAATATTAAGACAAGATATAAAGGACTTGTATATTCAAGGTGGTCCTGCTGGTGGAGAATCAGATTTACTTATAGGTGCTGGAAGATGTACAGCTTACATTAATAGTTATACAGCAAACTCAGGATACTCTAATGTAAGTAGAAGATTTAGAAAGTTTATTGAGGAAGGTAAGATTCTTTTTGAAGATTACTCAATGGATGTTCAGATAATGATGTTTCATGCAGCTGCCCTTGGACTTAAGTATGTTCCAGTAAAACATATGCTTGGTTCAGATCTTGTTGAAAAATGGGGGATATCTGAGGAAGAGAGAAAGAAGCACGATAAACTACCCGATAAGAAACTTATCGTTACTAACAATCCTTTTGATGAAGAAGAAAAGGTTTGCCTAGTACCTACACCAGATATTGATGTTGCAATTATTCATGTTCAGAAGGCAACTGCAGAAGGTACAGTTAGAATAGAAGGATCTACCTTGATTGATATTGATATTGCCCTAGGTGCAAAAAGATGTATAGTTACATGTGAGGAAATTGTTGAGGATAGTGCAATGATGCAAGATGCTGCTTTAAACAATATTCCTTGTTTTAAAACAGATGCAGTTGTTCATGTTCCTTTTGGAGCCCATCCTTCACAGGTTTATAACTACTATGATTATGATGGTGATTTCCTAAGTATGTATGATAAAGCAAGTAAGGATGATGAACTGTTTGATGAATTCCTTGATGAATGGGTTTATGGAGTAGATAGTCACGAGGAGTACTTGGAAAAACTAGGTGTTCTAAGATTATCAAATTTGAAAATCAGAGATGGTTTAGGATATTCAGTAGCACTTGAAGGAAAGGAGGATTAATCTAGTATGGGATATACCAATCAAGAATTACAGGCTGTTATGATAGCCAAACACATAAAGAATAGCCATACTGTAGTAGTTGGAACAGGACTACCACTTATAGGAGCCTCCCTGGCAAAGAAAACTTATGCACCACATTGTCATTTAGTAGTAGAGAGTGGACTAATGGACTGTAGACCGAAGGAAGTACCAAGTAGTGTTGCAGACTTAAGATTTATGGCAAATGCATCAGTTCTTTGGGAACAATTTAGATACTTTGGATTCCAATCTAATCTCTCAAGATATGAGGACATTGATCTTCTTGCTTTTATAGGTGGAGCTCAGATTGATCCGTATGGAAATGTAAACTCAACATGCATTGGTGATTATCATAATCCTAAGACAAGGTTTACTGGTAGTGGAGGTGCAAATGGAATTGCAACTTTCTTCAATACAATAATCATGATGCAACATCAGAAAAGAAGATTCATTGAGAAGGTTGATTATATGACTAGTCCAGGATGGATTGATGGTCCTGATGGTAGAGCAAAAAAAGGGCTTCCTTCTAATAGGGGTCCAGTAGCAGTTGTAACTGATCTTGGAATTATGAAGTTTGATGATGATACTAAGAAAATGTATGTTGCCGAATATTATCCAGGGGTTACACTAGAACAAATTGTTGAAAACACTGGCTTTGATATTGATGTATCTAGGGCTGTTCAGTCTGAAAGGCCAGATCCAGAAGTAATAAGAATGATAAGAGAAGAAATCGATCCAAAGGGAGTCTTTATTAAGAAAAAGTAAGGTGATTTTTTGGGGCTCTATGATATATAATTATATGTACTAATATCGTACACTAAAGGCTATTAGGGTGATAAATAAAAATAAATTTCACCCATATATTATTAATATATTAATAGGAGGATTTACTATGGATAACAAAATGATCAATGCTATGTCTACTGCAAACAAAATTATTAAAGAGTTACTTGCAGTAAAACCTGAGGAAGAAGTTCTTATCTGTATCGATTCAGAGTCGGATATGAGAATGGCAAACGCTTTCGCGGCTGCAACTACAGAAGTTGGAGCGGAGTATACTATTGCTATGATGCCCACTAGAACTAAGGACAAATCGACTACAGTATCAAAGACACTTCAAAAAGCTATGGAAGGGTGTGATGTATTTATTCCAATGACTAGATCTTCTGGAGCTCCTGCTTATCATCCTAAGATGAAGCAATTACTTCTAGATAAGAAAATTAGAGAGTGTTGTATGGTTCTTAGGGATATTGATAACTACATAAAAGGTGGAGCTTTAGCCAATTACGAAGAAGTGTATGCTGATGGAAAAGAACTTTGTGAAATCTGGAGAAATAAGAAGAAATTCACAATGACTACTCCAGCAGGTACAAACTTAACTGCTGAAATGATTAGCGCTGAGCCAATTATTGAGTGTGGTGTGGCTAGAAATCCTGGTGAAAGTATGGCCTTCTCTGATGGTGAAGTATCAGTTGGACCAGTTGATTTCACTATGAATGGTACATTAGTTCTTGATGGACCAATGTGTTATTTTGGTTCACCAATAGAGCCTGTAAGAATGACAATCAAAGATGGTAAGGTTGCATCGATTGATGGTGGTGATAGAAGAGTTGTAGGTGAGTTTAAAAAGCTTTTTGCAACTATTGAAAATAGTGATAACATCGCTGAAATTGGTATAGGTCTTAATCCTGCATCCTTACAAAACGGAGACTTTGAAGAAGAGAAGAAGGCTAGAGGAACAGTACACATCGCATTTGGAGATGGAACATACTATGGACAAACTGATCCTTCATCTAGAAGTCAGGTACACATTGATGCAGTACTTTATGCTCCAACTGTTACTTTTGATGGAGATCTAATTGTTGAAGAGGGAAAAGTTGTTGTTTTAGGAGATGAGTAAGAAGATTAAGGCTACAAAATTACGAGATTTATGGAACTGAGAAATTAGGAAATGGGATTTAAAAGGAATTACATCATTTTTTCAAGGGGGTAAATAGATTGAGTGTAGCATTAGAACGTAAGAAAAAGAAAAAGGTGAATCATCCATTTTATGCATTGACAGTTATGGTAATTATAGTAGCAATTGCGACTCATATAATACCAGCAGGAGAGTTTTCTAGAACAGTAGTGGATGGTAGAACAATTGTTGATCCGACGAGTTATGAACTTGTTGCAAAGAATCCAACAACTATAGCGGATTTTTTCCAATCATTCTATTTTGGTTTTAAAAAGGCATCAGGAGTTATGGGATTAGTATTCTTTATTGGTGGAGCCTTTGGTGTAATCAAGGGAATGGGTCTTTTAGATATCGCTGTAAAAGAGATTACAAATAAGGTGAAAAGTAAGGGTATTTTACTTATTGCACCGATTGTAATGACAGCCATATTTTTTAATGTAACATTTACCGGTATGAGGGAGCTGGATGTAATATTTGTAACCCTCATGATACCAATCTGTATATCACTAGGTTATGATACTATGACAGCACTAGGTGTAGTATTAGTAGGATCCGTAGCTGGTTTTGCTCCGGCACTTGCAAATCCATTCTTTACAGGTATAGCTCATGAAATTGCAGAATTACCAATATACTCTGCTATGTGGTATAGAGCTCTTATTGCAGGTATTTTCCTTATAACAGGAATTATTTATGTAATATGGTATGCAAATAAAGTTAAGAAAGATCCTTCTAAGAGTTTGATGGCTGATCTTGATAGTGAACAGGAACTTAGAAAGTTTTATGAGAAGAATGAAGTAGATAGTCAAACTGTTGATTTCTCATTAAGAATGAAGTTAGCTGGTTTATCTTTCTTATTACTATTTGGATTTATGATATTTGGAACTTTGAAACTTAACTTTGGATTCGCACAGTTATCAGGTGTATTTGTAGCTATGGTTATTGTGCCAGGACTGATTGGTGGTCTTTCAGGAAATGAAATTTGTGATTACTTCAATAGAGGTTGTGCAGACATCCTTACGGCAGTACTTATAATATTCTTTGCTAGATCGATACTTGTTCTTTTAGAAGATGCAAGAATTATTGATACTATTATTCATACACTAGCTGGATTTATTACTGGAACATCTTCTACTGTTGCTGCGGTACTGGTTTATATCTCACAGACAATCATCAACTTTGTTATTCCATCGGGAAGTGGTCAGGCTGTAATTACAATGCCAATCATTACACCACTTGCGGATATTGGAGAAATCAATAGACAGGTTGCATGTCTAGCATCGCAGCTTGGAGATGGTCTTACTAACTACATTTATATTACAAATGGTGGATTATTAGCAGTACTTGCAATAGCAAAAGTACCTTATACAAAATGGGTTAAGTTTTTCCTTCCGCTATTCCTGTTCTATTCAGTAGTTGCAGGTGTATTCATTGCAGCGGCTCAGATTATTGACTTAGGACCATTTTAGAAGAAAAGAGAGTGAAGATATGATTCTAATATATGATAAAAAGACTTCAACAGCTAATCTCATATTCTTAATGGCCGACCAAGCGTATTAAGGAGACTAGTAGTCAAAGTCATATAATAGTATTATATCAAATTACATGGACACTTTGAAGATTTATTATTAAAAGCGAATACTGAAAATTGGGTTTTGTCTCCTAAACATGTTCCCGATTAAAAGTATCGTTTAAATATTGAAATGAAAGGCAGATGTCAAGGATATTACTTATGACCAGATTATCTAGCATCATGACAAAAAAGGTTGATATCATCTTAATCCTATAAAATTTGACCTGATATATATCATCATGGAAAGGAATTTGAGTTTATTATTCTTTGGCATCTGTCAAAGTTTCAAAGACACTTGTATATATTATGTTTTTAAAAATTTGCTAAGAGTTTATAAGGTTTATAAAATCTGACAAATCATAAAAATTAAGAATATATATTAATATTAAAGGAGAATATGACTATGAATGGATATGGTTACTCGATGCCATCCTATTTTCAGAACATGGAACCTATAGGTAAGGAATTGGCAACGGTTAATGAAGAAAATGTTAGACTTTTAAAAGAAGTAGAGGCTCAAGTAGATAAGGAAGTTGAAAGGGTAATGACTTCAGGAAAACCAACTGAAAAAGTTAATGCTCAAGGTCAGCTTACAGCTTGGCAAAGAATCGAATATCTTGTTGATGAAGGTACATTCTGTCCTTTACATACTATATTTGATCCTGAAGAAAATGATGAAGGAACAACTGCAGTTGTAGATGGTATTGGTAAAGTTGCAGGTAAATGGGCAGTAATCATAGCATCCGATAATAAGCAATTGGCTGGGGCATGGATACCTGGTCAAGCAGAAAATATAATTAGGGTAACAGATATTGCTAAAAGACTTGGGATACCACTAGTATGGCTACTTAATTGTAGTGGTGTTAAGCTTACTCACCAGGAGAAAGTGTATGCAAATAGAAGGGGTGGGGGTACACCATTCTTTAGACATGCTGAGTTGGCTCAAGCTGGAGTACCTGTTATTGTAGGTATTTATGGAACTAACCCTGCTGGTGGTGGATATCACAGTATAAGTCCAGGTACATTAATTGCCCATAAGGATGCAAATATGGCAGTTGGTGGTAGTGGAATTGTTGGTGGAATGAATCCTAAGGGATATATAGACCAAGAGGCTGCAATGGATTTGGTTAAGGGAATAGAGAACTTCAAAGGAAACCCTCCAGGATCTGTTGAGATTCACAATGGAGTAACTGGTTTTATTAGAGAAGTTGCTGAAACTGAAGAGGGTGTACTGGATATGATAAGACAATATATGTTTGATACTCCTTCATATAACCCGGAGTACTTCAGAGTTGATACACCAACTTATCCATATTTTCCTGAAGAGGATTTATATTCATTAATTCCTCAAAATACGAAAAGAACATATGATATAAGGGAAGTACTTGCAAGAATTTTTGATAATAGTAGTCATATGGAGTACAAACCTGATTATGGTATTGAAATATATACAAGTCTTGCAAAAATTGATGGTCATTTGATGGCATTTATAGCAAATACTCAAGGTCTTCTTATGAATTATCCAGAATATACTGATGAATATATTGGTATTGGAGGAAAGCTTTATAGACAAGGACTTATCAAGATGAGTGAATTTGTTACATTCTGTAATAGGGATAGAATTCCTATTGTATGGGTACAGGATACTTCTGGTATAGATGTTGGAGATATTGCAGAGCAAGCTGAACTTCTTGGTTTAGGTCAATCTTTAATTTACTCTATAGAAAACTCAGATGTTCCTCAATTGGAAATCACCTTAAGAAAGGGTAGTGCTGCTGCTCATTATGTTATGGGTGGACCTCAAGGAAATAATACCAATGCATTTTCCTTAGGAACAGCAGCAACAGAAATGTATGTTATGCATGGTGAAACTGCTGCAGCTGCAATGTACTCTAGAAAATTGTACAAGGAAAATAAAGCAGGTAAACCACTTGATGAAACCATAGAAAAAATGAATGACATGATAAAGGACTATCATGAAAAATCACGTCCTGTTTATTGTGCTAAAGTTGGTTTTGTTGATGAAGTAATAAAGATGAAAGATATTAGGAAGTATATTCAAGCCTTTACTGGGTCTGTATATCAAAATCCAAAATCCATTTGTCCATTCCATCAAATGATAACACCAAGGATAATCAGAGACTACTTAAATGGAATGAAATAATAAAAAGCTACTGAAAACTGTTGCCTAACATTTTTCATAGCATGGTAGAAGGACCCTTTATTTAAAAACTTCTCTCATTTTTACCTACTAAAAAAAATATATCTATAATTTTAATAATCACTATATGATTTGAAAAATTATATTTGGGATTATTAAATTATAAGTTTAGTTTTTTAGTAGCTAGATAATGTAGGGGAGTTTTTATGTTTTTAAATATAAAAAAGAGGTGAAATTATGGCTAATCTAGGATTACTAGAAAAGTTTGCAGATCCTGAAATTATGATGACCTTAACTACTGGTGAGAAAGTAACTGCCAGTCTTATGGTTACTGTGTTAGGAATGGGTATAACCTTTGCAGCCCTAGTAGTTATATGGGGTGTAATTGCCCTTATGAGTAAACTGATGGCTCCAAAAGTTATTAATGAGCCCGTGGTAATAGAAAATAAAATAGAAGACAATGATGATGAGTTAATTGCTGTGATTTCAGCAGCAGTAGCTACAAGTATGAATACATCAGAAAAGAATATAGTAATAAAAAAAATTAGAAAATCTGGGGAAAGTATTTCTCCTTGGTCAAGTCCCGTAAGATAATTATTACGTTATATTTATTTAGGAGGAAAATTATAATGAAAAAATTTAACATAACTGTAAATGGAAAGACTTACGAAGTAGACGTAGAGGAAATCGGTGGCCTTCCATCAGCAGCAGTAGCTAGACCAGCAGTTAGAGCTGCAGCTCCAGCGCCAAAGGCTGTTCCAGTTCCTAAGGCAGCACCAAAGGCAGCTGCTCCAGCAGCAGGTGGATCAAGTGTGTCGGCTCCAATGCCAGGAACAGTATTAGACGTTAAAGTAAGCGAAGGCGACTCTGTAAGTGCAGGTCAAGTTCTTATGATATTAGAAGCTATGAAGATGGAGAATGAAATCATGGCTCCAGCTGGCGGAACTGTTAAGTCAGTAAGCGTATCAAAGGGATCTTCAGTAAACTCTGGAGATGTACTAATAGTA
>JAOARG010000012.1 GCA_025210655.1 Bacillota bacterium
CAAGTAGAGTTTCTTATCAATCAGTCTTATCTAACGCCACAACAAATGCGGGAGGTACGAATTGGACTGGAGAATGAATTGCCCCTCGATTTACTCACTAAGTGTATCAAACAAGATAATGGAAGAGTTAGGGGAGCGAAAGAGATAGAAGACATAAGAAAAGTCTATGAAGAAGGTAAAGCCGAGATATCAAGAAAGAATATTGAATCCTTAAAAAAACCTCTTCAAGAAAATAAGCGGTGAAAAAGAGGATAATCAGCCTGTTGAAAAAAGTATTGATAAAGAAACTAGTGAAGTGAATTCAACTGAAAAAACACAAACGCCAGAACAACAAAATGCAGAGATTTACAAACAACACTATCAAGAAAGGAAAAGGGAGTACCCTTCAAAAGAATATGTTGTAGGACAAGAGGAAGGCATGGAAATGTAAAATTTTGTGATGATTTCTAGACATTAAAGTCCCCTCTCCTCTATTCTTAAGATAGAAAAGGAGGAGGTGAATATGCCTAAGAAAAAAGAGTATATAGTCGATGTTATAGATGCTTTATGTGAGTTTGCAGAGGTTATGAAAGAGGCAACTAAGGAAGATATATTAGCAAACAATCTTGAATACGTAGAAAAAGTTGCATCTTTAAAAGAAAAACAGGAACAGTATCGTATGATTATGAAAGGGTGTCCGGCGGATCGGAGAATAGTGATACAAGGATACATGGTGGATATGATGGATAAACACTGTGAAGAAGGCGATTGCTTCTATTTGCGTGGATATCAGGATTGTATTATGATATTGAATCGACTGAACTTATTTAAATAGTGTCATTTAATTTGTTTATTTTACGAGAAAAGGAGAGGTAAGCATGTCGGGTTACATAAACGACGTAATGGATATTAATGATGCTTTGCATAAGTTAACTCAGGAAATTAAGGAATCTACAAGGGCAAATATGATCAAAGGGGTTCCACATTATACAGAGTTGATAGATTCGTTAGAAGAACGAGAAAAGCAATTTTTTGAGGTCTTGGATGAGTGTTCTAAGGAACAAAAGGTGTTTATAAGAGGATATATGATGGATTTAAGAGATTTACAGGAACTTGAAGGAGAGTTCTTTTATATGCGTGGGTATACTGATTGTATAATTTTGATGCATCGGTTGAATTTGTTGAAATAGTTTGCTTGACAGGCTATTTTTATTTTTTACGTCATGGTATAATATGGATGATATTAGAAGTTAGTTCGTGAATAATGAAGTTAGGCGTAATTAAATATCTAAATAGGAGTGAAATTATGGAATGTAAATTATGTAATGAATCAAATGAATTAGAACTTAGTCATATAATACCTAAGTTCGTTTATAAGTGGATTAAAAGAACTTCAACTACTGGTGGAATTCGAAATTCAGATAATCCAAATATAAGAGCTCAAGATGGAGATAAGATAGATTTTTTGTGTGGTAAATGTGAGGATTTATTTTCTGTATATGAAGATGGGTTCAGAAAGAAAGGTTTTCAAAAATTACAAGAAACCAATTAAGGGAATTTTCAGTAACTGAAAATGATATCAAATTTGCTATTTCACTTATCTGGAGATGCCTCAAATATAGAGTGGTTGAGAATATTAAAATGCACGAGTTAACTTCGGATGAACTTAGTATAATAAATGTATTTCTTAAATCATGTGAGGATTACTTCAACGGTAATTCGCTTGAAGTTTTAGAAAACTACAAATTTCATATTGTTCCAACCACAGAGGAGATGGAAGAGAGGGGTATTATACCAAAAGTTACTTTTGCTAATCAAAGGGGTACAGATTATTCTTATCGAGCATTTTGTAAAGAGCAAGAAGGGCATGATTATTTGCTATTTTATGTAAAGATTCCTTTTTTATTATTTGCAGTTGAAATAATTAGTAATGAAAAGCATCAATGGCAAAATACTGAATTAATTGAAAATAAAATTGTATGTAATCCTGATACAATTGAAATTCCGAATATTGTAGAAGAAATAATTCTTACTACACATGAAAATAAGGAAAATGCAAAAAAGCTTATATCAGCAAATCAACAGAAGAAGATTAAAGAACGAGTAGAAAAGGAAATTAAAAATAATCCTAATAAAATTAAATCGGGTTCTATAATAGCGATGAGGAAACAACACGATATTTAACTACGTCTAACACGACGGTTAGCGACATTCCCATGTTGGTAATTAACAGTGTTGTGAGGATTTAGAGTGTGCGGTTAAGTAATAGAGTATGAAAAAAGAACAGGGAACAATCGCGAATCGCGGAAACGTTAATCGAAATCTTTTATTGAAGATATGGAGGAATAAATGGCAAAAGATGAACATGTAGATATTCTTCGGCAAGGAGTTAGTAAATGGAATGCGTGGCGAGATAAAGAGCCAAGTGTATATCCAGATTTATCTGGTCTGGATTTTTATGATGTATTTTTAGGAAATGATAATTTATATGATATTCCTGCTGTATATGGAGCTAATTTTGATAATTGTAATTTAAGAAATGCAAAAATGCGAGATAGAGAGTTTGATAGATGTACATTCAGAAATGCACAACTACATATGACCGATTGTTGCTATGCCTATTTTTCAGATTGTAATTTTACTAATACTCAAATGAGGTTAGCAAGAATTGGTTCGACATCATTTAGTAGTTGTCATTTTGAAAGTTGTGACTTCTCTTATTCATCAGCAGAAGATACAAGATTTTTGGATTGTAAAATAGAAAACTCATTGTTTAAAAAAGTTCATTTTGTAAAAGCTGATTTTTCTGAATCAAGTATTTCAAAATGTAACGTATATGGTATATCCTCATGGGATATGATACTAGAAAATACAATACAAGAAGATATTTATATCATGGAAGATGAAGATGAGTTGCTATCTGTTGATGATATTGAGTTAGCGCAATTTCTATACATGATGATAGAAAATAAAAATCTTAGAAGAATAATAGATACTATAACATCAAGTGTAGTGCTGATATTAGGAAGATTTACAAAAGAACGAAAAGAAGTTCTTGATAGAATTAAGCACTTAACAAGAGAAAATGGTTTTATACCCGTTTTATTTGATTTTGATGGACCAGAATCAAGAGATATTACTGAAACAGTAAAAATATTGGCAAGTATATCAAAACTAGTAATTGCTGACATATCAGATCCGAGAAGCATTCCGCAAGAGTTAATGCTTATTATACCAACATCACCGTCTTTAGTTATATATCCAATCATTGAAGAAAATCAGAGGGAATATGGTATGTTCAGTTTTTTTGAAAAGTATAATTCTGTAAAAGAAATTTCTAAATATAATTTTAAAAATATAGATTCAATTGTTACAGAAATTTTCAAGAGTCAATAAAAGACTTCGCTTAAACACGACGGTAAGCAACATCCTCAGATAAAGAGTATTAAAGGGTTGAAGATGAGTTGCTGTTAAGGTAATTACGAAACTATGAATGTTGAACAGAGCACAAGAGCGAGACATGAAACGTTATTAAAATAAGATTTTAGGAGATGGTTATGAAAAAGGTATTATATTATCCAAACTTTGAAATGGAAAATCAATTATATATGCGAATAGCATTACTATATTTCGAGGAACTAAGTACTATTGTACCTAATAGTGTTGTCGAGAATTTAAGTATTGAGCATAAGTTTATTTCTAAAAGCACTAACCTGCTATCAACATATAATCCTAGATGGAATGATTCTCAAGTGGCTACAGATAAAACAATTAGAAAACTTGAACAACTATCAAGTAATAATCAATATTACAGAAATAATATTGATAAATGGCGCAACAAAGATTTGTATACAGTGGAGATATTTTCTGAGAAGTATTCTATTAATTTTGTTAATTACTTAAGACGATATAATTTGTGTGTTGAAAGCAATAATGGTATTTTGGTTCATCATGATATAGCATCTTTTTTTATGACATATTTAGCATTCGAAATAAGAAATTCTAATCAAATGAATATTATTTGCGATCAAAAGACTAATAAAGCACTTGAAATTAATTTTGACGATTCAATAAGACATATTAATGATTCAACAGAATTGTTGGGAATAACTAAGATGTTGAATGTAGTTATTCCTAAAAACATTTTGGAAATACCATTAGATAAGATTATTGAGTTGAGAAATTCAAATGGATATTTAGATAATCTTAAAAAATTCCATCTGTTGGTTGATAAGTATAATTCGTGTTATGAGCTAGACCAGTTTCAATTGCTAAATATATGTCGAGAAATTGAAAATGCAAAAAAGGAAATAGGTTTAGGTAGAATTTTAATGAGTGCTGCTGGTGCAATATCTTTTGTATTAGCTTCTTACTATGCAATCAATAATCCAGGAATAGGTACTGAAGAGATAGCAGCCTTGTCTTCAGTAGGTGCATTCGTAGGAAATGAAATTAATGATTATTATTCTAGACAACTAAGTCCTGAAATAATCGCTGCAAAAAGTTATATTTTTGCAATTAGGGAGATCTAATAATAGAGAAGTTATTTTGATTTCAATATCCCAAACCGCAGTCCTCGAAGGCTTTGCCTTCCTGCGGGCAAGCTTCCACTTTGTTAAACAAAGTTGCTTGCTGGGGATATCCCCAGTCCCCTTAAAAAGTACACGTGGGGACGGCAGACTGCGTAAAAAAACCTGTTGAAATCATTTAAGTAGTTTTAAATGAATAATCATGCAATATAATTATAAAAAGAGGTCGTTTTATGTCAAAATATATCAAAGGTACTGATAAAAATCAATTTAATATGATTCCTTTGAATTTAGATGAAATTATATATTTCTGGTTATTTTAATGGAATTAGAACAACTAGAAAGTTAGAAATGGATGATGTAAGAAGGTAGTTCGTGAATAACAAAGTTAGGTGTAATTATTTCCTAAATAAAGGTGAGGATTGAAATGAGTAATGCAAGTAGCAATAAGTCAAAAAAGTACAAAAGAATAATAATGAATGAAGTTGAGAATAGACAGCTAACATCAGTTATGAATAACACTAAGTGGAGCGAACTTCAACGTGAAGTTGAAAAGCTACCATTTCCGCCACCTTACATTTTACGAGGTGTATTAGATGATACTGAGATAGAGTATCTTTACGATGATGTTTTTTATATTGGAGACTGGACTGATGAAGTTTTAAAACCATTCTTTTCTATAGAATGGTTAATGA
>JAOARG010000073.1 GCA_025210655.1 Bacillota bacterium
AAAAAATATAATAATCTTAAGCCAGAGGGATTACATATAATATGTAACCCTAATAGCATGCCATTTACCCAACCGAGTAAATAAATGAGCCATGCTATTCCGCTGTAAAATTGGCTACAGCAGCTGGTGATACACATCATGTGAACCCTAGAAGATGGAAATAAAGAAAATGTACTAGTAAGCTGGACGGATACAGACGGCTATAATGCAAAAGTAGCAGGAAACTATACCTTCACAGCAGCATGGGGGACGCTACCAAGTGGCGTAGATAATGATGATCATATATCTCCACCAACCTGTGAGCTAAAGGTAACTAAAGGAAGTACAGGTGGAGGAAGTAGTTCGGATAGTGGCAGTCATACTTCAAGATCAAAAAAGCCTACAGAAAAAGTGAATAATGAAATTAAGAAAACTAAACCAAACGCTCAGGGTATCATCCAAGTTAGTGTGGAGGCAAAAACAACAAGTAAAGGAAAAACAACCTTTGAACTACCAAGTGACTTTCTAGGAAATGAAACACCAGTAGAACTAACCATAGAAAACAAGGATTTACAAGTAACCTTGTCAAACGACATGTTCACAAAAAAAGAAAAACAAGTAGAACTGATTATGGAGTCAGCAAAAAAAGAACAATTAGGCTTATCTAAAGAAGAAAAAGCGGAAATAGGAGATATGCCAATCTATAACATTTCCTTAAAAATAAATGGTGAACAAATAGATTGGGAAGGTGAGGAAGACATAGCCATTACAATTAACTTAGATGAAAAAGAAAATAAAGAAGACCACAAATTCGTAGCTGTATATTACGACCGAAAAGGCAATATCCAAATACTAAAATCAAGCTACTATAAAGATGGTAAACTCAATTTTACAACTAAACATCTAAGTGATTATGGCGTAATGTATGTAGAACCAACCTTCAAAGACATAGAAAATCACTGGGCAAAAGAAGCTATAGAAGCTCTAGCGGTAAGAGGTATCATAAAAGGAGTAAGTAAAGACGAGTTCAGACCAGAAGAAGCTATCTCAAGAGCAGATTTAGTTACACTAATGGTAAGATGTTTAGGATTTACAAGTGATAATGCTGATTCCTTTACAAGTGAAAGTGAGAAAGTATTTGATGATGTAGATTCTAATAAATACTATGCAAAATCAATAATGGTAGCAAAAGAAATAGGTTTAGTAAAGGGCTGTGGTAATAACCTATTTAAACCACTTGAGCCTGTTAACAGACAAGATATGATGGTACTATTACAAAGGGTAATAGAGATGTCAGGAGAATATCCGAATATCAAACCAACTGGAAAATCATATATAATCTTTAATGATAGTAATGAGGTATCAGATTATGCTATAGAAAGTGTAAAGCAGATGATAAATAGTGAAATAGTAAAAACAAGACTAAGAAGAATATATCCAAAAGTAAACGCAACAAGGGCAGAGGTAGCTCATGCTTTATATAATATAATGACAACTAACATGAAATAACAGTACTAAAGGAGATTGCTCCAAATAAAGAATCTCCAAGTACTCAGCTCGAATAATACTATTATGTTTAAGATATCAGATTACATTAATCATTGAGATATTTGCCGCTAGCTACTTACAAAAAATTACACCTTAAGAAGAATGTTTAAAAAGTATTGACAGCACAAAATGACTTAGTTGCTTTAGAGTGACTTAGGTCATTTTTTGATGTCTGAATTAGTGACTCTAGGGTGGCATGAAATGGCTTTCCCTATATGGTAAAAAGCTAAGGTCTCTTATAACATATAAATAGGTGGAATTTTAAAAGTAAAGAGGAGAATTTGTACTGTACAAAATCAATATATCTTAGTAACTTGAGCCTTCTTGCTAAAGATCTATTGAACATATTAATTCAAAATAGAGGTTTCGAATGAGGCTGATCAGAACAGGAGAAAATAACATGAAAAAAATAGTTTTATTAATGATGATAATCATATGTTTTACTTCATTAAGTATTGTATGCTATGCAGAACCATATAGTACAGAAAGAGATAGTAACTTTGAGTACTATTGTAGCATAGATGAAGGGGGTCAAGCATATGCACTAATTGATGATTATTTTGGAGAAAAGAATGCAAATATAACATCTATTATTATTCCAGCTAGATCACCAGGTGGAAAGCCTGTTACAGGGATACAAATGAATAGGGATTGCTGGGGAGATTATATTACTAGCATAACAGTTCCAAGTAGTTTAGATGAAGTGAAAGGTAAATTTAATACAGCTACAGCATTAACACAACTGTTTATGCCGGAAGGAGTAGGTGCTATTGGTCAAGGAGCTTTTCGTCAATGTAGTGGGTTAACAACCACCAAGGAACAAGCAGCTCATCACGACATCATTTTTGTCTACTCAAGGCATGATGAGACAGTGACGGTACTCTATCGTCAAGACTCTTAATAATTAAGGATTTACACACTTCTGCGATTATTGTACCTTTAGTACTGACATAGCCAATTTCAGAAATAAGAATTTTAATAAAGAAATTACGGTACGTGTTGCTATTAAAATAGGTACTGAGTAGATATGTTCAGTTAGTACTACAAATAAAAATGTTTGATGACAGGTTAGTTGTAGAATCGTCCCTGCGATACCTTTCTTCAAACTTCAATGTTTCTGGTGATTTTTAAGTATATCAGAGGTCAGTTGCTAAGAATGGCTTCAAGTTGAGGTTTATCTAAGATACGTATGGTTTTATGATCGATTTCAATAATGCCTTGCATAGAGAGTTTCTTTAATTCCTTAGAAAGGTTTGACCGAGGAACATTAAGACGCTCAGCTAATGCCTTTTTAGAATAAGGCAATTCAATAGTGGACTTATTATCAAATTCTGTGTTGTTCAATAAAAAATGGGCTATTTTCTCTTGTATAAGGGAATAAGAAAATAGTACTATTTTCTTATTTAGGTTTATAATTTCATTAGAAAAGATATCTAGTATATTGGAAGCAATTATACTATCCTTTAGCAGAACCTCTAAAACACTTTTTTTATCGATTAATAGGAGTATACATGGTTCCTTAGCTATAATTTCAAACTGTCCTTTATAATCC
>JAOARG010000074.1 GCA_025210655.1 Bacillota bacterium
ACTTCCCATTTAATCACCTTACTTTTTTTGACATCTTTATTTTATTCAGCTTTTCCAAACATTGCAAGGTCTTTTGTTCTTGTATAGAAAATATAATTTCCTATACAAGAACAAAGTCAAATCCTTTTAAGAAAGGATTTGATGGTCCCGTGCAGCGGGATTGTTTAACTTGTCCGAAGGAAATTATAAATATAATTTCCTAGTCAATAAGAAAAGCCTTATAGCCCTTATAAGTCATATAAAGGTCTGCCTTACTAATCATTTCGTATGGTGCATGCATTGAGATTACTGGAATTCCACAGTCGATTACGTCTGCTCCTGCATTTGCAAGGATATATGCGATTGTACCACCGCCTCCTTGGTCTACTTTTCCTAACTCTCCTGTTTGCCAGATTACATCATGTCTATTGAAGATATCTCTTACTTCATGTACAAATTCTGCATTTGCATCGTTACAACCTGATTTACCCCTAGCTCCCGTGTATTTCACAAGTACTATACCCTTACCCATAAATGGTGAGTTTCTCTTATCATATGCTGATGCATAATTAGGATCGTATGCTGCACCAACATCCGCTGATAATACTTTTGTATTCATAAATGCTCTTCTAACATATAAATCTTTATAATTATCCATTTGAAGGTTCATTAGTTCTGCAACCATATTTTCGAAATACTTTGACTCCGAACCTGTGTTACCCATAGATCCTACTTCTTCCTTGTCCATGAACATACCTACTACTGTTTTCTTAGGAGTCCCTTCTATGTCTAAGATAGCTTTCATTCCTGCGAATGAACAAGATCTATCATCATGTCCATACCCAACAATCATACTTCTATCGAATCCAGCATCCCTAGCTTTTCCAGCTGGTACGATTTCAAGTTCTGCTGTCATGAAATCCTCTTCTGTTACATTGTATTTTTCATTAAGTATTTCTAACACTTTTAACTTAAATCTTTCCTTAGCTTCTTTGTCATCACTCATAGTGTTTCCAACTATCAGATTAAGACCCTCACCTTCTATACCTTCTGCAAGACTCTTTTTATTTTGGTCTTTTGCAAGGTGTGGAAGTAAATCAGAGATAAAGAATATCGGATCACAAGCTTCTTCACCAATAGAAATACTAATTTTTTCGCCCTTTTCGTTGATGATTACACCGTGAATTGAAAGTGGAAGTGATGCCCACTGATACTTTCTAATTCCACCATAGTAGTGAGTCTTAAAGTATGCCATACCTGAATCTTCATATAGTGGCGTTGGTTTTAGATCTATTCTAGGAGAGTCAATATGCCCACCCACAATTTTCATTCCAGACTCTATAGAATCTTCACCAATTATAAATAGAATGATTGATTTATCCCTATTATTTCCGTATACCTTCATACCAGGTTGAAGTTCAACATTTTCTTTAATCAGATCATCAATATTAGAAAAACCATTTTCCCTAGCAAGTCTTTCAATATACTGACAACATTCTCTTTCCGTCTTTCCTTCATCAATAAATCTCTTATATTCTTCAGCAATTTCAACTGTCAAAGTTTTTTCATCTTCACTTATCTTATCTTGAACATATTCAAACTTGTGTCCAAGAAGATCTTCTTTTTTAATTTCTTTTTCCATTCTTATTACCTCCTAAAGTTTTTGCATATTCTAAATTATATCAAAATAATAGAAAAGTGTCATATTAACATATTGTAAACAATGTATCCGTAAGTCGTTGGTCGTAGATCGGATAATAATTAAAATCCACTGCCTAATCATAAACAGTGGATTAAAAATTATTTCTTTATTCTATTCTTATAAACGTAAATAGCTGCTTGGGTTCTATCATTTACATCAATTTTCTTAAATATGTTTGAGATATGGTTCTTAACAGTTTTTTCACTAATAAATAGTTCATCTGCTATTTCTCTGTTGTTAAATCCATCTGCTATAAGTAAAAGTACTTCCTTTTCTCTTTTGGTTAATTTAAGGAAATTTTCGTCAATTTTTTCAACTGTTCTTCCTGATATTTGATTCATTTCCGATACAATGTGGTTTGCTATGTTTGGATGTATATAGTTTGCACCTTCATATACATTGTTGATAGCTCTAACTAATGATGAAGATTCAGCATCTTTTAGCACATAGCCTTCTGCACCTATGTTTATTGTTTCAAGAAGATATTCCCTATCATCATGGATTGTAAGCATAATTACTTTTGTTGAAATATCACTGCTTTTAATCTCCCTTAGTGCCATTATCCCATTACACTTTGGCATATTAATGTCCATAAGTATAATATCAGGATTAAGTTCTCTTATTTTTTCAATTGCCTCATTCCCATTTTCAGCAAGACCAATTACTTCGATGTTTTCTTCAAGTTCTAGAATTTGCTTTAGTCCCTGACGCATCAACTGGTGATCGTCTGCTATTACCACTTTAATCTTATCACTCATAATTCTCACCCTCTTCATCAACTGGCATTACAATGTTTATTTTTGTCCCCTTACATTCACCACTTACTATATCTATATTTCCTTTGAGAAGTTCCACCCTCTCAATAATGCTATAAATACCAAAACCGCTATTAATATCCTTATTGTCTCCAAGTTTATCTATATCAAAGCCTATTCCATCATCAAATATGGACATAAGAATTTCTCCATTGTTAGCAACTATATTAACTACAAAATTTTTAGCTTCACTATATTTAACCATATTATTGGCGGTTTCCTGTACTATTCTAAATATAGTTAGCTGCTTTATTTTAGATAAATATACACTGTCTAAATTATCATCATAAAATGTAGTTTTTACTCCATAATTACTTTCTACATCACTTAATAATCTTTGTATAGTTGGTACTAATCCCAAATCATTTAATGACATAGGTAATAAATCATAAATGATTTTTCTAATATCCCTAAGACTATTTCTTACAACGCTTTTTAAACTGCCCAACTCTTCTTTGGCTTTTTCACGATCCACATCTAAAAGTTTATGACAATAATCTGCTTTAATAACAACGTTTGCCATAACCTGAGCAGGTCCGTCATGTATCTCCCTAGAGACTCTTTGACGTTCTTTCTCTTGAGCTTGTATTATTTTTACAGCCAAGTTAGACTTTTGCTCCATATCATTGAGTTTCTCATAATTTACATTGGTAAGAAAATCTAGAGCTATACCTATTTTTGATGTAAGATTAATTGCCCTCTCTATTACATCCTTATTATTTCTAATACGGATTTCCAGTTCTTTTCTTTTCTTAAATAAAGTTTCTTCTTCCATCCTTTTTACAGAAAGTTCAATTTGAAGATCCTTTGCCATATCATAAGCAAGTTTGATATCACTTTCAGAATATTTCTTTATGTTCTTACTTACCTCTAGAAGTCTCTTTCTACTGGCTTTTTCTTTTATTTCCAGTCTATCAACTTCTGCAATAACATTTTTCAGTTCTTGTCTAACCGATTCATACTGAGATTCTATTGTTTTTTTCTCATCTCGAGCCTTCTCAGATATCTCAAATATCTCATTCTTACCTTCTTCAATGGCAGTTACTGTTTTATTTATAATTCCATTGATATCAAATTTAATACTGCTCATTTACAAATACACCTACTTACCTATTTTAATATGTAGTCTCGGATACTTAATTATACATGAATTTTTAGTCCTTTCAAATAATCAATATTACCTATTTTTGAGCAAAAAAAAATATAGCATCCAGTAAACGGATACTATACTAAAATATTCTATATTGCCCTAGCAATACTTTTTCTTTCCTCATCTGTCATGACTTTAATCAAATCAAGAATTAAAGCAACATGATCCTCAAACTTAACAACTCCACTAATATAATCTTTTCCAGACTTTATAATAGTTGGTGCCTCAGCGATATCAGTTTCCTCAATCCTAATAACTTGTGATGCATCATCAACAATAAATCCAAAATTAAGATTTTCTTCTGTGTTGATAATAACAATTCTTGACTCTTTAGAAAAACCTGTTTCACTCATTTTAAATTTCTTCTTAAGATTAATTATAGGAATAATATCTCCTCTTAAGTTGATAATTCCTTCTACATAATCTGGTGCCTCTGGAACATCTGTAATATCTCCAGAATCATTAATACCACCTATGCAAGAAATATCAACACAATACTTTTCTCTGCCAAGTTTGAAAATAACAAATTGATTGTCAGCCATATTTATCTCCCCTTAATTCTTTTTATCTTCCGGATCAACGATTTTAATATTAGATAATTGGTTCTTAAAATTTCCTCTAAAAATTTCTAAGTATTCTTTTCTAAGCTTATCTCTTTCCTTCAGTTCTTCAGGAGTCAATCCTTCAGTCTTTGCCTTTTTTGCCAATGCATTTATTCTGTCAATTCTTTCCTTTGGTAACATTATATCACTCCATACATTTATTTTATACCCAACTTACATACTATTTTACCATAATATATATACTATTTTAGCACAATAAATCCTAAATGGACATTGCACCAATTTCTTCTTCTATGGCATCCACTATTTTATTATTTTTAATCATTTTATATGCTTTGTCAATATCTAAATTCATTATTCTATCATTTCCTAACTTTTCAACATCTTCTCTTAATATATCAAAAGCTATTTTTGTTCCAGTACCCAAAGATCCCTTCCCTTTAAATTCAAGGGCTTGAGCAGCACAAAGAAGTTCTATTCCCAGTACATTCATTGTATTAGTTACTATTTCTTTTAATTTTCTAGCAGAAATTGTACCCATACTTACATGATCCTCTTGATTGGCTGAGGATGGAATAGAATCTACCGATGCTGGATGGGAGAGAACCTTATTTTCAGATACAAGTGATGCAGCAGAGTACTGGGCAATCATAAATCCTGAATTTATACCACCTTTTTCAGTTAAAAATGGAGGTAATCCGCTTAACATAGGATTAACAAGCCTTTCTATTCTTCTTTCACTTATATTAGCCATCTCAGCAACCCCAATCCTTAAGAAATCAAATGTTATCGCCATAGGCTGACCGTGAAAATTTCCTCCAGAAATAGCCTGATAATCTTCAGAAAATATAATTGGATTGTCTGTAACAGAATTTATTTCTATATTTATTTTATTCACACTATACCTTACACAGTCCTTACTAGCACCGTGAACCTGGGGAATACACCTAATTGTATATGGATCCTGAACTCTAATATCCCCTTGAGAAGTAATATTTTCTGAGTAGGTTAAGAGATTCCTGACATTTCTTGAGGTAGCCATTTGTCCCTCATGCTCCCTTACTCTATGAATTCTATAATCAAACGCATCTATAATACCATTTAGAGCTTCCATAGTCATTGCACCACAAATATCTGCCATTTTCATGATATTGATGGCATCATAAGTCGCAAGTGCACCTATACCAGTCATTACCTGTGTACCATTAATCAAGGCAAGTCCTTCCTTGGATGTAAGTTCAACCACATCTATTCCAGCAGCTAGCATAGCTGCTGAACCATCCATTAGTTTCCCCTTATAAAAGGCTTTTCCCTCTCCAATCATAACAAGTACCATGTGAGATAAGGGTGCTAAATCACCACTTGCTCCTAGAGATCCCTTTTCAGGAATATAAGGATGAACCCCTTTATTTAGCATATCAATTAGTGTCGATAAAGTACTTAATCTTATACCAGAATACCCTTTTGCAAGTGCATTTATCCTAAGCAGCATAACTGCCCTTATTTCATCTATATCAATAGAATCTCCCACTCCACAAGAATGACTTACAATCAAATTTCTTTGAAGTATCTTAGTTTCTTCCGGACTTATTAATACATCACTAAACTTTCCAAAACCTGTTGTAATACCATAAACTGTCTTTCCCTCTTCAACAAATCTATCAACAGTTCTCCTTGATTTATTTATCAAATCAATTGATTCATCTGTCAACTTGACTTCATAATTTTCCCTAGCTACTTTTATTACATCTTCAATATTAAGATTATTACCATTTACAAATACTGTTGCCATAATAATTACCATCCCCTTATATAATTATTCTAACAAAGTGCACATTAGTACTTTTCTTCATAAAAATGTATTTTGCTGAAAAGGAGAATCGCACTATACTAGGTAAGCGCTAGGGGAAACAGTTTTGTAAACAAAACTTAGGTGAACAGGAAAACCAAGACCCAAAGCTCTTGTACTTTCTTTTATGTCCTTCCTTTTCCCCACTTCCCCTTCAAAGTTATAACTTTGAAATTCATCTTTTCTCCCTTTTTTAGGAATTGAAGTAAATAAAAAATATCCATAATTATCTATACACAAAAGGATGCGGTTTTCAATAATTATGAATATCTCTAAAAGTCATGATTTCTATTAAATTTTACTTATCTCAATTATATCACAGAAGGAGACTTCTATCTTTTTCTAGACTTACTTGGTCTTCTCTTATTTCCTCTAGAACTATTGCCCTTACTAGGTCTTCTTCCTTTATGTGACGAATTATTATTTTTTTGTAATTTTCCCTTTGGCTTGATAAAGCACTTCTTCTCAAAACCAATCAAATCTTCTCTTCCAGCTTTAATTAGTGCCTCGTAAACTAGATCATAGTTGTTTGGTCTACTGAATTGAAGTAGGGCTCTTTGCATCGCTTTCTCTCTTCTATCTATTGGTACATAAACCTTTTCCATTGTTCTTGGATCAAGTCCTGTGTGATACATTGCAGTTGATAGTGTTCCAGGTGTAGGATAAAAATCTTGTACCTGTTTTGGCTGATAATTAATATCCCTTAAATATTCAGCCATCTTAATAGCTGATTTAAGATCACTACCAGGGTGTGATGACATAAGATATGGAACGATATACTGCTCTTTTCCAATCTTTTCATTAGTTTTAAAGAATAAATCGACAAAGTTTTTATATTCCTTACCTGCTGGTTTGCCCATATAGTAAAGAACCTTATCTACAACATGCTCAGGAGCAACTTTTAACTGTCCACTAACATTGTTTTCACAAAGATATTCCATTATTTTATCTCTATTTTTATCAGCCATTATATAATCATATCTAAGGCCCGATCTAACAAAGACTTTCTTAATACCGTCAATTTTCTTTATCTTATCAAGTAAAGTAATAAAGTCTTCATGATCTACATCCATGTTTCCACAAGGTTTAGGATATAGACACTGCTTATCTTTACATGATCCATGCTTTAACTGCTTTTTACAAGCAGGTTTTCTAAAGTTTGCAGTTGGACCTCCAACATCATTTATATAGCCCTTAAAGTCATCCATTTCACTAATAATCTTTGCTTCATTAATGATTGACTCATGACTTCTACTTCTTATTATTCTTCCTTGATGGAATGTAAGGGCACAGAAACTACATGAACCAAAACATCCCCTTTCACTGATAATAGAATGCTTTACTTCCTTTATTGCAGGAATTCCACCCATTTTCTCATACATCGGATGATAGTTTCTCTGATAAGGGAAACTATGAACATAATCAAGTTCTTCCTCTGTAAGTGGCATAGCAGGAGGGTTTTGTACCATGTACTTATCACCATGTTTTTGTACAAGAACTTCTCCATATATAGGATCTTGCTGATCATACTGTTTTTTGAAACACTTAGCATATGCTTCCTTTGACTCCGAAATCTCTTTATATGACTCTATCAACTTGTAATCATAGATTTCATCTAATGAATCAACTGTATAGCATGTACCATTTACGTGTCTTATATACTTTGCATCAAGTCCATCATTTAGACAGTTGGCAATTTCAACTACCTGATTCTCACCCATTCCATAAACAAGAAGATCTGCTTCTGAATCTATAAGATATGATCTTCTAACTTTATTGTCCCAATAATCATAATGGGCAAATCTTCTAAGACTTGCTTCTATTCCTCCAAGTATTATTGGAGTCTTTTTATAAGCCCTTTTTATTAAATTGGTATAAACTAAGACCGCCCTATCAGGTCTATATCCCATTTTTCCACCGGGGCTATATAAGTCCTTGTCTCTTCTTTTTTTACTAACACTATAATGGTTAACCATAGAATCTATATTCCCTGAGTTTACAAAGAATCCAAGTCTTGGTCTACCTAATGCCTTAATACTGTTTGGATCCTTCCAATCAGGCTGAGCAATAATACCAACTTTAAATCCTGCATTAAGTAAGACCCTTGATATTATAGCGGTTCCAAAGCTTGGGTGATCTATATAGGCATCACCAGTTACAATAATAAAATCTAGTCTTTCCCACCCCAGATTCTCCATATCCATTTTTGTCATTGGTAAAAAACCGTTAATATTCATCTATCTCTCTCCAAATTCTAATTGAATAACTACTTTACAACTCATTAACTATATAATATTTAGGTCCTCAAGTAAACATCATTTTTTTACAAGTTCACTAAATGCCATTTTCGTTTGATTGCATGTGGGACATCTCCAAGACTCTGGTAAATCTTCAAACTTTGTTCCCTTAGCTATATCATGGGTCCAATCTCCTCTTTCTTCTTTGTAAGTATAACCACAAACTGAACATTTATACTCTTTCATTAAAAGACCTCCTCATTAATAAAGTTATATAAAAAAGGCGATCTAATCGACCGCTTCTTCTTAACTTCAACTTTTTACTTTAATTCATAAGTTATGCCATGTACCGATTTATAGTATATTGGCTCCATTTGACCCGGGCACTGTGTACAATTAAATCTTGGCGGAACACTCAAATCTCCACC
>JAOARG010000075.1 GCA_025210655.1 Bacillota bacterium
AATATGACTAGCACCAGTATCATCAGGCCACTGAAACTTATCTTTTTCTAGTCTTTTGTAATAAAGCCAAAAGCCTGATATATCCCACCTGAGAATTTTGATTTTATCTTTTTTTCTATTACAAAAAACAAAGAGACTATTTGAAAATGGGTCAAGTTTAAATTTTTCTTGTACTATAATAGATAATCCATCAATAGATTTTCTAAGATCTGTTGCACCTACTGCAAGGTATACATCTGATGTTTTAACTTTATTCAACATGTTTAATCACAAAATTTAATGTTTCTTCATAAGATAGTTTATCTTCAAATTCTAACTGTATCCCATTGATTCTCAATTTTCTTATACTCTCTTCTTTTACTAAAACTTTAGAAAATTTAGTATTATCAACATCATTTGATGTTTTAATTTTAAACTTTCTTATCCAACCATTAAATGTACTTTTCTTTAAGTTGTTTAACCTTGAGAATTCACTCATTGATAACCCACTTTCAATAAACAAGTCATATTTTTCTTTCCACCACATTTCACTTTTTCTTTTTCCCATAAAAAAACCTCCATTAGAATGATTTATCTAATCATCTCATGAAGGGGATTTATTTTCTAGGTGTGGTTGGACTTACGCTTACCTATATTATGCTGTGGAATAAATACAGAGAGGGTGCTGAACCAGAATTAATGAAGGAATGTAAAGAATTTATCCAAAAATTTGAAAGTGTCAACATTTGTTGTGATATAATCAAAGAGCAAGAGATTGTTAGATTATGTAATTTAATAAATAATCCTGCGGTAACTTTTTATGAAGATTATTCTGAATATAAATAAGCTAAAGAGAATTATAATTGATAAATGAGGTGGATTTGAAAGTGATAGAAAATGAAGAAAAAAGCTACAAATTTCAAAAGCTAACTCCAGTAAATGATGGTGACATAAATATATATAGCGAGGCATTTAATTTTGTTTTCAGTGAAAATGATTTGAGAAATATTGCAATTACAGGACCGTATAGTGCTGGAAAGAGCAGCGTTCTAGAAACATATAAAAAGTTAAATGAGAAAAAAAAATTTATTCATATTTCTCTCGCACATTTCGAAATGGTTGATAAGAATGAGGAAAATGAAGATTATGATGAGTCTGTTCTTGAAGGGAAAATATTAAATCAATTGATTCACCAAATAGACTCAAAAAACATTCCTCAAACGCATTTTAAAATCAAAAGAAAACCTTCAAAGGTATCTATGATTATTAATACTGCCCTCATTATGCTATTTCTAATTATAACATTTTATTTGCTTGGTTACGATAATTGGGATCAATATGTCAATGCATTGTCAGAATCAGGTTTTAAATCACTTTTAAAAATAACCTTAAAAGAAGAGTTGATGAGTATCACAGGATTTTCAGGTTTTATGATATTGATGTACTGGATATTTACATTCGTGAAAATGCAGAAGGAAAGGAACTTGCTTAGAAAAGTGAGTTTTCATGGAAATGAGATTGAAATATTTGAGAAAACCGATGAATCTTATTTTGACAAATATTTAAACGAAGTTTTATATGTTTTTCAAAATGCCAAAGCGGATGCTATCGTTTTTGAAGATGTTGACAGATTCAACAGCAATAAAATTTTTGAAAAGCTTAGAGAGATTAACTATTTACTAAATAAAAAATCGGAAAATTGTATCAGATTTTTCTATTTGCTAAGAGATGATATTTTTACAACAAAGGATAGAACTAAATTTTTTGATTTTATTTTGCCTATTGTACCAGTTATTGATGGATCAAATTCATACGATCAGTTTATTGAACATTTTAAGAATGGTAGAATACTTGAAAAATTTGATGAAAGTTTCTTGCAAGGCCTGTCCCTATATATAGATGATATGAGAATTTTAAAAAATATATACAATGAATTTGTGATTTATCATGAACGAATACAATCTACGGAGTTAAATGCAAATAAACTGCTTGCTTTGATCACGCTCAAGAATTTATTTCCACGTGATTTTAGTGAATTACAATTAAGTAGGGGATTTGTTTATAGTCTTTTTTCTGATAAAGATGAATTTATAAAAAAAGAAATTTCGAAAATTGATTCTCAGATTCAGCACATAACATCAAGAATAAATGATATTGATAATGAAATGTTAGAAGATATTGACGAACTTGATGCCATTTTTTTAGTTATTGGTTATGGCACTATTAATGTTAATGGTAAAAATGAAAGGCAATTTAACAACAGAACCGAGTTAGTTAAAGCTATGAAAGCAACTCCAAATTCGGTGACTTATTATAATGGCAGAAATTCAGTATCATTGAATATAAATCATGAAATATCACTTTTGTCAAATAAGCCGGATTATGTAGCTAGGAAAGAGGCAATAGAGGGTAGAGCCGAAAATAGGATGAAGAAATTCCAAGCACAAATTGCAGCATTAGAAAATGATAAACATGTATTAAAGAACAAGAAACTATATGAAATTATTACGAGGGAAAATATTAAGGATATTTTTAGCAATGTAGTAACTGATGAAGTTGGTAAAAAGCATCAGTTTATTGAGGTCAAATCGAATCCATATTTTTCGCTAATTAAATATTTGATTAGAAACGGCTATATTGACGAAACTTATCCGGACTATTTAACATATTTCTATGAGAACAGTCTAAGTAGGATAGACAAAATATTTTTGAGGAGTGTTTCTGATCAGGAGGCAAAAGATTTTGGATATGAGCTTAAGGATAGAAGTCTTGTGGTTTCAAGATTAAGGGATGTTGATTTTTCTTGTGAAGAAACACTGAATTTCACTTTGGTGGAATACTTACTTTCAACAGAGCATGATTTTTTAAGAATATTGCTGAAACAATTGAAAAACAATAAAAGATTTGATTTTATATGGCAGTTTACGGAACGGAGTGAAATGGCTCCAAAGTTTATAAAAGAATTGCATCATCAGTGGTCAGCCGTCTGGTCAACTATAGAAAATGAAGAAGTTTTTAATGTGGAGCAAAAGAAACAGTATATGGTATACACGATTTATTATACTGAAAATGAAGATATACTCGCTATGAATGAAGATCAGGTTATAACACATTATCTATCAGAAAATCCTGAATTTCTAGATATTTCAGAACCAGATGTTGATAGAATTATTTCAGTTCTCAGTCTAGTAGGTACTAAATTTCAGAAAATAACATTTGAGAGTTCCAATATAGGTCTTTTCAAAGGGGTGTACGAATCACATTTATATGAACTCAATTTTGACATGTTATCACTCATTATAAAAGAAATATATAATGAAAAATCTGTGACTGCTTTAAAACACAGTAATTTCAGTATACTGGATGCCAAACCACAAGAACCATTGTTGAGTTATGTCAACGAAAACATTAATCAATATATGGATATAATTTTAGAACATTGTGACGGGACAATTTCTGACGTTGAAACAAGTGCACTCAAATTGATAAATAATCCCAATATTGATTCTGAAAAGAGAGTTTCTTACATTAAGTGTCTTGAGACAAACTTGACTAATATTAGTGATGTGACCGAGGATTCTCTTTGGGAAGAATTAATGAAGGAGAGTAGAATGGAGTATTCAACTGAAAATATCTTGGATTATTATTTCAGTTATTCTGGGGTGTTTGATACTACTCTTGTTGACTTTGTAAACGGCGGGACTGGAGGGTTAGATTTCGATTATAATGAGATCCTTGTAAATTATGATGAAATGAAAGTAGAGGATTTTATTACAAAAGTAGTTCAGTGCAATGAATTGAAGAATGATAAATATAGGATGTTACTAAGGAGTTGCAATGCTAAGTACAACTCATTTGAATTTCCAGATGTCCAGATTAATAAAATTCAATATCTGATTGATTCAAGGATTATATCTTTCACTCAAGAAAACACTTTGTTTATTAGGGAACACTATAGTGATCAAATGTTATCTTTTGCTGTTAAGAATATAAAGGAATATGTTGAACTGATAGATGGCGAGTTATTTGTGTTCGATGAGCTTATACATTTATTGCGTTCTACCTCGATTTCTGATAATTACAAAGTGGATCTACTAGATAAGACGACTAATGTTATATCAATTAGGAATGAGAAATTTTCAGATACTGTTCTTTTGCATATTTTACAACATAATTTTGATATAGATGATTTAACTTATATCGTAGAGGAGTATAGCGAATATTCTGAGATAATTAAAAATTATGTGGATGAACTGACAATAGAAAATGTAGATAGACTCATGGATAATCAAGTAAAAATGCTGTATGAGCAATTAATAAAAGTTCTCTCGACTAGCACGATGATGGTAACGGATAAATGGAGCCTTTATGCAAATCAACTTCCGTATCTGAATAAAGAGGAAGCAATGGAATTATTGAACATCATTGAAGCAGAAGATTTTCTAAGTTTATTTACTGGAAAAAGACCAAAAATCGAAATTAGCCCAGTTAACGAAACAATACTCGATTTGTTTGTCAAAAGGAGATGGATTACAAAATACAAAGTTGACGAGAATGAACCTGAATACTATCGTGCATATGGCAGAAAAAATCAAGTAGACGAAGAGAGGCTTTCTGTACCGAAATTCTTCTAGAATTGGTTTAGTGAATTCTAATCTTTTAGCATATATTTCATTGAAATCTAAATTATCAGCTCTAAAAACTTTTTCGTATTTATAAATAATACTGAAATATTTTAAAGCTTCTTTTGATTTAGTTTTAGAAATATCGGTATCCTTTTTTATTATTGGCTAAAAAGCCTTTGTTTTCGACGGTTTTCATAACTTTATTATACCATTACAAAAATAAAGAGACTATTTAAAAATGGGTCAAGTTTAAACTTTTCTTGTACTATAATATACAAGCTATTAATAGAATTTCTAATATCTGTCGTACCTACTGCAAGGTATACATCTTATGTTTTGACTTTATTCAGCATACTTAAGCACAAAATTTAAAGATTCTTCATAAGACATTTTATCTTCAAATTCTAACTGTATCTCATTGATTTTAAATTTTCTTATGCTCTCTTCTTTTATTAAAACTTTAGAAAAGTTTGTATTATCAATATCATTGTTATCATAGGCAAAGTTGATGAATCTAGTATAAAGAATCCTTATTCAGCAATTTTTGTTTTCAAGACAGGTTTAAAAGTTGAGAAAGATGGTACAGCAAAAAAGTCTTTGGGAATACATAAAAGTTACGAATTTGTGTATTCCTATGATAGAACCCACACACTGTGAATCTATAAGAAATAGAGCTGTACTTTTAGATTAAGTAAATCTTAATAGTTTTATTTTCAGGTTCGACTATATTTTCTTAATTGGTAATATAGTTCTACATATAGTAAAATATAGACAAGAGTAAAATAAAATACTTAGAGTGGTGATTAGTGTGAAGTATGGTTTTAGCAAAACTGAATCTGATGTAATGAATATAAATGATCTGGAAAATAAATTAACAACTTTGAAGAAAACTGTTGTTAAACTTCACGAAAGCACTGAAAGAGATTACTTAAAAGATGATATTGTTCTAGATGCAACAATACAAAGATTTGAGTTTACTTTTGAAATGTCGTGGAAACTTATGAAGGCATATCTAGAGTATGAGGGTATTGCAGAAGCTACAAGTCCAAGATCATCAATAAGAGAAGCATTTAAACAGGGATTAATTGAAGATGGCGATGTATGGTTAGATATGTTACTAGATAGAAATAGAACGGTTCATACTTATGATGAAGAAACAGCTATAGTAATTTATAATAATGTTAAAAGTAAGTACCTATCACTTTTTGATAGCTTTTGTGATGTTATTAGTAAAAGACTTTAATAATTTATAGAGCCTATTTTGGATAATAAATTAGGCTCTTTTTTTGATCCCAAAACTCAAATGAATCTTTCTTTGAGAAATGACCAATGATGGATTTATTTTAACAGTATAAGAACCGTCCACCAAGGATAAGTTTAATATTAGTTTAATTTTAGAAAAAAGCAAATGTTAGTTATACTAGTTAGTGGAAAGATAAATAAAGTTATTAACAATATAAGATATGGATGGATTTAATTATGAAAATAACACCTAGGATTTTAGAAAAACTCAATAGATTTAGCATTGTTCTTACTTTAGCGTTGATATTAATTGGATACGGTACATCTTATGCACATCCCCACATGTTTTATTCAACACAAGCTATTTATGAATTCAATGATAAGGGATTGGAATGTATCTTAATAAAGTGGAGAATGGATGAGTATACAAGTGTGTTAATAAGGGATAGCTATGATAATAATCAAGATGGAAAACTTAGTGAAGAGGAGTTTTCAAAACTAGAAAACGATGAGTTAGAGCGTGTAAAGGGAGATGATTATTACATACATCTCAAGGTGGATGGAAAAGCTGTATCTTTGCCTGAAATTACTGATTTCAAGATAAACACTAGTAATGAGAATATTCTTATATATAGCTTTAAAATTCCACTTATTATAACTAAGTCCTCATATGTTGATTTAGCCCAGTATGATAGTACTTATTTCACTGATTTTCAACCTGAGGATTTTCAGCCAGTTAAAACTAGATATGGGGAGATATTTGGTGCGAAAAGTTTAATAAGAACAGATGAAAGTGTATCATTTTATTTTGATCAATTTCATCCAGTTGAAAGTCGTGTTGAATTTACAATAAATATACCTTCAGCAGATGATTCGGAAGCTATTGATTCATTCAATGTAGAAAGTAAAGTTTTGCAAAGTGAGGATTTAGTCGATTCAAAGAATGTGGAAATTAACTTAAATAGTGATAAAGAAATAGTTGAAGATAAAAAAGATAATATTCCAGAAATAGAAAGTGTTAATATTGGACCTTCAAGAAATTCAAAGGTCAATGAAAAAAGTAAAATTGAAAAAAAGAATACTCTAATAAGAATTAGTGATAATTCTGATAAAGAATTAGATAAAATGGAGTCGGAAGATTCTAATCCAATAATTGATGAAATTAATATAGGACCACCTGAAGACAAATTTATAGAAGAAGTAGAAATTGTTAAGGAATCAATTTTTGATAAAATTAATAATATGCAGGAGTCTATTAAGGTAAGAATTATGACAGTGTTGAGACAAGGAAAAGGTGAGGGATATTCTCACGAATTATTTATTTTACTTCTCTTGTCATTTTCTTATGGCCTAATTCATGTTATTGGACCTGGACATGGAAAAAGTTTAACTATATCATACGTGATTGCTGATGGTAAAAAATTAAAGAAAGCTTTATTATTAGGGATTTTGATACCAATAATGCACAGTCTTTCGGGGGTGTTAGTGGTTCTTGTATTATCAAAGATATTGCAGTTAAGTGTTTTAACAGCTATGGACGATCTTACTAGATCAACTCAGTTGGTGAGTTATGCCATGATGATTTTATTGGGGATTTGGATTACAATATGTAGTCTTAGAAATTGGAAAAAAGAAAGTTCTAATTTAGAAAACTCAAAACACTCCAAGTCAACACTTTGGGCTATATTTATAGTAGGAATAGTACCTTGTCCTGGTGTTATTTTCTTACTATTATTTGGCAAGGCTTTAGGTGTATTTAAATTAGGTATTCTTTTCGCATTCTTTATGATGCTTGGAATGGTAACTGGATTAACACTGCTTACCTTGATTGCATATTTTACTCGAAATCGAGCTGTAAAAAATATAAATAAAAGTAGTTCAGCTACTAATCGAATAGAAAATATACTAGAACTTGTAGGGGGACTTATGATTGTTGGATACTCAGCATTGTTTTTTATAAGTAGTTTCGTATAAATCAAAAGAGTAAATAAGAAAAAAATTAAGATAAAATGAATATTATATAAGTATACATTGACAATATCATTCCAAGTATATAGTATTGAAATAATAATCTAAATACAGAATACTATTATAAAAAAGTAATATAAAAAGCTAGGGAGGATTACATGAATCATAAAATAAAAAGAGTATCAATTATCGGATTAGGAGCATTAGGTATATTATATGGAGAACACTTTTCAAAATATATGGATTACGAAAATTTGAGAATAGTAGCTGACAAGGGAAGAATTAATCGATATAGGAGTGAGGGAATATTCTGTAATGGTGAAGAGTGTAATTTTAATTATGTCTCTCCTGAAGAAAATGTCGATCCTGCTGACTTAATTATATTTGCTGTTAAGTATCCAAATCTTCAAGAAGCAATAAAGATGGTTGAAAATCACGTCGGTGAAAATACAATTATCTTATCAGTTCTTAATGGTATAGAAAGTGAAAAAGATATAGCTGAAGTATATGGAGAAGAACACAACTTGTATTGTATAGCTTATGGTATGACAGCTTCAAAAGTAAGAAATCAAGTAAACTATTTAAATAAGGGAATTATTGAATTTGGTGAGCTAAAGGAAAGTATCAATTCAAACAAGGTTGGAAGACTTAAGGATTTCTTTGATTTAGTGAATTTGCCTTATGAAGTGAACAATAATATGGAAGTGAAACTGTGGAGTAAGTTAATGTGCAATGTAGGTTTTAATCAAACCGTTGCTTATCATAATTCTAATAATGAAAGTATTCAAAAAGAAGGTCCTGAGAGGGAAATGCTAATTGCTGCAATGGAAGAGGTATTGACTGTAGCAAATAAAGAGGGTGTTTCATTAGAATATGATGAGTTGAATTATTGGCTAGAGCTATTGAATGGTCTAAATCCGGAAGGAATGCCTTCAATGGCTCAAGATGTAAAAGCGAAGAGGTATAGTGAGTTTGAGCTCTTCTCAGGTACGGTTGTGCGTTTAGCTGCTAAGCATAATATTGATGTTCCAGTTAATACTAAGTTCTATAAGCATTTTTCTAAACTTGAAGCATCATATTAGTTATTTTGTAATTTATATATTATAGGGTTAAGTCCTAACTATACAAGGGTATAAACAATAGAAATAACAGTAAAGAGAGGAATTGACTATGAAGACACTTGTTCTATGCTATTCATTAGAAGGCAATACAAAAGTGCTTGGTGAGGCACTAGCTCAAGGAATTGATGCTGAATTTGAAAGACTTATAGTAAAAAAAGAAATCAAATCAAAAGGGTTTGGTAAGTTTATATGGGGTGGAAGACAGGTATTTATGGGAAAAACACCTGAAATTGAGGAAATAAAGGCAGATATAGATGAGTATGACTTGATTATAGTAGGGACACCAGTATGGGCATTTACATATGCCCCAGCAATTAGAACTTTACTTAGTTTGGGATTAATAAATAATAAGAAAGTTGCATTTTTCTGTACCCATGAAGGTGGTCCAGGAAAAACTATTAAGAACTTCGTTAGTTCTCTTGATGAATCCAATAAATTTCTAAGTGGAATAGATCTATTAAATGATAAAAAAGATATATTACAGCATAGAGAAAGAATTATCGAATGGGCAAAGGGATTAATAAGTGAGAGCTAATTGTAGCTAGTCTTTTGTAAAAAGAATATATAAAATATTTAAATGCTAAAATTCTAAAAATGGATTTTAGTGTTTACTTTTTTAGAATCTAAATCTCAAGTCCCCTACGCTATGGAACCATGGTTATTATAAATGCAAGAATGAGGGACCTGACCCTAAAAGCTATTTGTTGAGACCCAAAATCCAAGTGAATCCTTCCTAAAAGCACTGACTTAGAATGGATTTACTTTAACAGTATGAGTGTATTAACAGTATGCGGTGACTAAGTCCTTAAGATTAACTAGAAAAGCAAGAATAAGAGGCTCGGTATCAAAAGTTATGGTAAAAAAGGTTTTCAAGTTGAATTGCTTTAATTGACTAAACAAAATAAATAGTGTATAATATATGTAATACAAAGTAATACAAAATAGATGTTTTTCAGGAGGTGTGCAGTATGGGAAGTGTATCATTAAGATTAAATGAAAAAGATGATAAATTAATTAGAACGTATGCTGAGATGCACCAAATGGATTTATCTTCTTTCATTAGACAAGCTGTTCTTGAAAAAATTGAAGATGAATATGATCTAGCTTTATTTGATAAAATATGGGAAGAAGCAAAAAGTGAACCAAGATATACTTTAGAAGATGTTGAAAAAGAGTTGGGGATATGAAATATCAGGTAGAGTTTTCTCAACATGCGTTAAAACAATTGAAAAAGTTAGATAAGTATACTGCTTCAATAATAATCTCGTATGTAAAAAAGAAATTACTTAATACTGATAATCCTAGACAATTTGGAAAAGCATTACAGGGCAATCACAGTGATAAGTGGAGATATAGAGTAGGAAATTACAGATTACTAGCAAAAATAGAAGATGAAAAAATACTTATTATTATAGTAGAAATTGGTCACAGAAAAGATATATATAAGTAGTTCAAACGCTAAAATCCAAACAATAGATTTTAGCGTTTTCGTATTTTTAGACCCAAAATAAAGTCGCATCCTGTCAGAATAGAATTGCATTCATATGGAGTGACTTAGCAATTTAGCTTGCTTTAACAAGTTTTTAGAATAATTGAGTGAAATAATTATAGAGGCACTGAGTGAAAAGAATTAAAATCACTTGGTGTTTTTTTATTCCTAATTTTTCTTTAGAAAGGTCCTAGTAAAACTACACATTTGTATCTTGACAGGCAAGCTTAATAATCATAACGTAAAAGCACATATTGATTTATCATACTGTAATGATATAAAATAGAATGGAATTGTTGGAAAATTATGAAGATGATGAAATAGTGTGGACAATACATTAACAGGGTGTTAATCTTGAAAGTTAACCTTTGGAGGAGAATAGTATGAATAATACAGGAAAAAGCAGTTTAAAACATATCAGTAAGCTTTTTATGGGTCTAACAGATGGGGTCTGGATGATTGCTAATTCGGGGAAGATTATTGATTTAAATCAGGTTGCGGCAAGCAATCTAGGATATGACCGACTTGAACTTATTGATAAAAATATTAAAGATATTGATCCAACCATCACTGATAAATCATATGGAGATCTATTTGAAAATATCAGCGTTGATGGTTTAGGTAAATATGTGGGGAAAAGCATATGTAAGGATGGAAGCATAATTGATATTGAGACAAATGTTACGAAGGTTCAACTTGATAATGAGCAGGTATACATCAGTGTATCCAAGGTTGTTACTGATAGAATACATAGTGAAGAAGTGTTAGAAATTAAAAGGGATTTAGAAAGTCAAAAGATACAGCTGGAAGAACAAAATCAATTTTTGATAAGAAGTGAACGTAGGAATAAGGCATTCTTAGATGTTATTCCAGATTTATTATTTGTATATGATTCTAAGGGTAGATTCCTTGATTTCCAAACAAGTGATGAGTCAAATCTATTAGTAAATAAAGAGGCTTTTCTTGGCAAGCATGTATCTGATATTATGCCGAAAGAAGTTAGTGATATGGCAATGGAATGTATTGATGAGACTTTAAAAAATGGTGAGTTACAATGGTTTGAGTATTCCCTTGAGGTTGGAGATGAGAAGGAGTATTTTGAAACTAGAATGGTCAAAAGTTCTGATGATGAAGTTATGGCAATAGTAAGGGATATTACTTCACAAAAGAAGGAGAAGGACTTGATTATGAAGTTTAGTTATAAGGATTCTTTAACAGGCGTATACAATAGACGTTATTTTGATGAGTATATGGAAGCTATAGAAAAACTAATACCTACATCATTAATTATGGTTGATGTTAATGGATTAAAGCTTACAAATGATGCTTTTGGCCACATGTTGGGTGATGAACTTTTAAAATATGTTGCGGAGACACTTGAAGAGGTTTGTCCAGAGGGTTCCACTGTTTGTAGGATTGGTGGAGATGAGTTTGTAGTTTTTATGGTCAATATAGATGAAGAAGGAACGGAAAAAGTAGTAGAGGATATTTGTGAGAAAATCAAAGATCAATATGTGAATGATATATCCGTATCTATTTCTATTGGCTGGCAAACTAGAATGGATTATAAAATGACAACGCATGATATGTTCATTAAGGCTGAAAACAATATGTTTAGAAGAAAAATGATAGAAAGTCGTACTATTAGATATAATATTGTCAATACAATAATGAAAACCTTGAATGAAAGAATTAATTATGAAAAGAAGCACTCAGAAGGGGTTAGTATCATTTCGAAAAATATTGCAGAAGCTATGGATTGTAGTCCTCGTATGACTATGGATGTAGAAATGGCTGGGTTAATGCACGATGTTGGAAAAATAGCAGTTAGATCGGAATTATTGAATAAACCTGGTAAGCTAACTGAAGAAGAGTATAATGAAATAAAGAGGCACTCTGAAAGTGGATATCAAATTTTAAAATCTGTAGATGAGTATTCCTCCATTTCTGATGATATTTTATACCACCATGAAAGATATGATGGAAAGGGTTATCCAAGAGGATTAAAGGGTGAAGAGATACCAATTATAGCAAGAATTATAGCAGTTGCAGAGGCATATGAAGCTATTAAATCAGATAGGTCTTATAGGAAAGGCTTGCCTAAAGAATTAGCGATAGAAGAAATATTAAGAAATTCTGGAACTCAATTTGATCCTGTTGTTGTTGAGGCTTTTGTGAGAAGCATTAAATAAGTATGTAAAATTACACTATCATTTTGATAGTGTGATTTATTTTTTGATTACAAATAAATTAGACTTGAAAGCAATCTTAAATCAAGGATATAATAGATGTGTTGCCAATATCACAATACTTTGGTTTAATGTGGAATTATTGAAATAATATTCGTAAAAAAGGATTGAAAACTATGAAACTATTACATGGGAAAGGAAAAATATTAATACTGAGTGCTTTGATTTTAGGATTGTTAATTGTATTTTCTAATCAAACAGCTAATAAAAAAACAAGACCTCTTGCCCAAAATGGTTTCATTGACCTTTCTGAATGGGATTTTCAAAAAGATGGACCTATTAAGCTAAAGGGTCAATGGGAATTTTATTGGAGTAAGCTTTTGAATTATGAAGATTTTCAAGGATCTGACATATCCCATAACTTAGATGCTTATGTAAAAGTTCCTGGTGTATGGAATAACTACAAAATAGATGATAATAAACTTCCTGGTGAAGGCTTTGCAACTTATAGATTGAAAATAAAGTCAAAAGCTTCTGATGACATGATGGGTTTTAAAATACTCACAGAATCTACAGCCTATAATCTTTTTATCAATGGTGAATTAATATCTACAAGTGGACAAGTGGGGGAGAATAAAAATGATTCAGTCCCTGAATATAAACCACACACAGTATATTTTAAAAATGACACCGATGAATATGAAGTAATCATTCAAATTTCTAACTTTAGCTATAGCAGGGGAGGTTTTTGGCATCCCCTTGAGTTAGGGACATTTGATCAAATAAATAAAATAAATGAAAACTCAATTAGAAAAGAAATTCTTTTATTTGGTGCAGTTTGCAGTATGATTATTTATCATATGGCTATTTATAGAATTCAAAGACGAAATAAGTCGATTTTATATTTTATTTTAGCTTTTTTCGGAATGGCCTTGAGAATTTTTTTCACTGGTGAATACTATATAACTAGTTTAATTTCAAATATAAGTTTTAATGTTCTTATTTTTATAGAGTATATGACTATATTTTGGGGAGCAACTATATGGTTTAATCTAGTAAATGAACTTTATCCAGATGAAGCTCCTAAGAAAGTAGTTAGAGTTTTCAACTATATTTCTTTAGGAATTACATTATTTATTCTTTTAACCCCTATATCAGTTTATACAAAGTATATAACCTTGATTGAGGGCTTTGTAGTAATAACAACACTCAATATTCTGTACTCAATAATTAAGGCAGTTTATAGAAAAAAAAAGTGGGCTTCCTTACTGTTTTGGGGTAGTGCATTATTTTTTGCAACCTATATACATGATAGTCTATATTACCTGAATCTTATTCAAAGTAAACCAGGTGGATGGATAGGGTACACAACTTTCATTATGCTATTTATTCAATCATATATTCTAGCTGCGAGATATTCTAAATCTTTTGATGACGTTATCGAGCTATCGGATAAAATGATTTCTGTAAACAAACTAAAAGATGAATTTCTTGCTAATACATCCCATGAGTTAAGAACTCCACTTCACGGAATGATAAGTATTACAGAATCTGTTCTACAAAATACTGAAGGAAAAATAAATCAAAAGCAAAAAGAAAATCTCAACTTGGTTGTGTCAAGTGGTCGAAGACTTGCAAACTTGGTTAATGAGATATTAGATTATTCTAAGCTTAAATACGGAGATATAAACTTAAGTAAAAATACTATAGATTTAAGTCAACTCGTTGAAATTGTATTTGCAGAGCAGAAGTATTTGATGGAAAGTAAAGATATAATATTTATTAATAACATTCCACTTGGAACTTTTTTCGTTTATGGTGATGAAGATAGATTAATTCAAATTCTATATAATCTAATAGGGAATGGGGTTAAGTTTACTGAAGATGGGGAAATAATAATATCTGCAGTGGAAAATAAAGATATGGTTGAAGTAACTGTAGAAGATACTGGTATAGGTATCGAAGAAGATAAACTAGAAGATATTTTTGAATCCTTTGAACAGGGGAATCTATCATCAACAAAAGTATATGGTGGAATAGGTTTGGGCCTGAGTATTGTAAAACAGCTAGTAGAAATCCATGGTGGAGATATTTGGGTGACTTCTATTTTAGGTGAAGGATCTAAATTTACATTCTCCCTGATAAAGAGTAGGGAAAAGAATGCTAATCTTCAAAGTTTAAAGAGAAAAAGTTTGAGAAGCACATTTAAGGATGAGATAATAAATCATAATGAAGATGGTGATTATAACATATTAATAGTTGATGATGATTATGTGAACTTACATTCATTGGTTAACATACTGTCTGATGATAATCATTCACTTATCACAGCATCTTCTGGAGTAAAAGCTCTTGATATAATATCAAACAATAAGGAAATAGACCTTGTGATTCTTGATATAATGATGCCTAAAATGTCTGGATATGAGGTGTGTAAAAAAATAAGGGAAAATTACTCCTTGTATGATTTGCCTGTTTTAATGTTGACTGCACAAAACAATCCTGATGCTATTCTTACAGGTTTTGAGTCAGGAGCAAATGATTTTCTACCTAAGCCTTTTGAGATGAGTGAATTGAGAGCAAGGGTAAACACTCTAATAAAACTTAAAAAATCTGTCAATCATGCAATTCATTCAGAAATGGCATTTTTGCAGGCTCAGATAAAACCTCATTTTTTATATAACGCTTTAAACACTATTGTTTCATTTTGTTGGACTGATCCAGAGAAGGCGGCTGAACTTATTACTGATCTTAGTAATTATTTGAGAGGAAGTTTTAATTTTAGCAATATGGAGAAATTTGTTAGGATTGAGAGAGAAATTGAGTTGGTCAAGTCTTATCTTGCTATAGAAGAGGCAAGATTTGAAGATAGAATAAGAATCAACTATGAACTTGATGATGTCAACTTCATGATTCCATCACTAGTTTTACAACCTATTGTTGAAAATGCAGTTAAACATGGGATTTTGAGAAAGTCTGAGGGCGGATTAGTTAATATCTCAATAGAAGAAAAACATTCATTTGTTGAGATAAGAGTAGAAGATGATGGTGTCGGTATAGAGAAGGATAAACTTTCTTTAATTCTTAGTGAAAAAGCTAGTGGAGATAGTGTAGGATTAAAAAATGTAATAAAAAGATTAAAACATATTTATGGATATGGACTAGAAATTGAGAGTGAAATAGATGAAGGTACTGTGGTTACAATAAAGATACCTAAGGATATGGAGGATAGCCATGATCAAAACTATAATAATCGATGATGAAAGACATGCAATAAATAATCTCGAAAGATATTTGAATAGCTATGATCAATTTCATATTTTAGGCTCATATATTGATGTCTATAAAGCTATCGATGAGATTAAAGGTCAATCTGTTGACTTAGTGTTTTTAGATATAGATATGCCTAAAATGAATGGAATTGAAGCCGCAGAAAGAATACTAGAAATAGATAGTGAAATAAAAATAGTATTTGTAACAGCTTACAGCAATTATGCTGTGGACGCATTTGAAGTAGCAGCAATTGATTATGTTATGAAACCAATTATGAAGAATAGACTTGATAAGACGATCAATAGGATTTACAAAAGTCAAAAAGAAGACGATGGACATATAGTGGATATGAAGATGAAGATTTTATGTTTTGGAAACTTTGAAATACTATGGGAAGGGGAAAGCTTAAAGTGGAGAACATCAAAAGCGGAAGAGTTTATAGCATACTTAGTACATCAAAAAGGAGAATTTGTTCACAAATCTAAAATTCTAGAAGATCTCTGGCCTGATAAAGACGTAAAACAGGCAACCAAACTACTTCATACATCGGTATATTATGTAAGAAATGCCTTTAAGAATATTGGACTTGATGGTGTAATTGAGTATTCAAATAAAATGTACAAGTTCGACACAGAAGATTTTTACCTGGATACTGATATTTTCGAAAAAGCTATTAAGGATTTCGAAAAAGAATCCAGTGAAAATATTCAAAAACTCAAAGAAGGTATAAAAGTATATAGTGGAGATTATTTTGAAGGTAATGATTATCTATGGTCCGTTGGTGAACAGGGACTACTAAGAAATAAGTATATAGACGCTCTTTCAAAAATATCAAATTATTATATAGATCAAGGCAGCTCTGATGATGCAATTACATATTTGAAAAAAATCACAGAGTTCAATCCATACGATGAAAAGAATCATAGAAAACTATTAACTGCTTATATAAATAGTGGAGATTTAGTCAGTTGTAAAAAGCATTACAAGAATATCGAAAATGAATTCAAAGTAGAATTGGGTGAGGAGCTCAGTCTTAAGACTAAGGAAATATATAGTTCTATTCAAGGTGATTAAAATACCACAGATTCCATTTGGAATCTGTGGTATTTTTATGCCTTTTATCCCGAAAAAAATAGGCGAAATTCCCTATAGATTTATTTATAGAATTGTTGAGAATTTGTTGAGAATCATATGTTAAGATATAAACTGTATTGTTATAAGCATTTTAGATATTGACATAAATTTATAGGGAGAAAAACTTAGGGAAATAAATATAACTTAATGATAGTAATAAGGGAATGATTCTATGCTAGGAAAATCGAAATAAGATTTCTTAGGATAGTATTTTGTGCTTTCATAAGTTGATCAAATTTTCAGGGGGGATAATTAAATAGAAGTTTTGATATTTTTTACAGAATTATTTACGAATGAAGATAAAGAAAGGGGGATATACTAATTTTATTAGTATAAAATTTATGAAAAGAAAATTTAGAATAGTTACTTTTTTATTAGTTACACTTATTGTTTTTTCAGGTCTAATTCAATTTGATAGTTTTGCTGAAATTGAAAGTGATTGGGAAATATCTAGTGGTAACAGTCAAGAAAAATGGACTTGGAATGTGATACCTTATCTGGAAAGTGAGGATGGAGAGGAGCCGACACTTGATGTAGTTATTGGAAATTTTAATCTAAATAGCTCGCTTGGGTATTATTGGTATTGTAACCAATTAGATGAAGATGTTTTCAAAAAGCTAATGGAGTATCAAGATGCGGGATATGAGATTAATTATAGACTTTCCTTAGAGTATATAGATGTTGAGGGGGAGGATGAATTCCTTGACATGATGTTTTTCGAGGAGGATTATTATGCTGGAAAGCCTACATGGATTATTAATAGTGATTATGAGTATATAAAATTTTATCATGGGCAAGATGATGAAATGGCTGAAAATTCAAATAACTATTATGAAAGTAATGATTCAGGGAGAAATTTAAAGAATCAAAAGAATAATTCAGATAATACTAAAATAAAAATCGTTACTCCAAACTTGAACTTGTCATTTGGCGGGGAAGGCCATGAAATTATGGCTAGAATAAAAAACCTAAACTTTGAATTCGTAATCCTAGACTCTGTACCACCAGAAGTTGAATCTGTTAAGTACTATGATGATTGGGAGGATGGTTCTGAAATTTCTATAGATGATGAGGGATTAAGCTATTCTGGTGATAGGAATCATATTGATATGTTGGTTAAGTTTGATGAGGCAATAAACTTTACGGAAGATGAAAATAAGTTTATTAGAACAAACATGACCCTAAATGATACTAAAACAGGTAGTTTTAAGTATATTGGAAAATCAGGTGATGACACTATGATTTTTAGATATAATGTCTCATACGGTGATTATGCCCGTAATGAGAGAAGGACAAAAAATAATGGAGAAGTAATGGATGATGAGTATAGGCTGGAACTTTTAGGGAAGACAATGTTTCTTCAAGACTTAGAAGAATTTTCTATAAGTGATAAGATAGGAAATGCCTATGATTCGGCAAATCCAGCTAAACACGCATACTCAGATATAAAAGACTACAATGTTCAAATAGATGGAGATCCACCGGAAATAACAGAAGTAAGATACGATGTTTTTAGGGGGGATGAGAGTCTAAATGACAGTCCATATCTAAATGTAGGGGACTACCTTATTGTGAAGGTTAAGCTGGGTAATTTGCGTAATGATGAAAAAATTATGGTTGATTCCAGTGGTTATCTTCCCTTAAGAGTCAAAAAAACGAAGGATGAAGAAATAAGAACAAAGGCAGTACTTGTAGACCGTATATCAGATGGATATTCAAAAAATGACTGGATTACTTATAAATATGTAGTAGAAAATAATGAAAAATATAATACGCTTTTTTTGAATCATATACTTGATGCAGATGTTAAAACGAAGGCTTATTTTGATCAAGTTACTGAAATGGCTACTATGATGGGCATCCACGATGATTTTCAAAATTATGCCCGTATGCAGTATACAGGTAATGGTGAGTCAGCAGATGATAAGTACAACACAATGAGCTTTCCAGCTATATCAGTTGGATCTGGAAATTTGAATGTCATAGTTGATACTGTGGCACCTGTACTTGATTTGACCTTTGATTCAAAAGATACTTTTAAAAGAGTACATAATATTGTTATGAATCCTAGGGAAGAAGGGAGTATGCTTAAAAGTGGAAGTTTTTACTATTTTATTAGTAAAAGTTCTACAGCACCTAATGAAGGAGTACTTCATGATAGTATTCCAGGGGTAAAAAGGGTTGCATATATACGTAACGATGATGGTAGTTATACAGATTTAGGTAAGTATAAGAATATTTTAATTGACAATGATTTGTATTTGGGAGTTTCTCCTTATTCTGAGTATGATGAAAAGTATAATCCTGTTACTAGGGAAAGGTCTTATGATGTTACAGAACACATTGCAGGAACAAAGACTGATGTGTTAACTGGTAGAAGAAGGGAAATAAGTGGTGATTTTTATATACACACCTATATTAGGGACCTTGCTGGAAATGAAGTGAAAAAGACTTTTGGCCCGGTAAAACTTGACAATACACCTATGGCTATTAGATTAAGTCCTATGGAATCACCAAAATATGTTTCTGATATAGATATTAATTTTGAGTTGTTAAAAGAAGATAAATCTGGATACAGCAATTATCAGTACATGTGGGTACCGCCAATTGCCATGAAAAATATAAACTCAAATGACATATATAACATAGGAAGTGATACTTACAATCTCCTAAGGGATCCGAGTGATAAATGGAAAGAAGGCAATCCTATCGATAGCTATGGCAATAGTAAAATTTCTATTCCTGAGTACAATTATAGGGAGCACGGAGCCAATTATCTTCTTATAAAAGCATTTGACAAGGCGGGGAATATTTCCTATATAGTATCAGAAGCCTTTATGTTTGATAAAGAAAATCCTACATTAACTTTTGAATCTATTGGGGGAGATTTTAAGAAAGCCCTTAAAAACCATGGAGTAAAAGTTATTGTTGACGATGAGAATTCTATTTTGGAAGAATATAAGTATTACTTTAGTAAAAGTAATGTAACAAGGGGATTAGATGATCCTATATGGAGAACATTACCTTTAGATTTCCCAGAACTTCCTGAAGACTATGATCCTTTTGATGATAAAGACTATAGTCAGTTTATGAAGGAAGAGGCTATATTAAATACTGTGGATTGGGATGAAGAAGTTTTAAATGGATATACTTTCCTACATGTATATGCTAAGGATATATGTGGTAACCAAGTTTCTCAAGTACAGAGCATGATACTTGATAACGGCGGATACCCAAGTGTAAGTTTTGAGTATGATAACACTGTTGATAATCAGTATAAAGAAGTAATAGGACACGTTTTAGCTACAGATGATGGTGGAGTAGAAGAACTTTATTATCAGTGGTCAGATAGTAAAGATACACCAGATGATTATGAAACATTTGATCTAAGTGGTAAGAACAAGACTAACTTCACAATTGATACACCTAGTTTGGCTACAATTGGTCAGTGGTACTTACATGTAAAGGCAGTAGATGTATACGGAAATATTACTACTGCATGTTCTGAAGCTTACAGTATTTCAGAGGGACCAATACTTGAACAGTTTTCTATAGATTTAGATGAACTTATTTATACAAATAAGCCTGAAGTAGCTATTACTTTAAGTAAGGAAATAAGTAATGATAAGGAATATAATTATGTTCTTTATGATGATGAAAATTGTACAAATGAAGTAGACCGTGGAGAATTTTCATCGGATGAAGAGATAATAAATATTGCTCTACAAGAGATAGAAGAAGATAAGCAAGTATTCTATATAAAGATAGAGGACAATATAGGACTTGCTACAGAGAAAGCTTTTAAAGTTGAGGCTATTTATGATATTACAGCTCCTACAGCTAAGATAGTTTATACACCGGAAGAATCAGAAGGGGTAGCTGAAGAAACAGTAAGGGCAGAGCTTACTAATATTAAGGACAATGTTAGTGAGAATGTAAAAAGTAATAAGGAAAATTATGATTTTGCACAAAACGGAGAATTTGATTTTATCTTGACTGACCAAGCTGGAAATAAAGCAGTACTTACAGCAATAGTCAACTGGATGTCAGAGGATAGACCTAAGATCAGAATGATTTCAGATCAGGTGATTAATGAGATTTACAATGATGTAGAGTTTTCCATAAAAGCACAAAGACCTACATCCAGTGGATATAAAAATATTTCTGATGCAAAATTATCATATAAAGTAGCTAAATCTGAAAGTGAAGAAATAGAAAGATGGACAGATTATGAAAATGGTAAG
>JAOARG010000076.1 GCA_025210655.1 Bacillota bacterium
AGAGGGAACTGAAATGTGTATGCCTGGAGATAACGTAGAAATGGTTATCGAACTAATCGCTCCAATCGCAATCGAAGATGGATTAAAGTTCTCTATCAGAGAAGGTGGAAGAACAGTAGGAGCTGGATCAGTTATCGAGATCATCGAGTAATTATAACTCAGATCTTAATAATAAAAGGGCTAGTTTTACTAGCCCTTTAAATTTTTTAAAAAACTTTTATAAAAGTACTTGCTATTCTTATAAAAGTATTATATAATAATCAAGCATGTGTAGCGATGATGCGGAAGGTTGTCTTAAGAAAGCATTAAGAATTTTCGCGGAGTAAGTCTATTCGGTGAAATAGGCGACAGGAATCATGCATTTAATTTCGCGAGTGTTTGTGAACACCCGGAAGTGTGTACATTGATTCCCGTTGTATGTGTTACATTGCGTACGATGAAAAGGAGGGAAACAAATGAGTAAAAAGCCAAGTCAAAAAATCAGAATAAGACTTAAGTCTTATGACCACAAAGTATTAGATGGATCAGCACTTAAGATTGTTGATACAGCTAAGAATACTGGTGCTGAGGTATCAGGTCCAGTTCCGCTTCCTACTAAAAAGGAGATTGTTACAATCATAAGAGCGGTTCATAAGTATAAGGACTCTAGAGAGCAGTTCGAAATGAGAACTCACAAGAGACTTATCGATATCCTTAATCCAACACCAAAGACGGTAGACGCTTTAATGAAGCTTGATTTACCAGCTGGAGTAGATATCGAAATCAAATTATAAGTTAGGAAATGCTAAGAAAAGGTTTGAAATATATGAACCTGATATCTTAGTATGATTGCCTTTTTTGAAGGTTATCCGCTGTAAGAATATTGGGAGGTGCAGTATGAAAGGTATTTTAGGTAAAAAATTAGGTATGACTCAAGTTTTCATTGAGAACGGAGATATGGTTCCTGTAACTGTTGTTGAAGCAGGTCCTTTATTCGTATCACAAGTTAAAACTGAGGAAGTAGATGGCTACAATGCTATCCAGGTTGGTTTCGCTGACCAAAAGGCTCACAGAATGAACAAGCCTCAAATGGGACACTTTGAGAAAGCAAACATTGGTCCTAAGAGATATGTTAGAGAATTCCGTGTTGACAATCCAGCTGATTACACAGTAGGACAAGAGATCAAATTAGATGTTTTCGCTGCAGGAGACATGATTGATGTTATTGGTACTTCTAAAGGTAAAGGTACTGCTGGTGCGGTAAAGAGATGGAATCAAGCAACAGGTCCTAAGACTCATGGTTCTAAGTTCCACAGAGCTGCTGGTTCTTTAGGTGCATCAAGTTACCCTGGGAGAGTTATCAAGGGAATGCACATGGCAGGAAGAATGGGTCACGAGAGAGTTACGGTACAGAATCTTGAAATAGTTAAGGTTGACGTTGAAAAGAATGTTATTCTTGTTAAAGGTGCTGTTCCTGGGCCTAAGGGCGGACTAGTAATAATTAAAGAAGCTGTTAAGGCTGGCAAATAAATAATTGCTAAAGGAAGGAGGAAATACGGTGCCTAAATTAGATTTATTAAATATGTCTGGAGAAGTAGTTGGAGATATCCAATTAAACGACAGTGTATTCGGAATAGAAGTAAATGAAAAAGTACTTCATGAAGTTGTTAAGAACTACTTAGCAAACCAAAGACAAGGTACACACTCTGCTAAAACAAGAGCAGAAGTTAGAGGTGGAGGAAGAAAGCCTTTTAAACAAAAAGGAACTGGTAGAGCTCGTCAGGGTACAATCAGTGCTCCACATTACGTTGGTGGAGGTATAGCATTCGCTCCAAAGCCAAGAGATTATAGTTACACTTTACCTAAGAAGGTTAAGAGATTAGCTATGAAATCTGCATTAAGTTCAAAAGTACAAAACAACGAAATGATCATCTTAGATGATTTAAAAGTTGAAGATGCAAAGACTAAGAGCATGGTTGCTGTTCTTTCAAACGTTAAGGCTGGAAGAAAAGTTCTTATCCTTACAGATGAGAAGAAAGATGATGTAGTAAGATCATCAAACAACATTGCTAAAGTTAAGTCAACTTTCGTAGGACAATTAAATGTTTATGATATATTAAATCATGGAACATTAGTTGCTACAAAGAGTGCAATAGAAAAAATTGAGGAGGTGTACATCTAATGAAAACTCCATATGATATCGTACTGAAGCCAGTAATTTCTGAGACAAGCATGATGGGTATTGGTGAGAGAAAGTACACTTTCAAAGTAGACAAGAGAGCTAACAAGACTGAAGTTAAAGATGCTATCGAAGCTATCTTTGGCGTAACAGTTGAGAAAGTAAATACAATGAACGTAAATGGAAAACTTAAGAGACAAGGAAGATTCGTAGGAAGAACTTCAAGCTGGAAGAAAGCTATTGTTACTTTAACAGCTGACAGTAAAGAAATTGAGTTCTTCGAAGGAATGTAATCTGAATAAAAGGAGGTTGTCACGATGGGTATCAAAAGATTTAAACCCACTTCACCTGCATTAAGAAATATGACGGTTTCTACTTTCGAAGAAATTACTAAAAAGAAGCCTGAAAAATCACTTCTTGTTACTTTAAAGAAGAATTCAGGAAGAAATAATCAAGGTAGAATCACTGTACGTCATAGAGGTGGCGGAAGCAAAATTAAGTATAGAATTATAGATTTCAAAAGAACTAAGGATGATGTACCAGCAAAAGTTGTTGCTATAGAGTACGATCCAAACAGATCAGCAAACATTGCTTTATTAAGCTATGCTGATGGTGAGAAGAGATACATCCTAGCTCCTTACAAATTAGAAGTAGGACAAACTGTAGTATCTGGACCAAATTCAGATATCAAGATTGGTAATGCTTTACCACTTGCAAACATTCCTACTGGTACAACTATCCACAACATCGAGCTTAAAGCTGGAAAAGGTGGTCAGTTAGTAAGATCGGCTGGTAACTCTGCTCAATTAATGGCTAAAGAAGGTAACTACGCTCACTTAAGACTTCCATCTGGAGAAGTTAGACTTGTAAGAATCGAGTGTAGAGCTACTATCGGTCAGGTTGGAAACATCGATCACGAGAATATCAAGATCGGTAAAGCTGGTAGAAAGAGACACATGGGAATCAGACCTACTGTAAGAGGATCTGTAATGAACCCTAACGATCACCCTCACGGTGGTGGAGAAGGTAGAGCTCCTATCGGTAGACCAAGTCCTGTTACTCCATGGGGTAAGCCGACAATTGGTTACAAAACTAGAAAGAAGAATAAAACTTCAGATAAGTACATTGTTAGAAGAAGAAAGAATTCGTAGTATGGGTAATGAGGTATTGGCAAGTTTCCATTGCCTCGTCGCCTAGATGAAAGTTTCGAAAGGAGGATTTCTGAATGGGTAGATCTCTAAAGAAGGGGCCTTTTGTACACAAAGGTTTACTAAAGAAGATAGAAGAAATGAACAGTTCAGATGACAAAAAAGTTGTTAAGACTTGGTCAAGAGCATCGACAATATTCCCACAAATGGTTGGACATACTATCGCAGTTCATGACGGTAGAAAGCATGTTCCAGTATACGTTACTGAGGATATGATCGGTCATAAGTTAGGGGAATTCGCGCCTACTAGAACATTTAGAGGCCATGCTGCTGACAAAACTGGTAAGAAAAAGTAGATAGTTAATTGGAAGGAGGTTTGGAATCGTGGAAGCAAAAGCGATTGCAAAACATATTAGAATTTCACCAAGAAAAGTTAAGCCCGTAGCGGACTTAGTTAGAAATAAAAGCGTGAAAGAAGCAACTGCTATTCTTAAGTTTACTCCAAGAAAAGCTGCTAGAGAAATGCTTAAAGTATTAAACTCTGCAGTAGCAAATGCTGAAAACAATCACGGTATGGACGTAGATAAGCTTTACGTTTCTCAGGTTTATGCAAACCAGGGAACTGTTATGAAAAGATTCAAAGCTGGTTCTATGGGTAGAGCAAATCCTATATTAAGAAGAACTAGCCACATTGGCGTGGTAGTTGCTGAAAAATAATTAAAGGAGGGTAACTGAATGGGTCAAAAAGTTAGCCCACACGGTCTTAGAGTCGGAGTTATTAAAGACTGGGATTCAAAGTGGTATGCAAACAAAAAAGATTTTTCTGATTTATTGAAAGAAGATTATACAATTAGAGAATATATTAAGAAGAAGTTATACACTGCTGGTGTTTCTAGAATCTACATTGATAGAACTGCAAACAACAGAGTGAGCATCAATATTTTAACTGCTAAGCCTGGTATGGTTGTAGGTAGAGGCGGAGAAAATATCAAAGCTTTAAGAGAAGAATTAGTAAAAATGACTAAGAAATCAATCAAGTTAGATATTTCTGAGGTTGATAGACCAGATGCTGACGCACAGCTAGTTGCTGAAAACATTGCTTTCTCTTTAGAAAGAAGAGTTTCTTTCAGAAGAGCTATGAAGCAAGCAATGCAAAGATCAATGAGATCTGGCGTTCAAGGTATCAAGGTTCTTGCATCAGGTAGACTTGGCGGAGCTGAAATGGCTAGAAGCGAAGGATACAGCGAGGGTAATGTTCCTCTATCTACATTAAGAGCTAACATTGATTACGGATTTGCTGAAGCAGATACTACTTACGGTAAAATCGGTATCAAAGTTTGGTTAAACCACGGAGAGGTTCTTCCAAAGTTAAACGAAGGAAGAGTTCTTGTAAGAAAAGTTGGTAAAAACCCAAGAGATAGAAAGAACAATAACAACAAGAGAAGAAGAAATAACAGACCAGTTAAAAAGGATAAATAAAATTTTTACAGTAAGGAAGGAGGCTGGAACACCATGTTAATGCCTAAAAGAACTAAGTACCGTAGGGTACACAGAGGTAGAATGAAGGGTACTGCGCAAAAAGGTAACAAGGTGACTTATGGTGATTATGGATTGGTTGCTATGGAACCAGCGTGGATCACTTCTAATCAAATAGAATCTGCCAGAATTGCTATAAATAGATATATCAAAAGAGGTGGAAAGGTTTGGATTAAAATCTTCCCTCACAAATCTGTAACAGAGAAACCTGCCGAGACTCGTATGGGTGCTGGTAAAGGTTCACCAGATCACTGGGTTGCAGTTGTGAAGCCAGGTAGAGTTATGTTTGAATTATCAGGAGTAGAAGAAGATGTTGCTAGAGAAGCAATGAGACTAGCTGCCAACAAATTACCAATTAAGTGTAAGTTTGTTTTACGTGAAGAAAAGGGTGGTGAAGCTTAATGAAGGCTAATAAGTTACGTGATATGACTTCAGCTGAGTTAGCTACTAAGTTGAACGATCTTAAGAGTGAATTATTCAACTTAAGATTTCAATTAGCTACTGGACAGCTTGAAAATCCGCTTAAAATAAAAAGCGTTAAAAAAGATATAGCAAGAGTTAAGACTATCTTAAGAGAGAGAGAATTAACTGCTTAGGAAAAGGAGGTTTAATCCTGTGGAAAGAAATAGAAGAAAAGTAAGAGTTGGTCGTGTTGTTAGTGACAAAATGGACAAAACTGTTGTTGTTGCTATCGAAGATTCTGTTCGTCATCCACTATACGGAAAATCTGTTAAGAGAACTACTAAGTTCAAAGCACACGATGAAGAAAACATGTGTGGCGTTGGTGACAGAGTGAGAATAATGGAGACTAGACCGTTAAGTAAAGATAAAAGATTTAGAGTAACTGAAATAGTTGAGAAAGCTAAGTAGGAACTGGAAGGAGGTTTTCAGATGATTCAACAAGAAACGCGTTTGAAGGTTGCTGACAATTCCGGTGCTAAGGAACTATTGTGTATCCGTGTTTTAGGTGGTACTAAAAGAAGATACGCTGGAACTGGTGACGTGATTGTTTGTGCAGTTAAAAAAGCAACACCAGGCGGAGTTGTTAAAAAGGGAGACGTTGTTAGAGCAGTTGTTGTTAGAACAAAAGCTAAGCTAAGAAGAGATGATGGAAGTTACGTTTGTTTCGATGAGAACGCAGCTGTAATTATAAAAGAGGATTTAAATCCAGTAGGTACTCGTATATTTGGACCTGTAACTAGAGAGTTAAGGGACAAAAAATTCATGAAGATAGTATCATTGGCTCCTGAAGTATTATAATTAATAGGAGGTGTAAGGAATGTATATCAAAAAAGGTGATACGGTTGTAGTAATAGCTGGTAAAGATAAGGGCAAAAAAGGTAAGGTTATCCAAGCTATGCCAAAGACTAACAAAGTTATTGTTGAAGGCGTAAACATGGTTACTAAACACCAAAAGCCATCACAAAAAGTACAACAAGGTGGTATTGTTCATCAAGAAGCACCTATCAACGTATCAAACATTATGTTATTTGATAAAAAAGCTGATTCTGCTACAAGAGTTAGTTATAGATTAGAAAATGGAAAAAAAGTTAGAGTTTCAGTTAAATCGGGAGAAGTAATCGATTAATCCTAAACTGAAGGGAGGTTAAGCTAAATGGCAAGACTTAAAGAAAAGTATAATGGCGAAGTTAAAAACGCTTTAATGGAAAAATTTCAATATAAGACAGTAATGCAGATCCCAAAGATGGAGAAAATCGTTCTTAACATGGGATTAGGTCAAGCTAAAGAAAATTCTAAGTTCTTAAACGCTGCTGTTGAAGAATTAGGAATTATTGCTGGACAAAAGCCTTTAATTACTAAGGCTAAAAAATCTGTAGCAAACTTCAAAGTTCGTGAAGGCATGAATGTTGGTGCTAAAGTTACTCTTAGAGGCGAGAGAATGTACGAATTCTTCGATAGATTAGTATCAATCGCTCTACCAAGAGTTAGAGACTTTAGAGGAGTTAATCCAAACAGCTTTGACGGAAGAGGAAACTACTCAATCGGTATTAAAGAGCAAATGATTTTCCCAGAAATCGAGTATGATAAGGTTGACGCTGTTAGAGGTATGGATATTACTTTCGTAACTACAGCAGAAACTGATGAAGAAGCAAGAGAGCTTCTAAGATTAATGGGTGTACCGTTTAGCAAATAATTAAGGAGGGATAGCGGTGGCTAAGAAATCTCTTAAAGTTAAACAATCTAGAAAAGCGAAATTCTCTACAAGAGAATACAATAGATGCAAGATTTGCGGAAGACCACATGCGTATCTAAGAAAATATGGTATTTGCCGTATTTGCTTTAGAGAATTGGCTTACGAAGGTCAAATTCCAGGCGTTAGAAAAGCTAGTTGGTAAACTAGGAAAGGAGGTATATTTACATGGTAATGACAGATCCAATTGCAGATATGCTAACTCGTATTAGAAATGCTAATATGGCTAGACATGGCAGCGTTGAGATTCCAGCTTCAAACATGAAGAAGAGAATGGCTGAAATATTATTAGAAGAGGGCTTTATTAAAAGCTTTGACGTTATAGATGACAATAAGCAGGGAATCATCAGAGTTCAATTAAAGTATGGTGATAATAACGAAAGAGTTATTTCTGGTTTAAAGAGAATATCTAAGCCAGGTCTTAGAGTTTATGCTAAGAGAAACGAGATTCCTAAAGTCTTAGGTGGATTAGGAATTGCAGTGCTTTCAACTTCAAACGGTATTGTAACTGATAAAGTTGCAAGAAAGAATGGCGTTGGTGGCGAAGTAATTTGCTACGTTTGGTAGTAAGTTTTAAGTATTGGAGGTGTAGGGATGTCTAGAATAGGTAAAATGCCAGTTGAGATACCTCAGGGCGTTGAAATTAAATTAGACGACAAGAATGTAATAACTGTTAAAGGTCCTCTTGGAGAGCTTTCTGAGAAAATTGACAAGGACATTAACATTGAAATAAAAGACAACCAAGTATTAGTTACTAGACCTACAGATAACAAAGTACACAGATCATTACACGGTCTATACAGAGCATTGATCGCGAACATGGTTGAAGGTGTTAGTAAGGGTTACGAAAAGAAACTTCAAATAGTTGGTGTTGGTTACAGAGCAGCTAAAAAAGGTAAAGGACTTGATTTACAATTAGGATTTTCACATCCAGTTGTAATGGACGATCCAGCAGGAATTACTACTGAGTGTCCAAGTCAAACTGAAATCGTAGTTAAAGGAATCGACAAGCAGTTAGTCGGTAACTACGCAGCAAAAATCAGAGATTTAAGAAAGCCTGAGCCATACAAAGGTAAGGGTATCAGATACGTTGGCGAATACGTAAGACGTAAAGAAGGAAAAGCAGGTAAGTAGAAAGGAGTGACTAGTAAATGATTAAAAAAATGAACAAAAATGTAGCTCGTAAAACTCGTCAATTCAGAGTACGTAAAAAAGTTCATGGAACTCCTGAATGTCCAAGATTAAATGTGTTTAGAAGCTCGAAAAACATATATGCTCAAATTATCGATGACGTTAATGGCGTTACTTTAGCAGCAGCTTCAACTCTTGATAAAGAGATCTCTGTTTCTAACACTGGAAACAAAGAAGCAGCTAAATTAGTTGGACAACTAGTTGGTAAGAGAGCTTTGGATAAAGGAATCGAAACTGTAGTATTCGATAGAGCTGGATATGTATATCACGGAAGAGTAAAAGAATTAAGCGAAGGAGCCAGAGAAGCTGGCTTAAGATTCTAAGTTAAGGAGGTAATCTGATGAGTCGTCAAATTATTGATGCAAGCAAAATGGACCTCAAAGAACAGGTTATTAGCATAAATCGTGTTACTAAGGTTGTTAAGGGTGGTAGAAATTTCAGATTCAGCGCTCTTGTAGTTGTTGGTGACGAGAATGGACATGTTGGAATTGGTACTGGAAAGGCTCAAGAAGTTCCAGAAGCAATCAAGAAGGCAATCCAAAGTGCTAAGAAAAACCTAATTTATGTTCCTACAGTTGGAACTACTGTACCTCATCAAATCAAAGGTATTTTTGGAGCTGGTAAAGTTCTTATCATGCCTGCGGCAAATGGTACAGGAGTTATCGCTGGTGGACCAGTTCGTGCGGTTCTAGAATTAGCAGGAATTAAAGATGTAAGATCGAAGTCATTAGGAAGCAATAACGCTAGAAATATGGTTAATGCTACTATGGAAGGTTTAAAAAATCTTAAGACAGCTGAAAGAGTAGCTAAATTAAGAGGAAAAACAGTAGAAGAATTACTAGGTTAGGGGGGTATACCTTGGCTAATAAATTGAAAATAAAATTAGTGAAAAGTACTATAGGTACTAAGCCAGTTCATAAGAAGAACGTTGAGGCACTTGGTCTTAGAAAGCTAGGCCAAACAGTAGAAAAGAACGATACTCCTCAAATTAGAGGAATGATATTCAAAGTTAATCACTTAGTTGAAGTAGAAGAGGCTTAAAATAAGGAGGTGTGACCATGAAACTTCATAATCTTAGACCGGCAGAAGGATCTACTAAGAGTAGAAAGAGAGTTGGTAGAGGTACAGGTTCTGGACTTGGAACTACTGCAGGACGTGGTATGAATGGTCAGAATTCTCGTTCTGGTGGAGGAGTAAGACCAGGTTTTGAGGGTGGACAGATGCCACTTTTCAGAAGAATACCAAAACGTGGATTCAATAACCCATTTAGAAAAGAGTGGACAATTGTAAATGTTGAAGACCTAAACAGATTTGATGACAATGCAGAGATTACTATCGAAGCATTAGTTGAAGCTGGTTTAGTTAAAAAAGTTAATTACGGAGTAAAAATACTTGGTAATGGAGAGCTACAAAAGAAGCTTACAATAAAAGCTAACAAATTCACTCAGTCAGCTATCAAGAAAATAGAGGCTGCTGGAGGAAAGGCAGAGGTGATTTAATTTGCTATCTACCCTGAGAAATGCTTGGAAAATACCAGATCTACGTAAAAGAATTTTATACACTGTAATGATGATCGTAATATTCAGACTAGGTGCTCAAATACCAGTACCAGGAATTGATAAGAGCATTCTTAGTAGTATGTTCAGTTCTGGCGAAGGATATTTAAATCTATTTGATTTAATGTCAGGTGGATCTTTCAAAAGATTTACTATATTCGCATTAGGTATATCACCTTATATTACTGCATCAATCATTTTAAATCTTCTTCAAATAGCTATTCCTTCACTTGAAAGACTAGCGAAAGAAGGAGAAGAAGGTAGAAAGAAAATAGCGCAATACACTAGATACGGTACGGTTGTTCTTGCTTTAATTCAAGCAATCGGTATGAGTGTTGGTCTATTTAGAAGAGCGTTTATTGACTTTAATGCTGTAAGTGTTACGGTATCAGTTATAACTTTAACTGCAGGAACTGCATTCTTAATGTATCTTGGAGAGAAGATAAATGAAAATGGAATTGGTAACGGTATTTCCTTGTTCATCTTTGCCGGTATTATAGCAAGAGTCCCTGATAGTGTTATATTAAACATTAGCAAGGTGATGAAGGGTGAGATTAACATTTTATCCGTAATCTTATTCCTAGTTGTAGCATTATTTGTAATCATTGGTGTTATCTATATCCAACAAGGACAAAGAAAAATACCAGTGCAATATGCTAAGAGAGTTGTGGGAAGAAAGACTTATGGTGGTCAAAGTACTCACATTCCATTGAAAGTAAATCAAGCTGGGGTTATTCCAGTAATATTTGCTATATCATTATTAATGTTTCCAACTACTTTGTCCAGTTTCTGGCCAAATAGTGGATTCGCTGCATTTGTTGGTAAATATTTAAGCAACACTAGCGCTGCTTATAATATTCTGTATGTTGCATTAATCATATTCTTTGCTTACTTCTATACGCAAGTAACTTTCAATACTGCGGATATAGCAAAGAACATGAAGCAAAACGGTGGTTTCATCCCGGGTATAAGACCAGGAAAACCAACAGCAGAGTATTTAGAAAGAACGCTTTCAAGAATAACTTTAGCTGGTGCAATATTCTTGGCGGTTATTGCTGTACTTCCTAACTTGCTTCTAGCATTTGGGGAATTACAAGTCAGATTTGGTGGAACTTCATTACTAATCGCTGTCGGAGTTTCTTTAGAAACAATGAAGCAAATTGAAGCACAAATGACTATGAGACACTACCAAGGATTCTTAAAGTAAGAATGGAGGTATAATATGAAGCTTATACTACTAGGACCTCCAGGTGCTGGTAAAGGAACACAGGCTGCTAATATTGTAAAGGAGTTTGCAATACCTCATATCAGTACTGGAGATATATTCAGAAAGAATATAAAAGAAGGAACTGAGCTAGGTGTTAAAGCAAAATCATTTATCGATAGCGGTAAACTAGTTCCAGACAGCTTAGTTTGCGAGATCGTTGAAGACAGATTAAGCGAAGAAGATTGTAAAGAAGGATTCCTACTTGATGGTTTCCCAAGAACAGTTTTCCAAGCTGAGTCGTTAGATAAATTTTTAAACGAAAACGGTAAAACGTTAAATAAAGTAGTAAATATTAAAGTTGATCCAGATCTATTAGTTGAAAGAGCTGTAGGAAGACGTATTTGTAAATCTTGCGGAGCTACTTACCACATCAAATACAACCCATCAAAGGTTGAAGGTGTATGTGACTTATGTGACGGTGAGCTTTATCAAAGAAGTGATGATGTTGCTGAGACTGTTGAAAACAGAATCAAGGTATACATCGATGAGACTTCTCCACTTATTGATTACTACACAAAAAAAGAAATTCTGATTGACATTGATGGTCAACAGGATATTGATAAAGTTTATAAAGACATCTCTGTAGCTCTTAAGGGGTAATAATATGATTATTATTAAGTCCGACAAAGAGATAAATCTGATGAGGGAGGCAGGTAAAATTGTTGCCTATGCTCATCAGGTTGTTAGAGAAAACATCAGGCCAGGTATTAGCACTGCTGAACTGGACAAAATAGCAGAAGACATCATAAGGAAACATGGTGCTATACCAGCCTTCAAAGGTTACGGTGGTTTCCCGGCGACAATATGTTCATCGGTAAATGATCAGGTAGTGCACGGAATACCTAGTAGGGATGTCATTCTTAAGGATGGAGACATAATCAGTGTTGATATAGGTGCGTTGAAAGACGGATTCTATGGAGATAGTGCAAAGACACATCCTGTTGGCAAGGTTTCTGATGAGGCTACTAAGCTTATTGAAGTAACCAGAGACAGTTTTTATGAAGGATTAAAATTCTGTAAAGTAGGATATAGATTATCGGACATATCTAATGCTATACAGAAATATGCTGAAGCTAATAACTTCGGTGTTGTAAGAGATTACGTTGGTCATGGTATTGGAACTCAAATGCATGAAGATCCACAGATTCCCAATTATGGACCACCAGGCAAAGGACCGAGATTGGTCAAAGGTATGGTTATTGCCGTAGAGCCTATGATTAATCTAGGTACTCATGAAGTTGAGACTTTAAATGATGGCTGGACTGTGGTAACACTAGACAGAAAATTATCTGCTCATTATGAACATACGATTGCAATTACTGAGGAAGAACCAATATTATTGACAAAACTGTAATAAATGAGGTGACTATAATGGTAACCACAAAAGATTTTGAGCTAGGGCAATATGTCTTCTCAAAAGCAGGTAGAGATTCAGGTAGACCTTTTATAGTTATCAAAGTTGTTGACGAAAATTTCTTAATGATAGTTGATGGCGATTTAAGAAAGGTTGACAATCCAAAACTTAAAAAAGTTAAACACCTGCGAATGATTGACGATGTTTCACTAATAGTGAAAGATAAGATTATCAAAGGTGAGAAGATAAGTAATGCATTAGTAAGACGTGAAATAGATAAGTTAGGTTTAGTGTAACCTACTATTAGGAGGATGATGCCGGTGGCAAAGAGTGACGCTATTGAAGTAAAAGGCACAGTAATTGAAGCCCTACCTAATGCTACGTTCAAAGTAAAATTAGAAAATGATCATGTGGTATTAGCCCATGTATCAGGAAAATTAAGAATGAACTTCATTAGAATTTTGCCAGGTGATAATGTAACATTAGAATTATCCCCTTATGATTTAACTAAAGGAAGAATCACTTGGCGTGGAAAGTGATAAGGAGGGATAACGATGAAGGTTAGACCATCAGTAAAACCAATTTGCGAAAAATGCAAAATTATAAAAAGAAAAGGTAGAGTAATGGTTATCTGTGATAACCCGAAACATAAGCAAAAGCAAGGTTAATAACCTAAACTTTTGGACCAATATGAAGATATATAGTTTATTCTCATTAGGAGGTGTAATGTTAGATGGCTAGAATCGCTGGTGTTGACTTACCTAGAGATAAAAGAGTAGTTGTAGGTCTTACTTATATATTTGGTATAGGTAGAAATAGATCTGAAGAAATTTTATCTAAAACTGGTATAGATGAAAGTACTAGAGTAAAAGATTTAACAGAAGAAGAAGCTAATAAGCTAAGAATGATCATAGAAGACGAGTATACTGTTGAAGGTGATTTAAGAAGAGAGGTTTCTCTTAACATCAAAAGACTTCAAGAGATTGGTTGTTTGAGAGGAATCAGACATAGAAGAGGACTTCCTGTACGTGGTCAAAAAACTAAGACTAACGCTAGGACAAGAAAAGGTCCTAAGAGAACAGTAAGTCGTAAGAAAAAATAACCAAAGGAGGAGGTCAGGAAATGGTAGCTAAAAAAGCACGTAATACACGTAGAAAAAGACGTGAGCGTAAAAATATAGATCGTGGACAGGCACATATCCAGTCTACTTTCAATAATACAATTGTTACTTTAAGTGATGCAGCTGGAAATGCTATATCATGGTCAAGTGCTGGAAGTTTAGGCTTTAGAGGATCAAGAAAGTCGACTCCATTTGCTGCTCAAATGGCTGCTGAAGCTGCTGCAAAGGCTGCTATGGAGCACGGATTGAAATCAATCCAAGTATTTGTTAAAGGACCTGGTGCAGGTAGAGAAGCTGCAATCAGATCATTACAAGCAAGCGGTTTAGAAATTACATCTATTACTGATGTAACTCCAATCCCACATAACGGTTGTAGACCGCCAAAACGTAGAAGAGTATAGGATATAGGAGGTGTAACACAAATGGCTAGATATACAGGACCATCTTGTAGACTTTGCCGTAGAGAGGGAGAGAAACTTTTCCTTAAGGGCGAAAGATGCTACACTGATAAATGTGCTCTTGTTAAAAGAGCAACTGTACCTGGACACCACGGAGCTAGAAGATCAAAATTATCTAACTACGGTGTACAGTTAAGAGAAAAGCAAAAGGTTAAGAGATTCTATGGATTAATAGAAGGTCAGTTCAAGAAGACGTACAATAGAGCAGAAAAAATGGACGGAATCACTGGTGAAAATCTATTAAGACTTTTAGAATTAAGATTTGACAACGTTGTATATAGATTAGGATTAGCTGAGTCTAGAAAAGAAGCTAGACAGTTAGTTGTTCACGGTCACTTCAAAATTAACGGAAAGAAAGCTGATATTCCTTCAATGGAATTAAGAGTTGGTGACGTTGTAGAAGTTGCTGATAAGAGTAAAAGTTCTGCTAAATTTAAAGCTATCGCTGAAAAATCAGTTACTGCACCAAAATGGTTAGAGGTAGACACTGATAAGTTAGTGGGTAAATTAGTAGCAGAGCCTACTAGAGAAGATATTGATCTTCCAATCGAAGAGCATCTTATCATCGAGCTTTACTCTAGATAGGTTACTTTTTAAGTTACCCTCATGTATAATAATCTGTTAAAGGGGGTTAATTAATGATTGAAATAGAAAAGCCAAAAATTGAGATTGTTGATATAAACAGTGATTTCACTTATGGTAAATTTGTCGTAGAGCCTTTAGAAAGAGGCTATGGAATAACATTAGGAAACTCATTAAGAAGAATTATGCTTTCGTCTTTACCAGGTACTGCTGTAAAGTGGATTAAGATTGAGAATGTATTACATGAATTCTCAACAATTCCTGGTGTAAAAGAAGACGTTGTTGAAATAATTCTTAACTTAAAATCTTTATCTGCAAAGATTCATTCAGACGATGAAATCAAGATTCTTCGTATTGAAGCTAGTGAGCAGGGAGTAATAACTGCTGGAGATATTATTGCGGATGCAGACGTAGAGATCCTTGATACAGAAATGGTAATTGCTACTTTAGAAGAGAATTCTCATCTAAGTATGGAAATTGCACTTTCTAGAGGAAGAGGATACGTTCCTGCAGAAAGCAATAAAGAGTCTGGATTACCAATCGGTATTATCCCAGTAGACTCAATCTACACGCCAGTTAAGAAAGTTAACTATACAATAGAGAAGACTAGAGTTGGTCAGGTTGCTGACTACGATAAGTTAAATCTTGAAGTATGGACTGACGGTACTATCAAGCCTGATGAGGCTGCTTCACTTGCTGCAAAGATTATGAATGAGCATCTTAACTTGTTCATTGATATGACAGACAGTATTGATAGCGTTGAAATAATGGTTGAAAAGGAAGAAGACAAGAAGGAGAAAGTTCTTGAGATGACTATCGAAGAGCTTGATCTTTCGGTGCGTTCTTACAACTGTTTAAAGAGAGCTGGAATTAATACTGTTGAAGAATTAACTGACAAGTCTGAAGAGGACATGATGAAAGTTAGAAACTTGGGAAGAAAATCCCTTGAAGAAGTTAAGCATAAGTTAGCTGAACTGGATTTGAGCTTGAAGCAGATAGATGAATAATCTGTAAAGGAGGGGAGTCAATGGCAGCATATCGTAAACTAGGCCGTAAGTCGGCTCATAGAAACATGATGCTTAGAAACCTTACAACAAGCCTGTTAAAGAACGGACGTATTGAGACAACAGAGACAAGAGCTAAGGAAGTAAGAAAATTCGCTGAGAAGATGATTACATTAGCTAAGAAAGGTGACCTTCATTCAAGAAGACAAACACTTGCATTCATCAATGATGAGACAGTTGTTAAGAACTTATTTGATGAAGTAGCTTCAAAATACGAGAACAGAGCTGGTGGTTATACTAGAATGTATAAACTAGGACCTCGTAGAGGTGACGCAGCTCCTATGGTAATAATAGAGCTTGTATAATTAGTAAGTTATTTTAGGGGATGTATAATAATACATCCCCTTATTAGCATTTATCAAACTATTGCAAAAAAGATTGAATTATCTTAATATATATTCGTAAGACATTATATTAAGACAATTGAGACTTTTTACGGGGATGATACTAATGATAAATATAAAGAATCTAAAATTCAAATATAAAGAAGGGGAATCCCATGTACTTAAGGGCATCGACCTAAAAGTAGAAAAAGGTGAATTCCTAGTAATAATCGGCCATAACGGCTCAGGTAAATCTACCCTAGCAAAACTAATGAACGGTATCCTAATTCCAGATGAGGGAGAAATTCTAATTAACGGTATGGATACTAAGGATCAGGAAGAGATTTGGAATATAAGAAGTACGGCAGGAATGGTATTCCAAAATCCAGACAACCAATTAGTTGCAACAGTAGTAGAAGAAGATGTAGCTTTTGGTCCAGAAAATTTAGGAATTCCAGCCGAAGAAATCAGAAGAAGAGTAGATCAATCACTTGATATAGTGGGAATGAGAGAATTTAGTAAGAAACCACCTCATTTATTGTCAGGTGGACAAAAACAGAGGGTTGCAATAGCAGGAGTTCTTGCTATGCATCCAAAATGTATAATTCTTGATGAGCCAACAGCAATGCTTGATCCATCAGGAAGAAAAGAAGTAGTAAGAACAGTAGAAAAATTAAGTAAAGAAGAAAACATAACCATAATCCACATAACACACTTTATGGAAGAAGCCATTAGAGCAGACCGTGTTATAGTTATGGATGCAGGGGAAATTGTACTTCAAGGTAAGCCTGAGAAAGTATTTACTGAAATAGATAAACTTAAGGAAATAGGACTTGATGTGCCATATGTAACTGTACTGGCAAAGGAACTGAAGGATTCTGGACTTGAGATTTCCCAGGAAATCCTTTCAGTAGAAGAGATGGTGAATCAGCTATGTCAATTATAATAAAAAACCTCAATAAGATATATGATGAGGGCACACCATATGAAACAGTAGCCCTTAAGGATGTAAATATAGAAGTAAAAGAAGGTGAATTCATTGGCCTTATAGGTCACACTGGATCGGGAAAATCAACCTTGATTCAACACCTGAATGGATTAGTTAAGCCAAGTTCTGGGGAAATTGTTGTAAATGGATACGACATTTCTTCCAGTAAAAGTAACCTTAGAGAAGTAAGAAAAAGAGTAGGACTTGTATTTCAATATCCAGAGTATCAGTTGTTTGAAGAGACTGTTGCAAAGGATATAGCTTATGGTCCCACAAACCTTGGTCTTGATGAAAAGGAAATAGATAAGAGAGTTAGGGAGTCCATGGAAGCTGTTGGACTTAATTATGATAAAGTAGCAGATAAATCACCATTTGAATTAAGTGGTGGACAAAGAAGAAGGGTTGCCATAGCAGGTGTTATTGCAATGAATCCAGAAGTATTAATCCTCGATGAACCAACAGCAGGTCTTGATCCTATGGGAAGAGAGGAAATACTTAGTGAGATAAAGGATCTTCATGAGAAAAAGAAAATCACAGTAATCTTGGTATCACATAGCATGGATGATATATCAAAAATCGCAGAGAAGATAGTTGTTATGGACAAGGGAAGAGTTAAAATGTATGATCATGTCCATAAGATTTTCTCTAGGGGTGAAGAACTTAAGGAAGTAGGCCTAGATGTTCCTCAAATTACAGCCTTAATGGCAAAACTTAAGGAAAAAGGATATGAGCTTAAAGATAATATATTCTCTATTGAAGATGCCAAGAAAGAAATATTAAAGGTATTTGGAGGTAAAGATGCTTAGAGATATTACAATAGGACAGTATTATCCAGCAGATTCACCTATCCATAGATTGGATCCAAGGACCAAGATACTTTCCACAATACTATATATAATTTTGATATTTACACTTAGTAAGATGATAGGTTATGGTTTAATAGCGGTTTTTATTCTAGCAGTGATTAAAATGTCAAAAGTTCCAGCTAAGTTTATATTTAAGGGACTACGTCCCATATTACTGATTATCATATTCGCATTTCTTATTAATATGCTAATGACACCGGGAGAAACAATATATAAGCTATGGATTTTTGATATAACAAGGGAAGGATTTAGACAGGCATTCTTTATGGTATTTAGGCTTATATTCCTTATTATAGGAACATCAGTCCTGACACTTACAACTTCTCCAATTCTTCTCACAGACGGCATAGAGAAACTATTAAATGTCTTCAAGAAGATAGGTGTGCCAGCCCATGAACTTGCAATGATGATGACAATAGCATTAAGATTCATCCCCACACTTTTAGAGGAAACAGACAAGATAATGAAAGCTCAAATGGCAAGGGGAGCTGATTTTGAAACTGGCAATCTTGTCAATAGGGCAAAGAGTCTTATACCGATACTTGTTCCATTGTTTATCAGTGCCTTTAGAAGAGCAGATGATTTAGCAATGGCTATGGAAGCTAGATGTTATAGGGGTGGGGAAAACAGAACAAGAATGAAGGTGCTTAAGTATTCCAGTATTGATATAGTAGCATTAATCTTCATGATAATTCTTACAGGAGCCCATATTGCTGTAAAGATACTTGCTTAAGACAAAAGGTGAGAATATGACAAAAAACTATGTAATGAAAATAGAATATGATGGTAGCATGTATCAAGGATGGCAAAGGCAACCAGGTTCTAAATCAATTCAGGGTGAGATAGAAGCCGTTTTAAGTAAAATATATGCTAGTAAGGTAGAAATACATGGTTCGGGGAGAACTGATGCAGGTGTTCACGGATTAAATCAAGTTGCCCATTTCATAGTAGATCCCAAAGTCCCAGATGAAAAACTGAACTGGGTACTTAATAGAATGTTACCACTGGATATAAGGATAAAGGAAATTAAGTCTGTAGATTTTGATTTCCATTCAAGATATAGTGCAAAGGGTAAAAGATATATATACAAACTTAAAAATAAAGAAACTTGTAGTAGTTTTGATGCAAGATATGTTTGGGGTATAGATTTCCCCATTGATATAGAACTTATGAGAAAGGCAGCTAAAGAACTTGAAGGCGAAAGGGACTTCTCTTCATTTATGGCATCGGGTTCTAGTGCAAAGACAAGCATAAGGAAGATACATGAGATAGATATCCGTGAAGAGGGAGATGTAATTGAACTTGAGTTTTACGGAAATGGATTCCTTTACAATATGGTAAGAATAATGACAGCACTGCTGGTTAGAATAGCTTCAGGAAGTGTAGGGATAGAAATAATTGAAAAAATCAATCAGTCAAAAGGGCGTAAATACACCGCTCATACAGCTCCAGCAACAGGTCTATATTTAAAGGAAGTAATTTATTAAAAAAAGTATGTAAAAACCTAAATTTGTCATTGACATGGACCACCATATATAATAAAATACTTATGGTTGAGTTCATAACATTATGGCAATAAGCCCCGGGTTTTATATAAATAAAAGGTGAAATATTTCGTATAGGAGGGAAATAATGAAATCATTCGTAGCGAAGCCTTTAGAGGTTGAAAGAAAATGGTTCGTTGTTGATGCTGAAGGTAAAACATTAGGTAGACTATCTTCAGAAATAGCAAAAGTTTTAAGAGGTAAGCATAAGCCAATTTATACTCCACATGTAGATACTGGAGATTTCGTAATAGTAATTAATGCAGAAAAAATCGAGGTAACTGGTAAGAAAGTTGACCAAAAGATGTACAGACATCACACAGGTTACCTAGGTGGACTTAAAGAGAAGACATACAAGGAAATGATGAACACTAAGCCAGAAGAAATCATTTCTCAAGCGGTTAAAGGAATGCTTCCAAAGAATTCTTTAGGAAGACAAATGTTCAAGAAGCTTAAGGTTTATGTTGGATCTGAGCATGATCACGCAGCACAAAAGCCAGAAGTAATTGAATTATAATAACTGTAAAGGAGGGATTTAGATGGCTACTATTCAATACCAAGGTACAGGTAGAAGAAAAAACGCAACTGCAAGAGTAAGATTATTACCAGGTAGTGGTAATATTGTTATAAATGGAAAGAGCATAGACGAGTACTTCGATTTTGAAACAATCAGAAGAGAGGTTAGAAGACCACTTCAAGTAACAGGAACTGAAACTAAGTTTGACGTTATTGTTAAAGTTGAGGGTGGTGGATTCACTGGTCAATCAGGAGCAATCAGACATGGTGTTTCTAGAGCTTTATTACAAGCTGATCCTGAATTCAGAGCTACTTTAAAAGCTGAAGGATTCTTAACAAGAGATCCAAGAATGAAGGAAAGAAAGAAACCAGGTCTTAAGAAAGCTAGAAGAGCTCCACAGTTCTCTAAGAGATAATTTTATAAAATCAAACCTCGAAGTTCATTTGAATTTCGAGGTTTTTTTAATGCACTTATTACACCTTTTGACTCAAAGATGATATAATATAAAGAAAATCTAGGAGAGCGTATGGATAATAATTATAATTCATTTCAAGACTATACAGTAACAAGAGATATATTTGGTAATACCATAGTAAAAAATGATATCGGTATGACAGTCGGTGAAACAAGTCATAGGATTATGGAAGGTGACTATAAGGGACATGAGCTGAAGGATATAGAGTTTGAATTAAACAGATATTCAAGCAAAGATAATAATCAGTCATATGAAAGTAATGAAGAATATACATATAGCAGTTCTGATGATTCGGATTATTACTATGACAATAATAATGAAGGATTTGGTTGGCCATTAACTATTGCCTGTATTGGAATATCAATAGCATTAGTATCAATTGTATATAGTTACTTTTTTGAAATTGATGAAATGCTAGACTGGATATTTATTGGAGTAATATTTTATATTTTTAAAATACCACTACTCTTAATTACCACATCATTATTTGATAAGTTAAGAAAAATAAAGTAATATGTAATAGTATTGATTATTAGATATGAGAAAGGAAAATAATAATGAAATCTGAATATAAAATGATAAGTTTACCAAAACTAAACAACCTAAACCCAGGCTTGGAGTCAACATGTTTAAAACTAATGGAAGAGGCAGGGGAGTTAGCTCAGGTTATAGGAAAATTTCGTGGCCTGAATGGTGAAAAAGTAAAAATGGAGCATAATGAGGTTGTGGATAAAATTTCTGAAGAACTATTAGATGTTGCCCAGGTTGCGATTTCAATGATGTTTGTATTAGAACAGGAGTATGATATAAACATAGAAAAGCAAATAGAGAACCATGTAGATAAATTAAGGGGAAAAGGTTATATTAAATAAATGTGGATAAAATGTGGATAAAATTTAGACTTATCACACACTAGTTAAATCAACGGTTGTAACCTACAAAAAACAGGGATTAACCAACAGGGGTTATCCACAGGCTTCTTGCTATGTGGATAAAATTGTTGGTTAATTTTTTTGAGTTATAAAGAGCATAATTAGCTGCCAAATTTTATGAATAATACATTTAAAGATGAGGATTGAAATAATCAGATTGAGTAAGTTGGATTATAAATAATAAAACTTTGAAACCCTTAGTAAAGCAATTGTTACAATCTAAGCAACTATAATATGGTAAAATTTATTAATAGGAGGGACGTAGTATGAAATATTTTAACAGATATAAGTATTTAATTTTACCAATAGTAATAATAATAGCAGTTATAACTGTATATATATATTCAAGACCAAGTATTTATGATAAGGATAAGACGATCTATCTAGGGGATAGTGGAATAAAAATCGAATACGATATCATGAATCAGGATTATTATCCATTAGAAGAACTTTCAAAGTACTTCTATGTAAACTATGAAATGGATAGAAAGTATAAGGTAGTAACAATTAGCAAAGGTAATAATTTAGTAAGATATAATTATGGAAAAGATGTTTTCTATGTCAATAATGAAAAGGAAGAAGATTTTGATAAGGAATTGGTCAAAATTCAGGGTGATGATGTTCTTGCTAGTAAAGAATTTATTGAGAACTACCTATATATAGATGTAGAAATTAAAGGCAATAATACTGTTCTTACTTCAAGGGATATTGATTATAAATTGTATAAGTCAGGAAGTAGAAGAAATATTAATAGTGAACTTAACATTAAATTAGGAAAACTTAAAAAAAATCAAAAGTATTTTTTAATTGAAGAGGGCTTGACTAGAAATCTTATAATCACAGATAACTTGCAATATGGCTATGTTGAAAAAAATGAAAATGATAATGAGATAGATTATAAGCCAATAGAAAGTTTTAGAGTAGATAAGTTACAAGGAGAAAAAATAGTACTTGCATGGGAGCAGGTTTTTAAAGGAAATGTGGATACAAATAAAATAGGAAGTTTGGGAGCTGTTAATGTAATATCTCCAACATGGTTAAGTGTAATAAATAAATCAGGAGATATTTCAAGCAGAATTGATTATGATTACTTAAAATGGGCAAAGAAGAGGGGATATCATGTATGGCTTCTTATTGATAACTCATTTGATCCAGATATAACAAATGGCTTTTTAAATGATCTTCTAGCTAGGGAAAATATAATCAGGCAGTTGGAGGAAATTTTAAAAATATCAAACATAGATGGAATCAATTTAGACTTTGAAAATGTTTATTTGAAAGATAAGGATAAACTTGTTCAGTTTGTAGGTGAACTATTACCAATAGTCCATAAATACAATAAGACTTTATCAATAGACGTAACTGTTATGGGTGGAAGTGATAACTGGTCGAATTTTTTAGATAGAAAAAGACTAGGTCAGATTGTAGACTTTATGGCAGTAATGACTTATGATGAACACTGGGCGTCAAGTCCCAATAGTGGCTCTGTTGCATCCTTACCTTGGGTTGAAGAGGGAATGGAAAGAATAAGTAAGATAGTTGACAAGGATAAACTTATTATGGGTATACCACTATATAGTAGAATATGGCATGAAAAAGCAGAATTTAGAGGAAAAGCAGTAAAGCAAAATACTAAAAGTATGAACTATATACTGAAGTTAGTAAAAGAGAAGAATCTTGAAAAAGAATGGTTAGAGGATCTTTCACAAAACTATGTTGAGTATAAGGAAGATGGACTTGTCAAAAGAATATGGTTAGAAGATCTTGATTCCATAGAAAAGAAAGTGGAGCTATTAAATAATAATGGTTACAGGGGATTAGGAGCTTGGAAGAGAGGACTCGAATCTCCTGGTGTATGGAAAAAAATTGAGGATACACTTAAGTAGTTAAGGAGAATAATATGGGAAGTAGGAAGATAATAACGATAGGAATAATCTTCATAGTAGGTGTGGTACTTTTAGTTAAAGGATTAGTAGCTCTAGAAATGAATAAAAATGATAGTCCTGGCAATACAGAAGAGAACAATTCATCAACTATGTTAACAATTACTAAAGAAATTAGGGTATAGGGTAAATATATTCATTAGTCAATCCCCTTGAACAACAATTGATTTGACTGATATAATTGGGTATAAATCGGGATAGATTAATTAGAGATATACTATAATATACCACTTAAGAAAAGGTTTTAGGTGAAAACAGTGAAAGATTTTGAAAGTATAATTAAAGAATTCTTAGATCAAGACGAATTCTCCCTTATAGTATATAAGGAAGATCAAGTAATTCATCAGATAAGTGACAGAGGGATAAAACCTTTATATGAACTGGCTTATTTCAGCAAAACTAATCTCCATGCATCTACAGTGCTAGACAAAATAATTGGAGAAGCAGCAGCAAGAATTTGTATTGATAAAAAAGTTGATAGAGTTTTTGGAAAGGTCATGTCACAAAAAGCTTATGATAGATTAATTGCTGAAGGTATAGAGGCTAGGTACGAAAAATTAACTCCCGTAATAAAAAATAGAACAAATACCGGCATGTGTCCAGTAGAAAAGATTTCTTCAGAGTCTGAAAACATTCAGGAGATGAAAAATAAAATCCAGAAGTTCTTAGATAGTCTAAAGTAAGAATAATGGTTTTATTATAAATATTTTTATTTTAAAGGAGAGTTAAGTTAATGGAAAAAACTTTAGTTTTAATTAAGCCTGATGCTGTTAAGAAGAATGCAATCGGAAACATCATCGCAATGTACGAAAAAAATGATCTTGTAGTAGAAGATATGTATATAACAGTTGCTGATAAAGCAATTTTAGACGAGCATTATGCTGAGCACGTAGAAAAAGGATTCTACCCTGAGCTTGCTGAATTCATGTCAAGCGGAAGAATCGTAGTTCTTAAAGTAGCTGGCGAAGGCGCAGTTGCAAAAGTAAGAGCAATTAACGGAGCTACTAACCCAGCAGAAGCTGAAGAGGGAACAATCAGAAAGGCATTCGGAACTGATATCGGAGAAAATGCTGTACACGGTTCTGCAGATGCTGCTGACGCAGAAAGAGAATTGAAAATCTGGTTCAAATAATGTATTATATTAAAAGAGAAGTTTAACTTCTCTTTTTTTATTTTTTTTGTGCAAAAGTCATAGGAGGTCTAGAATGAAGATTGCTATAATAGATGGACAGGGTGGAGGAATAGGAAAGTCAATAATCGAAAAGATAAAGAAGATATCAGACAAGAAGTTTGAGCTTATCGCTATTGGCACTAATTCCATGGCAACATCCAATATGATGAGAGCTGGAGCCCAAAGGGGAGCTACCGGTGAAAATTCAGTAGTAATAATGTCTCAAAAAGTAGATATCATAATAGGCCCTTTAGCAGTAATAATGTCCAATGCAATGATGGGAGAAATAACTCCCAAGATGGCCGAAGCCATAGGGAGCTCAGAAGCACATAAAATATTAATACCAATAAATAGATGTGGTGTTCACATCGTAGGAACAGAAGAACTGTCAGTAAACGAAATGCTGGAAAAAGTCAAAGAAGAGACTGAAAAATATCTTAAAGACTTTGGAGGAAATTAATGAGAAAAACTGGCAATCTAGTAAGGGCAGGACTATTCATAGGATTAGGAATAGTACTACCAATGTTATTTCATTTTACAGGAATAAGTGGAAAGGTCTTATTACCTATGCACATACCAGTGTTATTAGGTGGTTTCTATATTGAAAAGAAGTATATGATACTTGTTGGAGTGCTTACACCCCTACTAAGTTCAATACTAACAGGCATGCCACCACTTTATCCAATGGTTCCAATAATGATACTTGAATTATCAACATATGGATTTGCTATAGCATATCTAAAAGAAAAAGGAATTAACAAATATCTTAATTTGATATTATCCATGATAGCAGGAAGGATAATGGCAGGTATTGCAGTATTTATTTTAACACTTACGATGGGATTCAAGGCAAACCCATTATTATTCGTAAAGGGAAGTATAATAACAGGGCTTACGGGAATAATAATACAATTAATATTAATACCAATTCTTATAAGCTTAATAAAGGAATAAGAAAATATAAGAATAAGTTAAGATTATGGTCGAAACCATAGGCCGCTGAACTACTAAAATGATTTCTAATAATATTATTATTTAGAAGAAGTCATTGAGGTAATTCAGTGGCCTTTAATTATGTTATTGAACTATGAAGATAAACATAATATAATAGCCACGGATAATATAGGATACATTATAGTATCTTTTAAATAAATGAAGAGGAAGGGATAAAATGATTAGAATATCTCAAATAAAGATTCCCCTAGAAAAGAAAGCCAACAAAGATCTAATAAAACAAAAAGTAGTGAAGGAATTAAGAGTAAAAGAAAAAGATATATTGCAACTTGATATAGTAAAGGAATCAATAGACGCCAGAGGGGAAGATGTAAAGTTAATTTATACAGTAGACGTAAAAGTTAAAAATGAAAATAAAGTAAGGTTAAAGAAGAGTCATCAAAAGGTATCAAAGAAAGAATACTTCTTACCAGAATCAGGTAGTGAGGAGATGACAAATAGACCGGTAGTAATAGGATTTGGTCCAGCTGGAATGTTTGCCGGACTTCAGCTAGCCCAAAAAGGTTATAATCCGATCATATTAGAGCAAGGTGAAGAGGTAGATAAGAGAAGTGAGACAGTAGAAAAATTCTGGAATGAAGGAATATTAAACAACAGATCCAATGTACAGTTTGGAGAGGGTGGTGCAGGTACATTCTCAGATGGTAAGCTAATGACCAGAGTTAAAGATCCTAGAATAGGAGAAGTATTTAAAGAATTTGTCTCTTGTGGTGCTAAGGAAGAGATACTATATAAGAATAAGCCACACATAGGTACAGATATATTAAAGATAGTAGTAAAAAATATTAGGGAAAAGATTAATTCACTAGGTGGAGAAGTAAGATTTGATACAAAAGTTCAAGATTTAATTATAGAAGAAAATCAAATAAAAGGTTTAAAGATAGAGGGACAAGAAGATATTAATACATCAGTAGTAGTCCTTGCCATTGGACATAGTGCCAGAGATATGTTTGAAACATTAAACAAGCATGAAGTGAAAATGGAGTCAAAACCATTTGCAATAGGACTTAGAATAGAACATTTGCAAGAAGAAATAAACAAGTCCCAGTATAAGAAACATTATAATAATAAAAATTTAGGTGCTGCAGAATATAAACTTACTTACAAATCATCAACAGGAAGAGGAGTATATACATTTTGTATGTGCCCAGGTGGATATGTAGTTGCATCCGCTTCAGAGGAAGAACATTTAGTGGTGAATGGAATGAGTTATAATGCCAGAGCCGGTGAAAACAGTAACTCTGCACTTATAGTAACAGTTAAACCAGAAGATTATAAGGATGAAGGACCACTTTCAGGAGTAGCCTTCCAAAGAGAAATTGAAAGAAAAGCTTTTGATGTAGGTGGAAAAGATTATACAGCCCCATGTCAAAGAATAGGTGACTTTCTAGGAATAGAATATGAAGAGGATAATAAGATAGAAGGAACTTATAGGCCAGCCTTAAAGTATACAAACTTTGAAGATATTCTTCCTGAATATATAATAGAATCACTAAAAGAGGCAATTATTCATATGGACAAGAAGCTAAAAGGATTTGCAAATCCTAATGCTTTATTAACTGGAGTAGAGACAAGAACCTCATCACCAGTTAGAATAATCAGGGATGAAGAGGAATTAGAAAGTATAAATATAAAAGGATTATATCCCTGTGGAGAAGGAGCAGGATACGCTGGAGGTATTACATCATCAGCTGTTGACGGTGTAAAGGTAGCAGAGAAGATTATAATGAGATATGCCCTATAGGAGCATATCTCAAAAAAAGTTTAAAAAAGTGTTGACGTGGGTATTTAATCTATGCTAAGATAGACAAGTCGTCAAAAGCAGTCAGAAAAACATCTTAAAAAACTTTTGGGAAAAAGATAAAAAAGATGTTGACACAGATGATGGCAATATGGTAAGATAAACGAGTCGTCAAGCAAGTGATAGCAATCACTTAAGAAAATAAGAGTTGAAAAAAACTTTTAAAAAACACTTGACACAGCGATTAACAAATGATACACTAAGTAAGTCGCTAAGACACAGAGAACTTTGAAAACTGAATAGTATGATTTAAACAAATTACCTCGTCAAGAGGATAAAGATA
>JAOARG010000077.1 GCA_025210655.1 Bacillota bacterium
TGGCAGGAATGAAGGAGTCAGACATGATTATAGCGATAAATAATAATCCTGAAGCTCCAATATTTAACCATGCACATTATGGTATTGTTGGAGACCTGTATGATGTAATACCTGAAATAATAAATGAGTTAAATAAATAAAATAAGAAAGGTTGATAATGATGTTACCAGAAAAAAGTGATTTTAGTAAGTTTCAAGTAGGTTATAAGGATTCTTTTACAAGAGAAGTAACTGCTGAAACAATCGATAGTTTTGTTGATGTAAGTGGAGATGTAAACCCAATTCACGTAAATGAAGACTATGCAAAAACAACTAGATTTGGACAAAGAATTGCCCATGGAATAATCGGCGCCAGTTTTATTTCTTCATTAGTAGGAATGAAGATGCCTGGTATTGGAGCAATATACTGTTCGCAGAGTCTTAAATTTAAAGGACCTGTATTCATTGGTGATACTTTAACTGTAGAGGGAGAAGTAATAGCAAGAGATGATGAAAGAAACAGAATTACAATCAGAACTGATGTTATAAATCAAGATGGAAAAATCGTTACAACTGGTGAAGCGGTAATGATGCATGAGTAAATAATTTTCTAAAAGAGATGGTCGTAAAATTACGATTCATCTCTTTTTTTTGTATCTTATAAACATTGTAAATGATATAATTTTATTATTACATATATGGGGAGAATTACATGAAAAAGAGAATATTTATAATTGCTTTGTGTTTGTTTTTATATGGCTATATATCTTTTGCTGATAACCTTGAAAAAAGGGTACTTTATATAAGTTCATATTCACCAAGTTTTGTGACATTTGATGAGCAACTTAGTGGTATAAAAAGTGTATTAGGAGAAGATTACATAATTGATGTTGAATTTATGGATACTAAACGCTTTTACACGGATGAAAATATTGACAATTTTTATAGAAGTTTAAAGTATAAACTTGATAATCAAGATGCTTACGATGGAATTATTGTTGGCGATGACAATGGTTTGAATTTTGTAATGGAATATCAAGAGGATCTTTTTGATGAAATTCCCATAGTTTTTTTAGGTGTCAATGATCTTGTGAATGCAAAGCTTGCAAGTGATAAATCCCACGTTACCGGTGTTGTTGAAAAGGCATCATACTATGATACTATACGTATAGCTCAAAGGATAAATCCTTTAGCAGAGGAGTTAGTAATAATTACGGACAATACAGTGTCGGGGAAAAGTGATTTAAAGAATCTTTTAGGGATTATTCCTGAAGTTAAGGATTTGGAGTATAGATTGCTTGATACTTCAAATATAACTTTTGAAGAAATGTGTAATGAAATTCGGGCGTTAGATAATCGTAGTATTCTTTTGTTGTCATCCCTTTATGGGGATGTAACTGGTAAAAGAATATCCTTTGACGAAGGCTTACAAATGATTATAGAGAATTCAAGAATTCCTCTTTACCATCCCTACAATCATGGTATGGGAGATGGGGTTTTAGGAGGACGTATTGTTTCACACTATGAACAAGGAAAGACTGCTGCCCAGTTTATGCAAAGAGTTTTTAAAGGGGAAGATATTTCCAAGATACACTATGCTAATCAAAGTCCCAATAAGTATATTTTTGATTATGATGTAATGAAGAAATTTAGTATATCCAAGGATATTATTCCTGAAGATGCAGTCTTAATAAATTACGAAGTTCCATTAATTATTAAGTATTTAAAAATAGTAATACTAACAATTATCGTGATTTCCATTGAGTTGTTTATAATAATATTTTTGAAAATAACACTTTCTAAAAAGAAGAAAGCTGAGAAAGAGCTGTATGAAAGCAATGGGAACTTAAAAATTGCAAATGAAGATCTAATTGCAGCCAACGAGGAATTGACGGCTACATTTGAAGAGTTGGAGAATCAGAATAGAAAGATACATGAGCTAATTTATATAGATAATCTTACAGGATTAAGTAACAGATATGCTATTTTTAAAGATATTGATAAATGTCTTAGTGAAAAAAATAAAGAAGATGTATCAGCAATAATGTTCTTAGATGTAGATAATTTTAAGGATATTAATGATAGTTTTGGTCATGATATGGGGGACCAGATAATTAAGAAAACTGGTGAAAAACTTAAGGACATCTTAGAAGATCATATTAAAGTAGGTCGATTTGGCGGGGATGAGTTTATTATCACAGTTTCCAATTCAGATAGGGAAAATATTGAGAAAATCATTACCAATATTAAAAATATTTTTTCGGATGAAATTATTATCAGGGAAAAGAAAATGTATTTAACTGTGTCAATCGGTGTTGTACTATATCCTGAACATGGAAGTAGCAGGGAAGAATTAATTAAGAAAGCAGATCTTGCCCTTTATAGAGCTAAAGAAAGTGGTAAAAACACTTATGTGATTTTTGAAGAGGAAATGGATGTAAAAAATCAAGAAGATATTATTCTACAAGGTGAGATAAATGAAGCATTTAAAAATAGGGAATTCTACTTAAATTATCAACCTATATTCAGATCTAATAAGGGTGATATATATGGTTTCGAAGCATTAATCAGGTGGAATAGTAAAAGTAGGGGAATGGTTTCTCCATATACACTTATAAAAACCATAGAAAAAATGGGTGGAATTGTTGATGTAGGTGAATGGGTAGCTAGGGAGTCCTTTAGATATATAAAGGAATTAAATGAAAAGTACAAGAGAGAGTATAAGATATCCATTAATATCTCGATACTTCAACTGAAAAATAATGATTTTTATAGTAGTATTGTTAAGATAGCAGATGAAGTAGGCCTAGAAGCTAAAAATATTATATTAGAAGTAACCGAAACAAGTGTAATGGAGTCTTTTAATGATGTTAATGAGACTTTAATGATGTTGAAAGAAAAGGGCTTTAATATTGCTTTAGATGATTTTGGATCAGGCTATTCTTCTTTGAAATATCTAAAAGAGTTGCCTATTGATTTATTGAAAATAGATAAGTATTTTGTTGATGATATTGTTGAGAGTGAATATAGTAATGGTATTGTGTCATCTATGGTGAAAATTGCCCATGCAAAGGGAATAGAAACCGTTGCAGAGGGTATAGAAGAAATATATCAATTTGAAGCATTAAGAGATCAAGGTTGTGATTATATACAGGGTTATTATTTTAGCAAACCTTTATCAGAGGATGATTTAGAAAAATTCATTGAAAATAGGTGATAGAATGTATGAAGAAATACTTAGAATTTTTGAAGTAAATAGGAACGAAGACAACTCCTTCGCAATGGAAAAGTATATGAAAAACAAGTTCAAATTCCTAGGCATAAAAAGACCCCTAAGAAATGAACTTCAGAAACCTATTTTAAAAGAAATGAAAGAGTTAGATTGGACACTTATAGAATTATTATGGAAGCAGGATGAAAGGGAGTATCAGTATTTTGCTATTGATATTCTTGATAAATTAAAAAAGAATCTTGTTAAAGAGGATATACTTAGGATAAAGAAACTAATTGAAGATAAGTCATGGTGGGATACTGTTGATTTATTGGCTTCAAAAATCGTAGGTCAGCTTTGTAAGTCCTACCCTGAAATAAAAGATGAATATATAAAGCTTTGGATGAAGAGTGATAATATTTGGATAGTAAGAACAACACTACTTTATCAGCTTAAGTATAAGAATGATCTGGATACAAATATTCTAGAAGAAACTATTACTATTAATAAAGATAGTAATGAGTTTTTTATCGACAAGGCAATTGGATGGATTCTTAGACAGTATTCAAAGGTTAATCCTGAGTGGGTAAGGAAATTTATTTCTAATAATAGTCTTAGTAAACTTTCTGTAAGGGAAGGAAGCAAGTATATTTAACAATTAACGGTGATAGCATTTTAAGAAGTAAAAGGTGGTGGACATAATATATAATATCAAAATGATATCAAAACTAATATCCCCAATACTGATAGTATTTTCTGGAGTGTTTTTAATTCCTATATTCGTTGGACTTATTTATGGGGAATCAATATATAGCTTTATAATATGTGGAGTTTTTTCCCTTCTTATGGGATTGATTTTGAGAAAAGTGACTAGAAATGTAGAGGCTAAATTAAATCTGTTTAGATCAATGTACTTTACTGCTATTTCATGGGCAGTATTGTCATTGATAGGATGTGTCCCTTATATTGTAGAATTGGATAAGAGTTTTGTAGATGCTTTTTTTGAATCGGTTTCAGGTTTTACTACTACAGGAATTACTGTATTTACAGGTCTTGATACTATGGCTAATTCAGTAATCATGTGGAGAAGTATAACCCAGTGTCTAGGTGGATTAGGTATTTTAACATTTTTCTTATTTATTACAAGTAGTTCAGAAGGGGACATGTGGCAACTTTTCGGTGCAGAGGGGCATAAAATAAGTTCTTCAAGACCAGTTCCAAATGTTTTTGCAACTGTTAGAATATTTTGGTTCATATATGGAACTTTGATTATAGTAGAGGCTATTTTATTAAAAATCTTAGGATTAAGTGTCTTTGATGCAATAAATCATAGTTTGACTACCCTATCTACAGGGGGATTTTCCAATCATGATTTGTCTATTGCATACTATAAGCACATGGGATATGAACATTATAAGGCAATAGAATATGTAATTATGCTATTTATGGCATTTGGAGGGATTAATTTTCTCGTGCATTATAAGTTTGTAAAGGAAAGTAAATTTGCATATTTTAAAGATGTTGAAAGTAAAATGTTTTTTAAGATAATCGCTGGAGCTACAGTGCTTACTTTGTTAGGTATTCAAATGTCTAGGGGTGGTGTTTTTAACGGAATAGAAGAAAACATTAGAAATACTGTTTTTCAAATGATATCTGTAATTACGACAACTGGATTTGGAACAGTGGATATAGGAAGTGATTTTTTCCCAGAGATATCAAAACAGATATTTATTATTTTGATGGTTATTGGTGGGTCGGTAGGATCAACATCTGGGGGAATTAAAGTACTTAGGGTTATAATCTTAGAGAAGATATTTAAGAGGGAGATAAATAAGTTAAGACTTCCTAGAAATGCAGTTCTTCCAGTTACATTAAATAAAGAAGTTGTAAGCCCATCTGAAGTAACTAGGGTAAGTGCTTTAGTATTTGGATGGATAATGCTTATTATTATCGGCTCATTCATTACAGTCCTTTTCTCGGATTTAAATGCTTTTCAAGGCTTCTCAGGAATGGCTTCAGCTGTAGGAAATATAGGACCATTCTATTTTTCAGTAGATAAAATGATATCACTGAGTCCGGTAATTAAGTACACATATATCATAGGAATGTTTGCAGGTAGATTAGAATTATTACCTTTATTTATATTATTTTCAAAGGGAATTACAAGGAGGGCTTAGATGGATATATTATTAGCAGGAGGCGGAATAGTAGGTCAGAAAATTGCTAAGGCGCTAAGTAAAAAACACAATGTTGTTGTTATAGAATCAAATATGGAGCTTTGTGAGAAAATAGCTTCAAAGTATGGTGTAGTAGTAATTAATGGAGATGCTACATCAATACAGACATTAAGGGAAGCAGGAATTGAAAACTGTCAATATGCTTTGGGGGTAATGAATGACGATACTCAAAATTTACTTTTCTCATTGCTTTGTAAAAACTTCGATGTTAAGAATATTTTTGTAAGAATGAAGGATCCTGAGTATAGGGAAGCATACGAAATAGCAGGAGCAACAAATATAGGTAACTCAGTAGAAATGATGGCCAATAAGTTTGTCCTAGATATAGAAAATCCAGAGATAAGAAGAGTTGCATCAATAAGCAAGGGTAAAGCAGAAATAGCCATTATTAATCTAGATGAAAATACAAAACACAATGGAAGAACAATAGAAGAACTAAGTAAAGACAAAACCTTCCCAAAAGATATGATAATAGCAGCAATATTCGATACAGAAAAAGACGAATTAGTAATTCCAAAGGGAAAAACCAAAATATCCAGTGGGAATCAACTTTTTCTAGTAGGTTCAAGAAAAGCAATAGAGCTTGGATATAAGTTTTTTGTACGTTAGTTGATGGTAGTTAGTAGATAGTTTAAAGCCCCGTTTTCCGAAAGTGAAAACGGGGCTTGTGTATTTTCTATCAACTAACTGCTAACTACTTATAAAGCTGTCCCAACTTATCAGCTGTTAATATTGCTGCATATACATCTTCTGCAGTTACGCTGAATGGCATGTTGTGGATTGTTTCTCCTTCTGCAACTGAAGCTTTTGCCACTTCCATTAGTTGCTCATTTGTTACATCTTTAGCTCCCATATCTTCTAGAGTTACAGGAAGACCTACATCTAGGCAGAAGTCGATTACTTCTTCGATTTCTGCCATTGGAGCATTTTCTAGGGCTAATTGAGTTAAAGTACCGAATGCTACTTTTTCACCGTGATATAGGTGATGACATTCTTCAAGTACAGTAAGTCCATTGTGGATTGCGTGTGCTCCTGCTAGTCCGCCACTTTCAAATCCAATTCCACTTAGGAATGTGTTTGCTTCGATGATTTTTTCTACTGCGCTGTTTGAAACTTTGCTCTCTGCTGCAAGCTTAGCCTTAAGTCCATCTGAAATAAGACTATCGTAGCAAAGCTTAGCAAGAGCCATTGCAGCGTCTGTAGCCTTAGCACCAGCCATTGTTGAAGCATTTGATCTTTTACAAGCTCTCGCTTCAAAATAAGTTGCTAGTGCATCTCCCATACCTGCAACTAATAGTCTTACAGGTGCTTTTGCAATTATGTCAGTATCCATAAGAACGATAGCTGGGTTTGTTGGTAATAGAAGATATTCATCAAATATACCTTCTTCAGTGTAAAGAACTGATAATGCACTACATGGAGCATCAGTAGATGCAATAGTTGGTACAATCATTACAGGTTGATGAATGTAGTAAGCAATAGCTTTTGCAGTATCAAGAGTCTTACCTCCACCTATACCAACTACCATGTCACAACCGTTTACTTTAGCTATATCAATAAGTCTATTTACTTCTATCTTAGAACACTCGCCTTTAAAAAGTTCCATGTGGAATTCTCCATCAGCTTGAGCATAACTTTCACTAACTGTATCTTTTGTAAGATTCATTACGAAATCATCTGAAATGATGAAAGGTTTCTTACCAAAATCCTTTGTATAATTTTCAATTTTCTTTAGTTCTCCTGGTCCTTGAATATACTTACCAGGGCTGATAGTAATCTTAGTTGCCATAAAACCACTCCTTGAAATTATTATTATTGGGTGATTACATAATATCAAGAAGCTAAATTATATAAAATATAAAATTCTGATAGGAACTTACACTATTCTGTTATTTTTTTCACGATATTCTTTTGGTGATATGGATTCATACTTTTTAAATACCCTTGTGAAGTAATTAGCTTCTGAGTATCCAAGTTCTAGGGATATTGCGACTATGGATAAGTCAGTCTCCTTCATTAGTCTTTTGGCTTCCCTTATTTTTATTCGAGCAAAAAACTCAGTAAATGTTATACCAGTGTTCTTTTTAAATTGTCTTGAGAAATAATCCTTAGATATATTGATGAATTTAGCCATATCTTGAGTGCTTATCTTTGTGTAATAAAATCTATTACAATACTGAGTTACCCAGTCCATATCGTTTATTTTTCTAAATCGTTTTTGAATGATTATTTTTTCAAGTACGTAATCAAAGACTTTAAAGTAGTAGCTTCCAATTAGAGGTTCCCCAATAAATGATGTGTTATTGTATTTTTCAATTACATTGTCCTCTGGAATTGCAACACCAAGATTAGCTAGTTTCTTTCTAAAAATATCTTTAAAAAGAAGCATGTTTTCATGATTAGCACTTGAGAAAAATGTTTGTGCAATATCTTTTAGCATAGCTTTTGCCTTATTATAATTCACCTTAGAAATCTCTTCGATTAATTCTGAGACAACATTTTCGAAATCAGTAACAGATGTGTCAGCTACTGTAAGGGCATTGTAGCTAGATATTTTTTCAGTAATATAATTTGCTAATATATTTAGTATTTTAGCTGATTTTCTTAGTTTTTCGTGACTCATAAATGGAATCTCATTATACATTTTGACCATTTCTTCACTATCCATCCACGGCATTTCTTTATCTGAAAAATCTATAAGAAGCTTTCTTTGGGTTCTTACTTGGCCGGCCAATATTGTTCCTATATGTTCACCGTTCACTATTATGGGGATTGCTAAATCGACAATTCCCGCATGGCATGTGTAAATACAGGTATCCTGTATTTTAGCAGCCAACTCTCCACCAAGTTTGTCAGAATTGCAACAGAGGTTCTCGTTCTCCCTCATAACCTTGCAAAAAGATGAAAAGTTTGACAGATTGGAGAACTTGTTGCCCAGTGAGTCGGTAATAACCGCTGCAAGTCCTGTGAACTCACAAAAATCATCAAGCATACTTTGGATTTTTTTCATTGTTTCAGGATCATTTTTAATAATCTCTAAGCTCATTGTGAGTCATCCTTTCTAAAAAGTATTCTATACATAAAATATACCACAAAATGATAAAAAAATATCAAAGTTATGCATGATTTAAGTGGTATAATTTATACATAAATTATTAATACCGGGAGAGAAAATATGTCTAACTATGATGCGATTTTTGGAAAGAAAATAGATGGAGAAACATATGATACAAGGGAAGGTGTATATGGTATACTTCTTCGTGATGATAAAATAGGTGTTATAAAAACATCAACAGGATATTTTTTACCTGGGGGTGGAATAGAAAATGATGAAAGTCACAGCCAGTGCTTAGAGAGGGAATTTCTTGAGGAAACAGGGTATGCAATTGATATTTTGGATTATATAGGAAGAGCATCAAAATTTCATTTTTCAAATGTTTATTTTAGATATAGATATTTGATTGGAAATTTTTATTTTGTTGATCTAAAAGACAAGATTGCTGATAAGATTGAAGAGGATCATGAACTATTATGGTTAAAATACGATGAAGCTCTAAGTGAATTATATTTGGAGAATCAAAAATGGGCTGTAGAAAGAGCGATAAGTATAAATAAGAACTAAATGAGATTAATTCTCAAAAATTTGGGTATAAATAAATAGGTGGTGATAAAAATGAAAAAGATCTTTCTATTACTGCTTTTTATTATATTTACAATCTTATTTATATCATGTAGTAAGGTAAATACTAATGAGTTAAATAAAGAAGAGAACATACAATCAAATACAAAACTTGATGAATTTTATTCAAACATAAAAAGTGGTGGGGTTCCAATGGATGGTATTCCTCCTATTGAAATCCCTGTTTACATTGATAAGGTTGAAGTAGATAATTACCTTGATGATGAAGATAGGGTATTTTTCTATAGAGATGAGGATATAGTGAAAGTATTTCCACAAAGTATTCTTGTGTGGCATGAAATAGTGAATGACCGTTTCGGAGAAAAAAATGTAAGCATAACATATTGTCCTTTGACGGGATCAGTTATTGGATATTTCAGCGGTGACACAACACTTGGGGTATCAGGAAAACTTCTAAACAGTAATCTAGTAATGTATGACAGAAAGACAGAGTCCTATTATCCCCAGATACTTGGCACTTCAATATATGGTGACAAAAAAGGTCAGGGATTGGATACTTTTATGATTAACTGGAGTACTTGGGGAAAAGTGAAAGAGAATTTTGATGAGATAATGGTTCTTTCAGAAGATACAGGGTTTTTCAGGGACTACGATAGGGATCCATATGGTTCCTATGATATGGAAGACTCATACTATTACAACAACACCGTATTTTTTGAACCGATGATTGATGACGGAAGACTTCCTAAAAAACAGGTAGTTATCGGTGTGATTGATGGTGAGAGTAGACTGGCAGTAAAATTTAGCGATGTAAGGGAAGAGGGAATAATTAATTATAGTGTAGGAGATAAGTGGATTGCCCTAGTATATGATGAAAAACTTGATACTGTAAGGGTCTTTGAAAGAAACTCTGAAGACCAAATAATGAGTCTATCAGAAGATAAGAGCTATATTAAAGATAATAGAGCTTCAACTTGGAATCTTGAAGGTGTATCTACGAATGGGAAAGATGATCTTAAATGGGTAAGATCTTTTGATGTAATGTGGTTTTCATGGGCTGCATTTTTCCCAGAAGCAGATGTATACGGTGAGTGATATGTTGATTATATCCCTATTAAAAAAGAATATAAAAATCGCTTTAGTGTCTTTTATAATATCTCTTATTTACTTCATTGCTTATTATTTTAGTCTAGGATATATGATTGTGACTGATATGGGAGAATTGTCAATAGAAATACTGAAAAATTGGACAGAAGTAATATTTAAGTCTCGGGCAATATTCTTGTGGGAACCAATAGGTGCACTTGCTTTAGGTAAAGTAGTATTACTCATTTCAATACCTAATGTGATTTTGGGTATTTTTATGGCAGGATTAGTATTTCTTAATCTGTTTCTAGCTATCATGCTTTATAAGCTTCCTAAAATGTGCAAGATTGATTACAAACCAATAGGAATACTTGCTATATTACCGTCATTCTTAACTGGATTTGCATGTTGTGTACCAACATTTTTGATATCATTTGGGTCAGTATTTGCTAGCTTTAGCCTATATCTTATTAGATTCAGATGGTTGTTTATACCGCTTAGTATAATATTTTTAATTATAGGTTACGTCTATAGCTTGAAAAAAGTGAGTGTTTTTGTAAAGTAAATAATTCTTTACCCAAATTAATGAGTAAGATAAAGAAGGTAAGGGTATCAGGAAGTGTAAATTGATAAACAGATATCTTTCAATTGATATATTAATGAGTATATGTGAGTTAATTGCTTTACAAACATTATAAAAACTATATATGTGTTATGAAAATGCAAATGGTTAGAAAAGTTGCTAAATACTTTTCTAACCATTTCTTTACTTTTTGTAAGGAAGCTGTAAGGCTTCTTTTGTTATATTTCTTATAGAAATATATACGGGAGGGCATAATAGTGAGAAAAATAGCATTGATTATAGGGTTAGTTATGGCAATTGTTTTTTCGGGGGTTATATTTGCTTCTGAGGACGTTGTGAAAACTGAAGTAATTGAAAATAATGAAGAAGATATATATATTGAGAATGAAGTAAATGAAGTTAATAGTAATGATGCATTAAATGATGATGAGTCTCCTTCTGAAGAGGAAGAAAATGATAAAGGTGATAATGATGGAGATGTAATTAATAGTAATGGTGCAATAAATGATGATGAGTCTTCTTCTGATGAGAAAGAAAATGAGAAAACTGATAATAAAGAAAATGTAAGCCAAGAAGAAATACTTGTTGATAAAGAGGTTAAAACGGAATTTGATGAGATTGACAAGGATATAAATTTTAGAACAGAAGATAATATAAAAGATGGTCCAACTGTAAATGTAAGCAAAGAGGATCTAAATGTAGCAGAAGATGGAGTAGTTGTTGGGAGTAATAAAGTAATTAGTGAGATAGAAGAGCTAGATTATCAAAATGGATTGTCAATGAGAGCAGTTTCAAAAGAACTATCAGATGATGAACTTGTAGAGACAAGTTCTGATGACTTTAAATGGTATTCAGATAGTGAAGGGGTAACAATAAATTCTTATGAAGGAACAGACGATGTCGTTATAGTTCCAAAAGAAATTGATGGTAAAAGTGTCATTCGTATTGGTAACAATGCTTTCTCTAGTAAAGAATGTACCGAAATATATTTGCCTGAAACTATTATTGAAATAGGTGAGTTTTGTTTCTACGAGTGTAAGAAATTAAAAAAAATAAATATACCAAGGGGCCTCCTTGTAATTAACCGTGTAGCCTTCAAAGGATGTGAAAGTTTAGAAAGTATTGTGATTCCAGATAATATAGTATCGATTGAAGAATATGCTTTTGCTCAGAGTGGTTTAATAAACATTACAATTCCGGATAGTGTAAAAAATATTAAAAATAAGGCTTTTTACCAGTGCAAGTCTTTAGAAGAAGTAATACTTTCAAAAAATATTACTAGTATAGAAGAGAGCACATTTTATATGTGTGAGAAACTGAAGAAGATAAATTTGCCAAATACTTTAGAAGAAATTAATAAGAATGCATTTTCATTTTGTGGGATTGAAGAAATTATTATACCAGAAAATGTTGAAAGAATAGGGGAACAAGCATTTATGGGATGTGAATTACTAAGTTCAATAAATATCCCCAATAGTGTGAATGAGTTAAGTAATCATATTTTCGCAAACTGTACATCTTTGAATAACATTGAATTACATGAAGGGATTTCTTCAATAGGAGAATATTCTTTTCAGTATAGTGGCATTACAAGTATTTCAATACCCGAAGGTATAAGAATTATTCCTAGAATGGCTTTCTTTGGATGTAAGTCGCTAAAATCAGTTTCAATACCTAATTCTGTTGAGGTAATTGGAGATTGTGCATTTAGAGATTGTTATAAATTAGAGAATATTGTTATACCGGATGGAGTAGTTACATTAGGTCTCCTTTCGTTTTCTAAAAGTGGATTAAGAAATATTGAAATACCGAGTAATGTTAAAAGTATTGGCGATAGTGCATTTGCATACTGTGGTAATTTGCAGTCTGTAGTAGTGACTGAAGGTGAGCTTGTAGGTGCTGCTTTTTATGCTTGTAGATCATTAAAGGATGTTGAATTTAAATCAGAGACATGTCCTATTATTGGTAGAAATTCATTTGCAGAGATACATAAGGATGCTGAAGCGGTGTATCCAGAAAATAATTCTGAATATACTAATGATAAATATCCTTTCAGAGTGGGTGACCCATTTGAAATATCAGGACCTAGTAATGAAGCTAAAGTTATTGATAGTAGTTATGAGATTGATGGAAAGAACATAAAGAAAGTTCATAGCTATAACAAAGAAAGTTTTGAAGTTAGTATAGAGATAAGCGAAAGTGCCACATGGAAACTATATAGTGAAATTGAGTGTAGTAATGAAATTTCTAAAACAATGAATCTAAAAGTTGGTAAAAACTTAGCGTATGTAAAAGTAACTGCTGAAGATGGAAAAACTACAGAAATATATACATTGATAATAGAAAGACTAAGTAAATATGGATACCCAGTAACAGAATCATCAAAATTTGAAGTAAGGCCATCTGTGGAAGACTTAATTATAACAAAATTTACAGGGATGGATGATAGGATAGTAGTTGTACCAGAATTTATTAATGGCAAAAAAATTATCGGTATAGATAGATATGTATTTGCAGGACATACTAATCATAATATTCCTACTGGGATTAGCTGTGAAGAAATATATTTGCCTGATTCAATAAAGCAGATTGGAGAAAATCAATTTTATAGAGCTTCATCTCTTAATAAGGTAAGGCTGTCTGAGAATATTGAAAGTATACCTAATAGTACATTTAACTATTGTGGAAATTTGATCGAAATAAATATACCTGAAAAGGTGAAATCTATTGGGGAATATGCATTTGTTAATTGTATTAAACTCAATAATGTGACTTTACCATCAAGTTTAATTAGTATAGATGATGGGGCATTCCAAAGTTGTACAAGTATGACTGAAATAACAATACCGAATACGGTAAATAGTATAGGGGAATCCGCTTTTCAAGGCTGTTCTAATTTGAAAAGTGTAAATCTTTCCAGTGCTCTAGAAGAGATTCCGCAAAATGCTTTTAGATGGTGCAGAAAAATCAGTGAAGTAAGTTTACCATCTAGTTTAACTGTTATAAAGCAAGGAGCATTTGATGAAACTAACGGACTTAAAAAAGTAGTGTTTAATAGTATGGTAGCACCTACTATAGAAATAGATGCATTTAAAACTATCGCTTCTAATGCTATAGCAATAGTTCCAAATGGCAGTACAGGATATGATGAAGGGCAATATCCATTTATAGATGGAATTCCATTAAAATTAATTAAAATATCAAATGAAGCAAACCTTCTAGAAACAGATGGATATAGTATTGATGAAATGCTTGTGAGTAAAGTTGTAATGGGGTCTGTAAACACCTTAACAGTAGATGTAAATGTATCTAAATATGCTCAATGGGAACTATATAGTGATGAGGCGTGTACATTGAAGATTGCTGATAAGATTATGTCTTTAGAAGTAGGTGAGAACAAGGCTTATATTAAAGTTGTAGCAAGTGATAATGTAGCAGAGAAAAAGTATAGTTTAATTGTTGAAAGAAGTCCTTTTTCTTGGATTACAGAGGGAGATACTGCTACTATAACAGGCTACTATGGAAGTGAGATAGAAATAACTGTTCCTGAAAATATGGCAGGTAAAGTGGTAGATAAAATCGGAAGTGCTGTATTTAAGAATAAAATATCGGTTACATCCGTAGAACTTCCGGATACTATAAAGGAGATAGGTTTAGAAGCTTTCATGGCTTGTGAAAATCTTGTTAGTATAGATCTTCCTCAAAATCTAGAAAAAATTGGTGCGAAGTCTTTTGAAGGAAATATCAAGTTAAGTGCTCTAAGTATACCGACGAATGTTTCAAATATAGGTGAAGAAGCATTTAGTAACTGTAGGAATCTTGCTAGTATTAGTTTTAAGGGTGATATATGCCCTATTATTGGAGTAAATTCCTTTAATGGGATAGCAGCAGAATCTAAGGCTTACATTCCTGAGAGTGGCAGTGGTTATAGTGAGGAGTCATATCCATTTATAGATGGAAACCCTTTGAAAATGATGAGACTTTCTAGTAGTACAAATATAGAAAGTATGGTATCACCATCTGACGTTATTTTTGATGGGAAGATAATAAAAAAAGAAGTGGAATATGAAACTACAAGGATTAGTGTGGATTTGAAGGTCGAAGGAAATGGTACATGGAAGTTATATGAAGATAAGGAATGTACTAAAGAAATAACCGACAAAACAGTATCTTTAAAGCTTGGAGAAAGCACATACTATATAAAGACAATATCAAGTGATAAGAAGTATAGTGATATTTTTACTCTAAATCTTTTAAGGAAATACAAAGAAGTTGATGGTTTTGAGTACTTCTTAGGAGACGGAGGAGAAAAAATAATAGTAAACTATTTAAATGATGTTAGCATAATGAAAGTACCATCACAAATTGATGGAAGTAATAAAGTAATTGTTGCTTATAGAGCCTTCAAAGGCAATAAAGAATTAGAACATATAGAGTTTGAAGGTAACTTTATTGGAATTGATGTGGGTGGTTTTGAAGGATGCGAAAATCTTGAATCAGTTATATTTAGAGGAGATAAAGCTCCTATGATAATAGATAAAGCTTTCGACAATATTAAAGAAGGAGCAAAGGCCTATATAAGAGAAGATGCAACTGGTTTTGATAGTAGTAAATATCCATTTGTTGACGGCAAACCGCTTGAATTAGTAATAATGAGTGATAAGTCTGATTTTGTTGATGGAAAGGGCTTTAGTATTAAAGATAGTAAGATTAGTAAAACTGTTGAAAATAATATATCTGAAACTATTGTAGACATTGATGTTGATGAAAATGGATCATGGAAACTTTACAAGGATCCAGAGTGTACTGTTGAAATAAATAATAAAAAACTTCCTTTAGTAGTAGGGAATAATACGGTATATGTTAAAATTACAGCTTCTGATTGGAAAACAGAAAAAGTGTATCCAGTGAATATTGTTAGAAAAAATAAAATAGTTGTTAATAACAATAAGAAAGACAAGAAAAAGCATAACAATAACAATACATCATCCCTTTCTAATACTAGTAAAGCAAAGACAGCTAAAAAAACTACTCATTTTGATGAGAAGAAAATAAAAACAGTAGATGATAAGAAGTTGGATGAAGCAATAGTAAAGACCGGTGAAGCTAGGATAGAACTAAAGAAAAATGAAGAAAAATTGATTTTGTCAGAGGATACGATGGGATCTTTGTTTAAGGAAGAAGAGACTTTGTTGGTTAAGAAGGATGAGTTTTCAATTGTACTATCAGATGAGTCTTTACACTTAGGTGATAAGTTGGATACTAAAAATAATAACATATCAATAACTACTAAGGTAGAGAAAAAGAATAGTGAAGAAGAAGCTGATAAGCTTTATAAGAAAGGTCTATTTAGACTGAATAACGATACAGTAATACTTGATATAAGCGAAGATGCAGGAGGCAAATCAACTGAAGAAAAGCATATTGAGAAATTTGATAAGTTGGTAGATGTGACTGTAGATCTTGACGAATTTGATCTTAATGATTATCAAATGAAGCACTTAACTGGATTAAGATATGAGATAGATGAATCTGGTGAAGAAGTACCTGTTAAACTTGGAGGAGTTGTAGATGAAGAGTTCAATACATTTACATTCAAGACAGATAAACCAGGAGAATTCACAGTCGCCACATCAAGGGATATATTCACAGTAGAAATGGAAGTAGAAAAGCATATAGGAAAAGTGAATGGTGAAAAGAAAGATACCTATATAGAACCAAAAAAAGTAGACGAAAACATAATGATTCCTATAAGATTTGTAGGTGAAGCTCTTGGAGCAGAGGTAACATGGAACCAAGAGGACTGGACGGTTGGTGTACATGGTGATGGAATAGATGTGGACTTTGATGTAAGGGAAAATCTTGATGGGTATGAAGAAAAAGCACTACTAAGTAATTCTAGAACTCTTGTGCCAGTTGAGATGATTGAAAGGGAGTTTGGAGTAAGTGTAGTAATGACTGATGGAAACAATATCATGATTGTAAAGTAAATAAAAATTTACCTAAAATACTATTATGATTCCTATACTTATTCATTTGCAGTTTGTGTAAGTTGGTTAACTGAATAGAAGCTATAATGAATCAAGAATTGTGTAATGGGTTTACAAGTCTTCATATACAAGGGTCTTGCGTTGGTTTAAAGCTGCTGAGTGAATATGAGTGACTATACTTTTCTAACGATTTCTTTACCAAATGTTAAGGAAAGTGTAAGGGTAAATTATATAAAATAATCCCAGAATAATTAGTCTGGGAGGAATATTATGAATATAAAGATTAGATTGATATTTATTATTGTACTAATAATAGGTGTATTAGGAGGAGTAAGTTTTGGAGATGACTTCCTAGTACTTGAAGATGAATGGGTCGAAGAGCAAAAAATCATATTAGAATTTAATCAAGATATTGAGAGTCTTGATGAGGACAAGATATTTATAAACTCAGAAAGTGATATAGATTATTATATTGAAGAAGAGAATAATATTATAGAAATATCATTTGTTGAAGTGACTGAAGTTTTTGATGTGGATTTAAAAATTGAACCTGATGCTGTTAGAAGCATGGATAATTTAAGTTTAGAATCAGACTACAATAAAACATTTTCAATAACTGTGAGCGGAAATAATCTGACAGAAGAAGAAGCTAAAACTGAAAAAGTTGATAGTTTACAAGTTGAATCGTCTGCGGAAGAAATAAGGGAAGCTGAAGAAACATCTGTATCCTTAACTGAAGAAAAAAAGACGGAAGATACAGAAAAACTACCAGTATCGTCATCAGAGGAAAAAAAGACGGAAGATACAGAAAAACCACCAGTATCGTCATCAGAGGAAAAAAAGACGGAAGATACAGAAAAACCACCAGTATCGTCATCAGAGGAAAAAAAGACGGAAGATACAGAAAAACTACTAGTATCATCGTCAGAGGAAGAAAAGATGGAAGAACCACCAGTATCATCATCAGAGGAAGAAAAGACGAAAGATACGGAAGAACCACCAGTATCATCATCAGAAGAAGAAAAGATGGAAGATACAGAAAAACTATTAGTATCGTCATCAGAAGAAGATCTGACTGAGGAAGTGGAAAAAAAATCTGAATTGCCAACTGAAGATAAAGTTGATACCGAACCAGAGAATAAAGATATTGCTGAAAATAGTAAGGAAGCTTTTAGTGAAGTAAAAGGCACCCCTGTCATGTTAATGACTAGTAGTACACCTGTTTTAAGAGGAACTCCTTCAGGTCCAATTGTAGATTCTGTAAAACCTACAGATGGGAGTGTAGATGTATCTTTAGATTCGGATATCACTATTGATTTTGTAGGGGATATTTTTGAAGGGGCTGACATTGACAATATTGTTATCTCAAATGGTACAGTCACATATGCTTATGTACACACCATATCTGGAAGTAGTTTAGTACTTGATGTGAATGATGAGTTTGATCATAAGGACAATATAAGTGTAGTAATTCCTGAAAATGCTATTAAAGATAGTGATGAAAATGGTATGGTTTCTGATTATACATTTTCATTTACTACGGTTCCCAATTATCTTAAGCTTGTGGAGACTTCACCAGAAGATAAGGATATTGGAGTGGCTAGGGATAGTGATATAATTGTAACTTTCGATAGAAATATAGTTGCGGATGATCTAGGTGCTATTTCCCTTAAAACATCCGATGGATCAGTAACTTATACATGTAAAAGTACTGTAAGTGGCTCAAATATTATCATAAAACATACTGAAGAATTTCCATATGATAAGAACATAGTGGTCATTATTCCGAAAAATGCAGTAAAGGATGGAGATAGTATTGGCTTAAAGGAAGACTATAAGTTTGATTTTCAAATAGGGGGAGATTTAGATGGTCCTAGTTTGATTTCAAGCCTTCCACCAAATGGGTCAACTGATATTTCCATTGATGAAGATATAGTTGTGACATTTGATGAAAATATTTTTGATGGAATAAATTACGATAATATACTCTTGAAAAAAGGGGAAGATATTGTTGATACTATTGTAAGTACTGAAGATAAAAAACTTATTATAAATCCTGCGTCGGATTTAGAATACAACAGTGCTTATACTTTGGTGATTCCTGAAAATAGTTTGGGAGATGTGAAGGGCAATGATTTATCTACAAGAATTGATATTTCATTTACAACAATTATGGATACTTTAAAAATTATGACTTCTTATCCAGAGGACAATCAAGATTATTTCAACCCAAAGGATGAGTTTAATATAGTTTTTAATACTACAATAACATCAAGTGCTATCGATAGCATTCTATTTACTAAGAAAGTAGTTGGAAATCCTGATGAAGCAGTAGATAGAATCATCACAATATCTGGGAATACAATGACTATAAGTCATGGAGCTTTAGAATATGAAATGGATTATGGTATTTTGATACCTAAGGAAGCATTATTGGGTGATGGGGTGAAAAATCTTGAAAGTGATATTGAAATATTATTCAAGACAGAAGGGCTTCCAAATATTGAACCAATTAAAATAGTGAGCAAAAATATAGATAATAATAAATTTGATGTCGAAATTGATAGTAATATTGAGTTTGTCTTTGATAAATCAATATATACAACAGTTTCAGCTTCCAGTATTCTTCTTAAATCAGGTGATGAGAACATTGATATTACTAAAACTATTCAAGGAAACAAGCTAATTATAGATGGTGATTTGGATTACTTTAAGAAGTATGAATTGACTATTCCAAGAAATGCTTTAAAGGATAACAACAATAACAATCTTGTGGAAAATATAGACTTAGTTTTTTATACGATTAGAGATATGTCAAAAGAAATAGATGAAAAGTATTATTATGCTGAGAATTCTCAAGTGTGTTTTGATGATCATCATAAGGGGCCTTTTGATATAGGCTTTAAAATTGATTATTTTGGTCAAGAATATGATTCATGTCATATATCATCTAATGGCTTATTGTCCTTTGTGAAAGGTCACATTGAACCATTTTTTGCAGGACCTCCATTAGAATTAGCGCCCCAGAATAACTTTATTACTCCATTTTGGTATGATTTGGTCACTGAGAACTTTGTATCAGTTGGGTCGGTTGATAATACACCATTTGCAGGGGATAAGTGGTATATTGATTTGCTAGCCAAAAAGGGAACAATGGATTTTAGATCATGGGATGTAGAGTATGCAACAGAACTTGTTAATAGAGGATATTTGAAATGTCCTGCAAAGTCTATTTACTATCAAACTATAGGAGATTCTCCAAATAGAAAGTTTGTGGTTCAGTGGACTAACATGTATTACTGGGAGAGCCCTGATCTACAGATGGGTACTTTTCAGGCTATAATATATGAAAAAACTAATGAAATACAATTGCAGTACAGGACTTTGATTGATGCTGATAATTCTGGATTGAGTTATGGTAAAAAAGCAAGCATAGGATTAAGTGCACCTAATAAATTAAAGTCTGTTCAGTTTTCATGTAACAAGGAAAATGCAATTGAAGAAAAACAAGCTATTAGATTTTATCCAATAGAAAAAGAAGGCGAAATAACATACCTTATTAATGATAATAGTGAATACGATCCAATATATTTACTAGATAAGGATATGCCTGGAGTACCACAAGAAGATGGAATTATTATACCTAATGGTGGTAAAAGAGTGCCTGTAGTTTTTAACTTGGAATGGGAGGAAGTTGAAAAGGCAGAAAGTTATAAGGTAGTTGTAGCTTCAAATAAAAGCTTTTCACCTGCATCAACGGTTTTTGAAAAAGAAAATATTGAGGGTCAATCTATTATAGTGAAGAATTTGAACCCGGGGAAAAAATACTATGTGAGATTATTTGCTATAAATGAGTATGGTTCAAATGTATCTGAGGCAGTAAGCTTTACAACAATAGACACAAATGATGATATAAAACCTCAACTAATTTCTATTACACCTTCAGGGACAATGGAGGTAAATCAGAATTTAGTTGTTAAGTTCAATGAAAATATTATGGATTCGGATAAATTCAATGATATTGCTCTTAAAAAAGGAGATACTATTGTTGAAAGTACTATTAGTATTAATAAAGATGAGATTATTATCAATCCTAAAGGTGCTTTAGAATATAGTACAGATTATACTTTAATAATTCCTGAAAACAGTATATCTGATTTATTTGACAATAAATATGACTTAGAAATAAGAAGAGATATAAGCACTAAAGCTAAATATGTAGCTCCTCCAAAAAAAGACAAAGATAAGAATACAAGTAATAATGTTTCTTCCAATGATAATGAGCCAAAAAAAGAAGAAAAAACCCATTTTGAAAAGGAAAACATAAATACGACAGACGATAAGAAAGTCGACAAGGCGGTTATGGATACTGGACATGCTGAAGTTAATCTAAGTAAAAATGATGACGAACTTGTTCTTTCAGATGAAATACTTAAATCGGTATTTGAAGAAGAGGATACCTTGTATGTTAAAAAAGAAGAGTTTGGTTTAGTTTTAAAGGATCATTCTGTAGAAATGACTGACACAACAGATGATATGGATAGTACTATTGAAATTACAACCCATATAGACAATAAAAAACAGAGAACTGATGGAGATAAACTTTATGAAAAAGGTATGTTTAGGGTAGACAATGATAATTTCCAAGTTGAAATCAGTGAACATTCTAATGAAAAACCTGAAGAAGAGCATAAAATTGATAAGTTTAACAATCTGGTTGAAGTTAAGGTTGATTTGAATAAATATGATTTAAATGAAGCCCAGTTGCAACACCTTACTGGTATTAGGTTTGATGAAAATCCCGAAACTGGAGAGCAAATACCAGTCAAGCTTGGTGGAGTTTTAGATACTAAGGAAAACACATTTACATTTAAAACTGATAAACCTGGAGAATTTACCCTAGGGACCTCCCGTAATCTTTTTATGGTTGAAATGGAATTAGATAAACACGAAGGGAAGATTAACGGTAAAGATGTAGATACTTACACAGAACCAAAAAAAGTTGCTGGAGATATAATGGTACCAATAAGATTTGTAGGGGAAGCCCTAGGTGCAGATGTATCATGGAATCAAGAAAACTGGACAGTAGGAGTACACGGAGATGGAATAGATGTAGACTTTGATGTAAGACAAGGCCTTGAAGGATACGGAAAAAAGGCAATACTTCATCAGTCAAGAACCCTAGTACCAGTTAAGATGATAGAAGAAGAATTTGGAGTAAGTGTAGTAATGACAGAAGGTAATTCTATACTTATTGTTAAATAGGAGTTTATTAGTTTAAAGGAGATATCTTAGGTCTTGAAACTTTGTTTCAAGGCCTAGTTGAGGTTTTTGTGGTTTATTGGGTGGTTACTTGTCCTATTTGGAGAAGAGGGGAATCACACAATACTTCGTATGTGTTAGGGGAATCGGTTTGCTATGCAAATCCTAGGGGAAGGGGAAGAGCTATATGACCCTGGTTATAGTCTGGCCTGTTAGATGAGTCTCAGTACATATGGCCAGATTTGTCCTTTGAGGACGGGTTTGATTTTTTGAATATGTATTATATTATACCAAGTGTTCTGAATATATCTCCCATGTTAAACTAATTTGTAGATAGGTCATTTCTTACTGGAGAAAATCAGTTGAGTAAGGGTCTTAAAATAAGACCTAGAGAAGCAAGTGAATCCTTACGTACAGTAATGACCCCTAATGGATTTACTTTAACAGTATAGGGAATAAGCATTTTGCACTTCCTTTTCCCCAAGATTTTGTATATAAAATCGATTCCCCCAGCGTAGCGATTCACCCTTTCCCCCAATCCCTTCCCAACCACCTCATGCCAAAGGCATGAACACCACCACAAGCTCCACCAAGAGCGAGTACACCACCCAAAAGCCCTTCCGACCAACGACCTACGAACTACGACCCACGGTAAATTGGACACAGAAGGACAATTTGCACCTTGACATGTCCAATAAAGAGGAATATAGTATAAATATAAGGAGAGATAAATATGGAGAAAGCTTACTATACTGTGGATGAAACGGCTGAAAAGCTTGGTGTTCATTCTAAGACAATAAGAAGATATATATATAGCGGAAAGATTGGAGCACAAAAGGTTGCAGGTCAATGGAGAATATACGGGGAATCTATCGACCAGTATTTGAATCAATGTGAATGTAATGATAAGGAATGCGGAGTAAGTAAGGATGATTTTTGTGTCTTTATGGATTCAGAGTCATTTTCAAGTGATGATGTTGTACAAGTCTGTACAATAGTGGACTATTATGTTGAAGATGAGAATAGAATCAAGGATATGGTCAATGCAGTCGTGTCTGTAGTAACAGATTTTAATCTTAAGGGAGTAAAATGCAAATTCAATTATACATTTGATCCCTCTGAAAAGAAAGTTCGAATGGTATTTTGGGGAAGTCCTACATTTATTGAGAGTGTCGTTGTACAGCTAAAACCATTTGAATAGCTAGCCTAGGAGGTAATGTTATGAATAATAAGGTATACAAGGTTGATGGAATGACCTGCTCAGCATGTTCGGCAGCTGTTGAAAGGGTAACCTCTAGACTTGATGGTGTAGAGAAATCAGTAGTTAATCTTACAACTGGTGTGTTAGCAATAGAGTTTGATGAAGAAAAAGTAACCCAGGAAATGATATTTCAAAAAGTTGAAAAAGCAGGATATCAAATAAGTGAAAAGGAAGATATACGTGAAATAGTTATTCCAGTAGATGGAATGACTTGTTCAGCATGTTCGGCAGCTGTTGAAAGGGTTGTTGGAAAGCTTGATGGGGTAAGGGATATAAATGTAAATAGTATATCCAACAAAGCTTTCATTACTTATGATGCTGAAAAATTAAGAATATCAGAAATAAAGCAAAAAATAGTTAAAGCTGGATATACACCTAGAAAGGTAGAAATAAATGAACTTAACCTAGAAAGGGATAATTCAGAGCGAGAAGATAAGATAATGTGGCTGAAATTTAAGGTAGCTGTTAGTTTTGGGGCACTTCTTCTTTATGTGGCCATGGGTCATATGATGGGGCTTCCTATGCCTAGCTTTATAGACCCTATGATTAATCCACTGAACTTTGCACTTGCTCAGATAATACTATTGATTCCAATTGTAATTAGTGGATATAAGTTTTATACAGTTGGTTTTAAAACTCTTTTTAGTGGTCATCCTAACATGGATTCTTTAATTGCAGTAGGAACGTCTTCGGCCATAGTATATGGGATTTTTGCAACATATATGATTTCTGTTGGAGATACCCATTATGTTAGGGATCTTTATTTTGAGACAGCTGGAGTCATTATCGCTCTGATAATGTTGGGTAAGTCCCTTGAACATAGATCCAAGGGGAAAACTACAGCAGCAATTGAAAAACTTGTAGGTCTAAGACCCAAAGAAGCAATTGTTATTATTAATAATGAAGAAGTAACTATTCCAATTGAAGAAGTTGAAGTTGGGGATGTAGTACTTATTAAGCCTGGTGAAAAGGTTGCTGTAGATGGAGAGATAATCGAAGGATATACTTCTATAGATGAATCAATGCTTACTGGTGAGAGTCTTCCTGTTGAGAAAGTTGTAGGGAGTTCTGTTGTAGGTGGAAGTATCAATAAAAACGGCTTAGTAAAGGTAAAGACGTCTAAAGTTGGTAATGAGACAGCCCTTTCTAAGATTATTAAGCTGGTTGAAAACGCTCAAGGAACTAAAGCACCAATTGCAAAGCTAGCGGATGTTGTTTCAGGATATTTTGTACCTATAGTAATAATTATTGCCATTGTATCTGGTTCATTATGGTACTTTTTCACTGGAAATTCTGAGTTGGCCCTAAGGATATTTATTTCCGTTTTAGTAATAGCTTGTCCTTGTGCTCTTGGCCTTGCAACACCTACAGCAATAATGGTGGCTACTGGTAAGGGTGCAGATAATGGAATACTGATAAAAAGTGGAGAAGCCCTTGAAATAGCACATAAAATTGATGCAGTTATTTTAGATAAAACCGGTACTATAACAGAAGGTAAACCTGTGGTGACTGATGTTGAAGTCTATGGTGATTTTAATTCTGATGAAATAATTCAGTTGGTTTCTTCGGCTGAAAAAGGGTCAGAGCATCCCCTAGGTGAGGCAATAGTATCCTACGGAGAAGAGAGAAACTTAGATTTTATAAAAGTATCAAGCTTTGATAATATCCCTGGACACGGACTTAAGGCAGAACTTGAAAATGGGAAGTCTGTGATTGTAGGGAATGAAAAAATGATGAAGAAAGAAAATATTCATACTGAAAGTGTAGATATTGCAAAATATGCTAAAGAAGGTAAAACTCCAGTTTATATAGGAATTGATGGTCAGTTTGCTGGTGTAATAGCAATTATGGACACTGTAAAGGATACAAGTTTAGCTGGAATTAAGAAGCTACAAGATATGGGTATAAAAGTAGCAATGGTCACTGGAGATCACAGGGACACTGCTGAAGCAATTGGTAGAATGGTAGGAATAGATATAGTTCTTGCTGAAGTATTACCAGAAGATAAATCTAAACAAGTAGAGTTATTTAAAGAGCAAGGCTTTACAGTGGCTATGGTAGGTGATGGCATCAATGATGCCCCGGCCCTTGCAATGGCAGACTTGGGTATTGCTATAGGTTCAGGTACAGATATTGCTATGGATTCAGCTGACATGGTACTTATGAAAGATGATCTTTCAGATGTATCCAAGGGTGTAAGATTAAGTAGAGAGACAATTAAAAATGTTAAACAGAATCTTTTCTGGGCATTTGGATACAATACCTTAGGTATACCACTTGCAGCAGGAGTCTTCCATATATTTGGAGGCCCACTGCTTAATCCAATGTTTGGAGCAGCGGCTATGTCACTTAGTTCTGTGTCAGTAGTAACAAATGCTTTGAGACTTAAAAGATTCAAATAATTCAAGGAGGAGATATAATGTCAACAGTATTAAAGGTAGAAGGTATGAGTTGTGGTCATTGTGAAAATAGAGTTAAGAATGCTTTAGAAGAATTAGGTGTAGAAATAATAAAGGTTAGTGCTTCAGAAGATATGGTTGAGATAAATGAAAAGGGTGTATCTCTAGATAAGATAAAAGAAGCTATTGAAGATGTTGGATATGATGTTGTGTAGTAGGTAGTAGGTAGTAGGTAGTAGTTAGTAGTTATTGGATAGTGAGTTGAAAAGCCTTGTTTTGCATTTTGCAAAATAAGGCTTTCTTAGTATTTAAATTAACTCAGCAACTATTAACTACTAATTTTCATCTTGATATGAAAAATTCTATGTAATATAGTAAAATTAATGGGTATACATATATAGTAATTTTGAAATATATAATAATAGATTTAGTTTTCATAGGAGGAAGATTATGATAGATTTATCTGCCCTACTTAAAGGTGAAGATAGGGATTCGATTAGATATTCCAAGGATTGTAAAGGGGTTAAAACTGGAGTTAAGAGAAATGTAGGTCCGGTTGTGGCTTGGAATATAACTAAGAGATGCAATTTTCTATGTAGCCACTGTTATTCATCATCAAATGCAGAGGAAAGTATTAAAGACCTTTCGACTGAAGAGGTATTTAAGATTATAGATATACTTAGTGAAATGAATGTACCAGTCTTACTTTTATCAGGTGGGGAACCAATGATAAGGAAAGACATTTTTGATATCATAGCTTATTGTAAGGAAAAGAAAATCAGGGTTAGTCTTTCTACTAATGGTAGTTTGATTGGTCCAAGTCAAGCTCAAAGATTAAAGGAGCTTGGTGTGGGTTATGTAGGAATAAGTTTAGATGGTATGAAGACTCTTAATGACAAGTTCAGAGGTATTGAAGGTGCTTTTGAAATGGCCTTAAAGGGAATAGAAAGCTGTAATAAAGTTGGTCAAAAGGTTGGACTAAGAATGACAATCCATAAGGAAAATATTGATCAAGTAGCTGATATACTTGAACTTATGGAGAAGAATAATGTTCATAGAATTTGTTTTTATCATCTGGTTCCTTCAGGCAGAGGGGAAGAGATTGACGATATGATTCTTTCTGAAGATCAAATGAGGGATTTTATGGATTATCTAATCGATTATACAGAGAAATCCATAAATAGTGGTGAGAAAAAAGAGATTCTTACAGTAACCAATCATTGTGATGGACCATATATATACATGAATATCTCAAAGAAGAATAAGGAACTTTCTGATAGCATATATGAAAAGTTAAGCAGAAATGGTGGAAATAGATCGGGAATAGGCATAATGAATATGGATTGGGAAGGGAATATTTATCCGGATCAGTTTTCTAAGTTTATGAAATTAGGGAATATACTTGAGGATGATATAAGAGATATTTGGTATGAAGGTAGTGAAGAACTTAAAATGCTTAGAAATAAAAAGGAACATCTCAATCAGACCTGTAAAGGATGTAAATGGTTGGATTTGTGTGGTGGAAATTTAAGAGCAAGGGCATATCATCATACTAATAACTTGTGGGGAATGGATCCGTCTTGTTATCTAAAGGAGTGGGAGATTTGATATTATCATGGAATGTAACCAAGAGATGCAATCTATTCTGTGAACATTGTTATAGGGAATCAGATATGAAATTTTATAAAGATGAACTCTCATTGGATGAAGGAAAGCGGTTAATTGATGGAATTGTAAAGACGGGAAGATTTAAGATTTTAATACTTAGCGGCGGAGAGCCCTTAATGAGGGATGATATATATGATCTTATAGAATATGCATCTTCAAAGGGTCTGATGCCTGTTCTTGGAACAAACGGAACTATGATAGACAGGGATACAGCATTAAAGTTAAAAGAAAGTGGTATAAAATGCTTAGGTATTAGTCTGGATTCATGTAATTCTAAGGAACATGATCTTTTTAGATCTTCAAAAGGAGCATTTGAAAAAACCATTAATGGTATTAAAAATGCTGTTGAACTAGGAATAAAGGTACAGATTAATACGACAATAACTAAAGAAAATCTTAGTCAATTTGATGAAATATTAAAGCTGTCTGAAGAACTTGGTGCAAGTGCACTTCATCCCTTCTTCTTAGTAGAGGCTGGAAGGGGAAGTGAAATAAGTGATAAAAAGCTTGGGGATAGGGAGTATTTAGATGCCCTTGAGCATATAATAAAGAAAAATGAGACTACGGATTTGGAGTTAAAGCCAACCTGTGCTCCCCAGTACTTGAGTATTGCCAAAGAGCTTGGAATAAATATGAGATATACAAGGGGTTGTATTGCAGGTCTTTCATATTGTTGTATACTTCCGAATGGAAAAGTAAATGTTTGTCCTTATATGCCAGTTGAAGCTGGAGATTTAAAGCTGAATACTTTTGATGATATTTGGAAGAATAGTCAAGTATTTAATAGTTTAAGAGATAGGGAAAATTACAGTGGTGGATGTTCAAAATGTAGAGATTTTGATATATGCGGTGGTTGTAGAGCTAGAGCCTATCATAAGTATGGGAATTATCTTGCTCAAGATCCCCTTTCGTATTCATGTTATAAGGAGAAGATAGAAAATGAATGATATTCAAAAAGAAATAATGAACTATCTTCAAGAAGGTATACCCCTTAAGGAGAGACCCTATGAAGATATATCTAAAAAAATAGGTATTTCTGAGGATGAGATAGTAAATCAAATAAGGATTATGAAGGAAGAGGGTTTTATCAGGAGATTTGGTGCCATAAGTGATATCAATAAGATTGGAATATCCAGTACCTTAGTGGGACTAATGGTTGAAGAGGATCAGATGGAGTCAGTTGCTAGAAAGGTTGGGGAGTTTGAAGGTGTTACCCATAATTATGAAAGAAAAGATGACTTTAATCTATGGTTTACTCTTATGGAAAAAGATTCTGAAGAAATAGAAAGAAAGCTTGATCTAATAAGTAAATTTCAAGGGGTAAAAGAGTGTATTAACCTCCCGGCTGTTAAAAAATATAAGACCAAGGTGATTTTAAAACTATAGCTAAGTTACTGAAAAAACCATTTCAGTGTAAAGAAATAAGGAGGAAATCAGTGGACATTATAGATAAAAGAATACTAATTGAACTATCTGGAGATATAGAGTTAGAGGTAAATCCTTATCAGATGTTAGCTAATAAACTGGAATTAGATTTAAGTGAGATTCTTAATAGAATAAAAGTAATGCAGGAAAAAGGATATATTAAAAGAATAGCCCCAATACTGTACCATCAGAGAACCAAGTATAAGTATAATGCTCTGATTGCCATGGTAGTAGATGAAAATGACCTTGACATCATAGCTGATGACCTTATGAAAAATCCAAAGGTTAGCCATGTATATCACAGAAAAGAAAATCCAAAATGGCCATACAGTCTATATGGTATGAGTCATGGTGAATCTGAGAATGATATTGATTTGATTATTGAAGAGATTTGTCATAAGCACAATATTATAGAATATAAGAAGATATATACTGTGAGGGAATGGAAGAAGACTAGTCCTGATTTAAGGTATTTATTGAAGTGAAGGGGATGTCGTGGTGCGACATCCCTTTCACTTTTGTGCTAATCATTTTTTAAATTATATTTTATAGTGGCAATTGAGAATTTCAGTCAATTTGATATACTGTATATGATTGTAAGAAGGATATCTGACTTAAAAGGGGATGTAAATATGGGGATAAAAGGACAGTGTGGTATTTGTGGCAAGGAGTATAGCAAAGTAGGTTTTCCGCGACATTTGAGTTCGTGTATTTCAAAGTCTATCTCTAATATAAGTGATAAGGATGCTAAAATCGCGATGTGTATCTAATGCAAATTACAGATTTATATGAAGCAGATTATTTTATGCATATATTAATAGATAAGAAAGCAACACTGAAGTTGCTAGACGATTTTTTACGAGGCATATGGCTGGAATGCTGTGGTCATTTAAGTGAATTTGTTATTGATAAAAAACGATTCCTATCCAACGGTCCTGATGAGGGATCGGTATTTATGGATCCTAGTTATGGTATGGAGTATTCCTTAGATTTATTTTTGAGTAAGGGAAAAGAATTAGATTATGTTTATGACTTTGGTTCGTCTTCAGAGTTAAGGATTAGTGTGAAAGACGAGTATTCAGATATTCAACTCAATGATGCTGTAACTCTGTTAGCCCGTAATTTACCTGTAAAAGGTGACCCTTACAATTCTCCGCGAACAGGTATATGTGGATATGAAGGGAATAATTCCTTTGATATCAGTTCCTTTAAAGTTAGTGATTATAAAGCAAATAGAAAGCTTGTCAAACCTAAAAAAGATATATCTAAAATGATAGTGATAGAGCAAGCGCTTGGATCTATGGTAAAAGATTTGAAGAGCCGTCAAATCACTAGATCGGCTAAGTATTATATATTTAATAAAGAAGCAGATCTAGATGAATGTTTATCGATATTCTCTAGAGATGAGTTATATAGTTTTTTAAAAGATATGGGATTGAGTGGAATATCTTCATTGAAGAAAAATGAATTATATACATTGCTAAAGGAAGAGATTCCCGTTTATTTCTTGAAAACTATGAATCATGTATCTAGTGAAATCCTGATAAACTATAATAAGAGTTTGAAGGGTGGAGTAAGAATTGATTTAGTTAAAAATGATCTAGATTATGCTCAAGATCTATTTGATTATATAAAGAAAACATGTCTGTTCCCAGTCCATGATGCTATGGAAACAGTTTTTATTTTGCCAAGTGAGTTGAAGGAAATTTTTATTAGTAAGTATGATAAAGAACTCAAGAATCAAGCAAGTTATTATACAAAAATTATGCAAATGATAAGTGGTGCTGCATACTATTATGGTGTAATTAGTTTAAATGATTTAGTAGACTTGTTTGAAAATACAGGCGTATCACTGAGCCCAGAGCAGTTAGATGAGATCATACTTTATAATATTGATAATAAATCATCTTATATATATGAAAAACAAAGAATAGTTCATAATGACGTAGCAGATATAGATGAGTTAGTAGCTAAGATTGAAGATAGAGAAAGATTGTTTGATAATACTCCCTATAAGCAATTTTCACAGAAGGAACTAATAAATGCAGGAAAACCGGGATATTATAAAAGTACTCAAGCAATTAGTAGATTTAGTAATTTTGTAAAAATTCATTATGCATTTAAAGGAAGTGTTTTAAAAGATTTTATTATAGATTTACTTTTTGAAATGGATCAGGATGAAAGCCCTAGTGCAATAACAAACTTTATGAAGGAACATTTTCAGTTTCCTAGCATAGGTGTTATGAACGAAGTGATGGGTCTTGTTTTTAATATATATAATAATCATAGACAATGGCTTCTTAAGGGATATACTCCTATGGAATTAAATCCAGAGAAAATTCAGGAAAAGATTACTAAAACGGTTGTGCAGAAAAAAGTGAAAATTGGAAGAAACGAACCTTGTCCATGTGGTAGCGGAAAGAAATATAAGAAGTGCTGTGGTAGAAATTAATAAAATTATAAGATCCTAGAGCCTAGCCGGCTCTAGGATCTTTTTTGTATCATAGGATCCATATTCATAAGCTCTAATAATAATAAAGCTAACAATGAAGGTAACTATTTCAGCAAAGAGTACACTATAGAATATTCCCCAACTACCAATGAACAGTGGAAGTATAAACATACCAAGTAGTAAGGCGAATAAACTTTTTATTAGGGATAAAACACTTGAAATAACTGGTGAATTTATCGCAGTGAAATATGTTACATGGCTTGTGTTAACTCCATATAGTATGAAGGCAGTTGAGTATATTTTTAGTATACTTGATGCTAAGTCTCCTACTGAATGGTCTGAAATAAAAATAGCCACTATCTTTTCATTAAGTAGGAAAATAATAATAATTAGAAGTATACCTGATATTAAATTAGCATAGAGAGATTTTTTTCTAAAACTACGAACCCTGTTGAATTCTCGTGCCCCAACATTGTAACTAACAGGTGATTGTATGGCTTCGGAAAATCCATAAAAAATTCCTGTTGCTACTGATACCACTTGCAATGATACTGAAAAAGCAGCTACACCTTGGAAGCCAATGTGTTTAATAATTAGATAGTTAAATATAAATCCCGATATTGAGGCTGCACCCATTGAAAGAAGTTCTGAAGAACCATTAAAAGAGATAGCCCATATGTCTTTAATATTGAATGAAGGCTTTTGAAATTTCCAAGATGTTTTATATATAAGTATATAAAGCATTATAGTAAATGGTATTAGTTGTGATAATCCTGTAGCAAGTGCTGCTCCAAACATCCCCATATTTAAATGCTTGATAAATATATAATCTAAAACTATGTTGATTACTGTACCTGATAGTACGCTTGTTACAACAAGGGACGGTTTCCCATCTAATTTAATGAAGAATGATAAAGCAAAATTCATCATAAAGCAGATAAAAAAAACAGCCAGTGTTTTTGAATAGTTTAATAGATGCTCTAGAATTATGCCTTCTGCTCCCAAAAGTTTTCCAAAAAAGTCTGCTCCAATTAGAATAAATATTGTTGCAATGAGAGTAGAAATTATTAGTAGCGAAAATGTAAGCATAAAGTAATGGTTACTTTTCCTGTCCTTCCCTTCTCCTTTATAAATACCAGCTAAGGTTGAACCACCTATAGATAACATGGTACCAACACCTGAAAGAAGCATGATAAGTGGCATGATTAGGGTTAATGCTGAAAGTCCGTCGCTTCCGATATACCTACCTATAAATATAGAGTCTATGAATCCAGCTGTACTTTGAGCCAGTATGGCAAGGACAGAAGGAATAGCAAAGGACCAGAAAATCTTATTTACTGAGTCTTTTTTTAAGTTTAGTGATAGGGAATCCATATAGTTACCTCCTATGGAAAATTGACGATATACCTTAATAGATATATAATAAACCTTAAACAAGGTTTAATGTCAAGGAGGAGGACATGAGAAAATTGTTAACAATTGGTGAACTAGCAAAATCCTTTGATATATCTACTTCTCAGATAAGATTTTATGAAAAAAAAGGGCTTCTTACACCAAAGATTATTGATGAAAATGGTTATAGATTATATGACTTTAGACAGCTTGATATTTTAGAATCCATTTTGCTGTTTCGAGATATCGATATACCTATAAAAGAAATAGAGAAAGTTGTTAATAACTACGATATTAAAGATTATTTGGATATATTAATGAAAGCAGAAAATAAACTTGAAGAAGAGATGAGGCTCATTAGGTTAAAGAAAAAGGAAATTAAAGAAAAAATTAATCATGTGAAAAAATATATAGATATAAAAGAAGAAATCAAAATAGTTAACATGGATAGAAAAATACTTAAAATAGTACTGGACACTGATCCCGATGATTTTAGTATTAAAGAAATGTATGATGAGATAAGAAAATATGGTTATTCATCTTTTAGTGATGTGAATGATATGTATGGAGTTATTGATGAAAATGGTAATACGATTTTTGCAATAGAATACGATGAAAAAAATAAATCTTTGTATGATTTGGAAGAAATAATACTACATGAGGGACCATATATATCAACTATAATGCATATGTCTGATTATAATTTGATGGAAGAAAAAATTGAGCATATAAAAAAAGTGATAAAAGAAAGTAGAATAAGTAGCCATGGACCTATTGTAGTAAGGGAAGACTTATCTTCTTATTCCCTTAATTCAGAAGGAAGCTATTTCGAGGTACTTCAAAAAATAAAATAAGTGGGATGCCAATTGATTATTGGCATCCCACTTGTTTTTATGAATTTTTTTATCAACTTTTGAAAACAAATTACATATAGTGTTAATTGTTAAAAGCAGGTTTAGCTGCTTTTTCTTTTCTCTTATTTCTTCTAGCTTGAAATTTTACAACTAAATTATCCGCGATTATATATAAAACGGGGATAAATATTAGTGTTAATAGTGTTGATAATATTAGACCACCAACAACAAACTGTGCCATAGGAGCCATTGACTCCGATCCTTCACCAATACCAATAGCCATAGGAAGTAATCCTAAAACTGTTGTAAGTGTTGTCATTAGAATAGGTCTAAGTCTGATTGGTCCAGCACTCATAATTGCCTCATCCCTTGAAAGACCGCTCTCACGTCTTAAGTTGATAGCATCAACTAGTACGATTGCATTGTTAACTACTATACCAGCTAACATTATCATACCAATCATAGCAGGGGCACTTAGAGGTGTACTTGTTATTAATAGGGCAATAAGACCACCTGACATTGCAAGGGGTACAGAGAACATAATTACAAATGGTTGTATTAGTGATTCAAACTGTGCTGCTATTATCATGTATACAAATACAACGGATAGAATTAATGCTAATCCTAAACTTGTAAATGTTTCATTCATATCTTCTGCTTGACCACCTATTTTATATGTGAAACCATTAGGTAAATCATATTCTGACATCAACTTTTCTATGTCACCATTTACAGAACCAAGGTCTCTGCCGAAAACATCTCCTGTTATACTCACATAACGTTCCTGGTCTTCACGCATTATAGTACTCGGACCTTGATCAAGGGTAATGTTTGCCACTTGATTTAATGGTACTGCTACTCCAAGTGGACTAATTAGGGCTGTATCTTGTAGACTTTCATATTGTCTATTTTCATCTAAAGAGCTACGAATTATTATGTCGATTTCTTCATCGTCTAATTTGATTCTTGATGACATTATACCGTCAACACGACTTTTTACCATACTTGCAATACTTTGGCTTGAAAGTCCGTACTGAGCAGCACGTTCACGGTTGATTTTTATCTGAACTTCAGGTAGACCTTCTTCTAATGAAGATTCTATTTCTTTAGCTCCTCTTATAGCCTTGATTTTAGGTGTTATATCATCTGATAGAGCCTGAAGTGTATTTAAATCTTCTCCTAATATTTTGATATCAATCATACTAGATCCAGCCATTCCACTTTGGGCAGCTACACTGAATTTAGCCCCTGATATATCATTTAAAGCATTTCTGATTTGATCTGCTATTGTTTTATCTGAACGAGTTCTATCGTCTTGTGACACCAGCTTAATAGTTAAATTAGCTTTATTGGTCGAAGTAACACCTGTCATTGAACTTCTTTGATCAGCGACCCCGATAGTGGATTGCACTGAATCAAGCTCACCTTCTGTGCTTTCAAGAATTATAGATTCTACTTTTCGTACATAACTTTCTGTTTTTTCTATGGAACTACCTTCAGGTAGTTCAACTTCTACTGCTAATTGGCCCTGATCTGTAGCTGGGAAAAACTCCATACCAATAACCCCAGTAAGGCTCATTGTTGATACAAATATTGCTAGAGTTATGGCGATAATAGTTTTTCTTCTTCTTATTGCAAATGAAAGGACTCTTTTGTACAGCTTTTCTACTTTTGAGAACAAGCCAGCTTTTTTTGTTCCAGCCATCAGTGAGTTTGAAGTAGAGGTCAATAATTTTGATGATAACATTGGAACTAGTGTAAGTGCTATTAGTAGTGATGCTATCAAAGACATTACAACGGTCATTGAAAAGTCTCTAAACATAATACTAACCATACCTTCAGTAAAGGATAGTGGTAAAAATACAACTACTGTCGTAAGTGTGGATGCTATAATAGCATTCCTTACTTCATTTGCACCAGTTATGGCAGATTCTTTAATTTCAACACCTTCAGTCCTATATCTAAAAATATTTTCAAGTACAACAATTGAGTTGTCCACTAGCATTCCAACCCCAAGGGTTAGACCACTTAGTGTCATCATATTTAGGGTTATACCGTTAAAATAAATAAGTATAAATGTAGCAATAACTGATATAGGGATAGAAATACCTATAACAAGTGTTGATTTTAGATGACGTAAAAATAGGAATAATATCAAGATAGCAAGTAATCCACCAATTAGAGCAGATTGTTTTACGTTATCTATTGAAGATTCTACATAGGTAGCTGTATCTAAGAAAATATTAAGATTAGCACCTTGAAGTTCATTTTGAATTTTTTCTATCTCTTTTCTCAGCTCTTGAGCTACTTTAACAGTGTTGGCATCTGAGGATTTCTGTATAGATATACCAACTGTTCTCTTACCGTCTGTATAAACCTTAGCATCTGCCTTCTTCTCTTTTAACTGAACATTTGCAATTTCCTTAAGCTGTACTTCTTGACCACTGGGAAGTGTAATCATAAGGTTTTTTATGTCATTTATTGATTCAAATTCACCTACTTGACGGACATTGATAGTTTGAGTACCTTTTTTCATATCACCAAGAGGTGTGTTTAGATTTTCAACACCAATAATCTGAGCAAGTTGTCCAGTACTGAGACCATATCCCGTAAGAACTTCTTCTGTTAGGGCGATTTCAACCTCTTGGTCAAGACCACCATTGATACTGATTGATGCAACACCTTCTATTCTTTCTAACCTAGGTTTTATAAAATCCTCAGCAGTTTTTTCAAGCTCACTTACACTTTTATCACCACTTAATGATAGTTCCATGATAGGCATTGCATTAATATCAAGCTTCATTACCATAGGTTCATCAGCATCTTCAGGTAAGTAGCCCTTAACTCGGTCTACATTTTCCCTGATATCAATAGCCTTCATATCCATGTCTGTACCAAAATCGAATTGAAGTACTGTGATAGCTGTACCATCCATAGCATATGTTGTGAGGGTCTCTAATCCTTCTAAGGTTGCAAGACTTTCCTCTATAGGTTTTGCAACCATTTTTTCGACTTCTTGAGGTCCTGCTCCGCTAAACTGTGTGATTACTGCTGAAACAGGAAATTCTATATCTGGAAACAAGTCTACTGCCAATCTACTGAAGGAAACTGCCCCCATTATAATAATGATGAGGGTTACCATAATGACAGTAACAGGTCTTTTAACTGATAATTTTGATAAATTCAACCTTATTCACCTCCAAGTTCCTTTAATGGAGTACCATCTTCAATATATTGTTGTCCCTCTACGATTAGAGGATCACCCATTTCAAGTCCCTCTAAAATAACGGTAAATTCACCATTATCAAATCCAGTTACAACCTCTTTGGACTTTGCAATTCCATTGTTGTTAAGAAAAACAATTTGGCTATCTACACGTGTTAAAATTGCTGTAGATGGGATTATAATAGAATTACTCGCTTCATCCAAATCAATAGATATATTAGCAAACATACCAGGTTTAATTGTATGATTAGGATTATCAAATGTTATACGAACAGGAAAAAGCCTAGTTTGAACATTTGCGGCAGGACTTACCCATTCAATATTACCTATGATTTTTTCTGATGAAATCGCAGGTATAAAAGCAGGAATTTCTTTTCCTTTTTCTAAATTATTAATGACCCCTTCTGAAACTTGGATTTCTACATATACCTTGTCCATATTGATAATATCAGCCACATGGGTTCCTGCACCTATAGTTTGACCAGCTTCAACATTTATTGCAGAAACTATACCCGAGATTGGTGATTTTAAATCTGCATCTACAAGTTGGTCATTAGCAATATCCATACCGATTTTAGCTTGGTTCATTTGAGCTTTTGTAGCCTCTAATGCAGATGTACTTGCAGCTAATTCTGCTTGTTCGTAATCAGATTTTGAGATAGCAGCTCCATTTGGATTTTCGTATAGAGATTTCATTCTTTCAAATGTTTTTTCTGCAAGAACATGCTGGTCTGCTGTTGCATTTACCTGATGCTTAGCTGCTTGGTAAGTAAGAGAAGCATTGCTGGCATTTCTCTTAATGTCTTTTTTGTCTAGAATATATATTGGACTATCTTTTTCTATGTTATCCCCAACTTTTACTGCTACAGATAGTATTTCGCCAGGTATTTTTGCAATAACATGAATAGTGTTTTGAGCAGCTAGTGTCCCATTATAAGAAATGTTTCTACTGATGTTGCCCTTTGTTACAATTTCTGTCTCTACTGTTTGAGCTTTCACAGTAGGACTTTGAATTTCTTCTGCATTAGCGTCGCTACAACCGTTTAGTGGTATCATAGTTATGACTGCTAACAATAGAATAGCTATTTTTTTACCCATATAATTCCCTCCATTTTTGAACAAATTGCTTTTAGTTTATAATACAAGTTTAAAAGGAGAAGTTGAAAAGTCCTTTATCTAATTCTTAATAATTCTTAAATATCTATTCAAAGCTTCACGGTGATTTGGAATAGTGATAAAGTTGTAATAAGATATTAATAATAAGGGGACTGTAAGAAAAAGTTTTGAGAGGGGTTGGGACTATGTCTCAAGAATTGATACACATTATCGAGGATGAAAATGAAATTGCACTTCTTATTCGTGATTATTTAGAAGATGATGGATTTCAAGTTATGATTTCTACTGATGGTCAGAGCGGACTAGAAAAAACCATAGAAAAAAAACCTGATCTAGTAATACTGGATTTAATGTTGCCTAAAATAGATGGATTTGAAGTATGTCGTAATCTAAGAAAAGATTTGGATATACCTGTGATTATATTAAGTTCTAAAAGTTCAGATATGGATAAGGTTTTAGCCCTAGGTATTGGTGCAGATGATTATGTAACTAAGCCCTTTAGTCCAGTAGTTTTACTAGCAAGAGTTAAGGCCCATTTACGAAGGGCAAGTAAACAACTTAAGGCTGTAAATGAAGATGTGTTAAACTTTGGTGAACTTAAAATATATACTGAGTCTTATAGTGTAACAATAGATGATGTTGAGATAGCAATGACAAATAAGGAGTTTGAGCTTCTAAAATACTTAGCCCAGAATGCGGGCCGTGTAGTATCAAAAGATCAAATTATTAATGCTGTGTGGGGTAATAATTATTTTGGTGACGACAATACAGTTCCCGTTCATATGTATAAAATTCGTGAAAAGATAGAAAAAATTCCTTCAAAACCTAAATATATTCAAACTGTTTGGGGAATAGGCTATAAGTTTATCGGAGGAGCTAGCCATGAATAGGGTATTAAGGGGCCTCGCCATCTACTTAGTGGTTGCAGTTTTAATGTCACTTATAGTGGTAAGTACTATCCACGGCAGACTATTATTAAACGGAGAGTTGTTTGGGTATCAGTTACTATCTAATCAAGAGCTAAAAGTATTTTATGAGGCCATTGGTGATTACATTGATATCCGTCAAAAACTTCAAGATATGAATTATGAGACAATAATGAAAACCGAGATTGATATAGTAGATGATTTTTTAGACAACAATGTTAATGAGATAGTAGGCATTTATGATGAAGATAATAATTGGTCATTAGGCTCTGATTCATCAATGAATTTGGAAAAAGCCAGAAGAAGACAAAAAAGAGATGAAAATGAAATCTTAAATATATTACTAATTCCAGTTGAAGTTGATGAGTATGTAGTATTTAGGGTGAAAACCATAGATTTTAAAGAAGTGTTTTTGGTTATGAAACAAAGTAAAGATGCGGTTAAAATAATTAATAAGTATTCTTTCACTGTGTACCGTATTCAGTGGATAGCCATAGGTCTATCCTTAATAGTGTCTTTTTTGCCTATGATAATAAATTTAATAGTAAATTATACCATACCTATAAGAAGACTTAGAAATGCAACACGACTTATTGCGGAGGGTGATTATAATTTTAGTATCCAGACTAAAGGTTTGGATGAGATTAAATCATTAAGTAGAGATTTTGAATATATGCGTAATGAACTTGAAGAAAGTAGGGAAAGGGAAAATATTGTACTTGAAAATAGAAAGCAGCTCATAACAAATATTTCCCATGATCTAAGAACTCCTATTACTTCTATAAGGGGATATGTAGAAGGATTATTAGATGGAAAAGCTAACAATCCAGAAAGAATGGATCGTTATTTGAGAACAATTTATGACAAGACTGCTTATTTAGATAAAATGATAGAAGATTTGTTTTTGTTTTCTCAATTGGACTTGGGTGAATATAAGATAGATGCAAGGCCATGGCAAGCAAATGAAGTATTAAAGATGCTCTTTGAACCAATTGAATTATGGGTGGAGGATTCAGGGTGGACATTTGAATTAGAAAAACCTGTATCTAGGGGAATAATTTCAGTTGATCAGATGAGATTGTCTCAAGTTGTGGAAAATATTATACAAAATAGCTTGAAATACGGACCTGAAAATGGAAAAATTCATGTAAAAACTTTTATATCAAATCATAATTATAATATTACTATCAGTGATAATGGTAGGGGGATAGAAAAAGCCGCTCTTCCCTATGTACTTGATGCTTTTTACAGGGAGGATGGTAGTAGGCAACAAAGTATGGGGGGATCAGGACTTGGTCTTGCCATATGTAAGAAACTTGTAGAGCTTCATGGTGGTAGTATTAATATTGATAGCGAGATGGGTGTAGGTACATCAATTATACTTTCTTTTCCACTCAAGGGATAAACTAATGAGATTAGTTTTTAAGATTTGAATATATTAATAGTTTTATGGAAAGAAGTGATATATTATTTCTTTGAAAAATATTATATAATAAAAAAATATTATATATTAAATTATTATTTGAGGAGTATTATGATGAAAATAGCAGATTTTAAGGGTATATTCAGTAAAGCTTATTTAGAGGTAGAATCTGTAGAGAATCCCTTTAAGGATTTTTATTTAATAAAACTGAAACTACCTAATGGTTATACATGGTCAGCCGGAGAACATGTAAACATTTCATTTCCTGATAGAAAGTATATGGGGAGGAAGTGGAAAACATTCAGTATAGCTTCAATTGATAAAGAAGGATACATGTTGATTGCAACTCGTACAGGTGAAGAAGCCAGTAGATACAAATCTCATTTGATTGACCTTAGACCTGGTGAAAGGGTTGGGGTTAGAGGACCATTTGGAAGTTTTAAGATTGCTGATACAAGTTCCCCATCAGTACTAGTTGCCAGTGGTGTTGGTATTACTCCTATGAGAGCTTTAATAAAAGCTATGGCAGAGGATTCCAATCGTGAAATAAATCTAGTGTTTGCAGCTTCTGATTATTATCTTTTTGCAGATGAAATTGAAGCAATGACTGTAGAAAACTCAAATATTAAATTATTCAAAACATCTAATAGAGCAGATACTTTAGAAAAAGTAGCGGATCTTGCAGCGGAATATGGAAATAAAGCTTATTATTATATGTCTGGAAGTAATTCTATGATTAATTCTACGGAAGATGTATTAAATAATAAGGAAATTAGTAAGAAGAGAATTGTTAAAGATCCTTTTATAGGATATTAATTTTGTAGAATAACATAAATGGGGGCAGTCTATTTAACGACTGCCCCATTTTTTTCGAAATAATTTAAATAAAGCAAAAACCGTAACATCTGTTACGGTTTTATTTTTCTCCCCCGTTTATAATAGCATTATCAAGTTAATAAATGAATTGCAAGACACTCATACAATAATACTTCACAAGGTTTTGCAGTCAGAATAAAAATTGTATGGAGGTAATGCAAATGATAAAGAATATTTTAAACAAACTATTTAATAATGGGGAGGAAACAAATATGAATACTCAAGAAACTAATATGTTTTGTTATCAGTGTCAGGAAGCAGCAGGTGGAAGTGGTTGTACTAAAGTAGGAGTTTGTGGAAAGACAAGTAATGTAGCTAATCTTCAAGATTTACTATTATTCGTACTTAAGGGTGTTGCTTACTACAACAGTATCGCAAGAAAGAATGGATTAAATGATCCTTCAACTGATAAGGTTATATTTGACGGTTTATTTTCAACAATTACAAATGCAAACTTTGATCAAGAAGTTTTCATGGATAAAATCGAAGCTGCACTTGAGTTAAGAAATGCTATTAAAAATTCATTAGTTGAAAAAGGAATTGAAATTCCATCTAATTTACATGACAGTGCTACTTGGAACGGAGCTAGAGATACTTATGAAGCAGTAGCAATGACAGTTGGAATTCTTGCAACTGAAGATGAGGACGTAAGATCATTAAGAGAACTTATCACTTACGGACTTAAGGGAATGGCAGCATACGGTATGCATGCACTTCATTTAGATAAGACAAACGAAGATATCAGTTTATTTATAGAAGAAGCACTAGTTGCTGTTACTGATGACAGTATTGGTGTAAATGAGCTTATTCCACTTACTTTAAAGACTGGTGAGTACGGTGTTAATGTAATGGCACTTCTTGATGAAGCTAATACTTCAAGATTCGGTAACCCTGAATTATCAGAAGTAAACATTGGAACTAGAAATAACCCAGCAATCTTAATCAGTGGTCATGACTTAAATGACCTTGAAATGTTACTTGAGCAAACTAAGGGTACTGGAGTAGATGTATACACTCACTCAGAGATGTTACCAGCTAACTACTATCCAAAGTTCAAGCAGTATGACAACTTAGTAGGAAACTACGGTAATGCATGGTGGAAGCAAAAGGAAGAGTTTGAGAAGTTTAATGGACCAATCCTATTTACTACAAACTGTATAGTACCTCCAAAGGGTGAAGTAGCTAAGAGAATCTTCACTACAGGTTCTTCAGGATTCCCAGGTTGTACTCATATTGAAGAAGTTAATGGAAGAAAAGATTTTAGCCAAATCATTGAGCTTGCTAAAACTTTAGATGCTCCAGAAGAAATTGAAACAGGTAAAATTGTTGGTGGATTTGCCCACGCACAGGTATTTGCATTAGCAGATAAGGTAGTTGAAGCAGTTAAGACAGGAGCAATCAGAAGATTCTTCGTAATGGCTGGTTGTGACGGAAGAATGAAGTCGAGAGACTACTATACAGAATTTGCAGAGCAGCTTCCAAAGGATACAGTAATTCTTACAGCAGGTTGTGCAAAATACAAGTACAACAAGCTTGATTTAGGAGATATCGGTGGAATTCCAAGAGTATTAGATGCAGGTCAGTGTAACGATTCATACTCATTAGCTGTAATTGCACTTAAACTTAAAGAAGTATTCGAATTAGAAGATATCAATGAGTTACCAATCTCATACAATATCGCATGGTACGAGCAAAAGGCTGTTATTGTACTTCTAGCATTATTACACCTAGGAGTTAAGAATATTCACCTTGGACCAACACTACCAGCATTCCTTTCACCAAACGTAGCTAAAGTTTTAGTAGAAAACTTTGGAATCGGTGGAATCACAAATGTTGAAGATGATTTAAAAATGTTTTTAGGATAATTTCTCATAAAATGAGAGGGCCGTCAGCTGACGGCCCTTTCTTTTGTTATTAGCTACTAATAAGCAGCGAGGATTTTGTTACCAGATAATAAAGATATTTAGCAGTTATTAACGTAAACTATATATTAGGTAGGTATGTATTTAATATGATTTAACTTAGCTTAAATCGTAATGATATTAAAATTTTAAATGAAAGAAGGGAATTTAATGAAATCGTTCGTATTAGAAGAAGCTACTATAGCTCAGGTTCACAAGGCGATGGAAGAGGGAACTCTTACTTGTAGAGAACTTGTTGAAGGTTACCTGGCTAGAATTGAAGCTTATGACCAAAAGGGTCCAAAATTAAATTCAGTTATTTGTATCAATGAAAAGGCTTTAGAAGAAGCTGATGAGTTTGATAGAAAGTTTAAGGAAAACGGTTTTGTAGGACCATTACACGGTATTCCAGTACTTTTAAAGGACAATGTGGATACTGCTGATATGCCAACTACTGCTGGTTCTTCAAGCTTAGAGGGATTCATTCCTGAAGATGATGCATTCATCACTACTAAGTTCAGAGAAGCAGGAGCACTTATACTTGCAAAGGTAAATTTACATGAGTTTGCTATCTGGGGAGAGACTATTAGTTCTATCTTAGGACAAACTCTTAACCCATATGATTTAACTAGAACTCCAGGTGGATCAAGTGGTGGTACTGGTGCTGCGATTTCTGCTAACTTTGGTATGGTAGGTATCGGTACTGATACTATTAACTCTGTTAGGTCACCTTCTTCTGCTAACAACCTTGTTGGAATCAGACCAACAATCGGTCTTGTAAGTAGAGATGGAGTTGTTCCTTACTCATTTACTCAAGATACAGCTGGTCCAATTTGTAGAACAGTTGAAGATGCAGTTAGAGTTCTTGATATTATCGCTGGATATGACAAGGCTGATAATGAGACAGCATGGAGTGTAGGAAGAAGACCGGAGTCTTATATTTCTCACTTAAAAGAAGATGGACTTAAGGGAAAAAGAATTGGTGTACTTGAGAGTTTCTTCGGAAAAGACGAAGAACTTCACATGGATACTACAAGAGCTGTAAAAGCTGGAATCAAGGCTATGGAAGAGAAGGGTGCTATCATCGTTCCTATCATGGAAGAAATTGATTCTGAGTACCTTGTTAAGAATGTAAGTGTTCATTTGCATGACCTTAAAGATCACCTAAACATTTACCTAGGTCAATTACCAGAAAGAGCTCCAGTTCACACTGTTGAAGAAGTTCTTGAGTCTGGTAAGTATCACCCTGGTATTGAGGAGAACTTACAAAAGGCTATGGCACTTAGCACAGGAACTCCTGAGTACAATAAGAGACTTGTTGAGAGACAAGAAGTTAGAACTACTGTTATGAAGCTTATGGCTGATAACAACCTTGATGCTATGGTATATCCTCACCAGAAGCAATTAGTTTGTAAGACTGGTAGCAGTCAGAACGAGAGAAATGGTGTTCTTGGATCAGTTTCAGGATTCCCATCAATCTGTGTTCCTGCTGGATTCTCTACTCCATCAGACGTAGCACCAATCGGTGTTCCAGTTGGAATGGAAATCTTAGGTAGACCATTTACAGAAGAAAAATTAATTGAAATTGCTTACGGATTCGAGCAGGCAACTAAAAACAGAACATTGCCTCCAACAACTCCTAAGTTATAATATAGGACTGTATTTATTCAGTCCGCCTAAAAGTGGCCTAAGGTGGCCTAAAATAGCCTAAAATTGTTTTATTGAAGATCTCTGAAAGATTTACTTTCAGGGATCTTTTTATATTTTACAACTTTAGGCAATCTTAGGCTATGTTAGGCCATTTTAGGCGGAGTGTAAAAACACTCCACATTCTTGAAATTATGAGCACTATATGGGGTATATATAAATCAAGATAGGAAATATCAATTATCTATTTTGGAGGACTTTTGATGACGGGTATAAGTATATATATATCAGGATTGATAATTTCATTAGTATTTTCCTTTATTATTTTCATATATTCAGCAAAACATATAAGGGTTAATGGAGCAAAGTATATAGCCCTATTATCAATTATAGTTTTTATTTGGTCCCTTGGATATATGTTTGAGATAATATCTGTTAGTCTGCAAGATAAGATTTTCTGGGATAATATTCAGATGTTAGGAGGAGCCTTAGGAGCTTCTTGCGCTCTTTTTGCCATAGATTTTACTGAGATTAAAAGTAGGAAAATCAATAAGCTTAAATATTTGTTGCTCCTTGAGCCTATAATAATTTGGTCTCTTGCAAACATATTTAATCATAATGGATTTAGGCTAGAAGCTAAGCTAATATTTTCTGGAGATATATCCGCCTTAACATACGGTTTTGGATACCTTTCTGCAATTGATTTTATTTATGGCTATAGTATGTATTTCTTATTTGTATTTCTAATCCTGAGATATATGAGAAAATCCAGTAAGTTGTATACAAGTCAGACTCTTGTTATTGTAACGGGTATGACTGTAGTAACTTTAGGATTTACATTGATGCTAATGGGATATGGTCCAGTATACTTCAGAGACCCAACCCCTATTACATTTACAGTCCTGAACTTATCACTTACTTATAGTACTTTTGGAAAAAAACTATTTGATGTGGTTCCTATAGCTAGACATACACTTTTTGAGACCCTTGATGAAGGAATTCTTGTAATAGGGAAAAATATGAATGTAATTGATGGTAATAAATATTTTAAGTTTATTTTTGATATAGATGATATATTCTCCATTGATATTGATAAGTTTTTAGAAAAATATCATTTTTCAATTGGGGACAATGGAAGTAAAATTGAACTTTTTCAGGATAAGATTATCAATGTTAGGACGGTTGAATTAATTGGAAATACAGGTTTTATGGGATATATGCTGATATTTTCAGATGTTTCTGATGAAATGAAACTTCGCAGGACAGTGGAGACAAGTGAAGAAAATTATAGAAATATAGCTGAAAATTCCAATGATGGTATATTTATTATTCAAAGTGGAGATATTAAATATATCAATGGAAAGGTTCAGGAAATATTAAAATATGATAAGGATTTTATTCTTTCCAGTAGATTTGTAGATTTTGTTAAAGATGATCAAATGGGTAAAGTCATGCTGAAGTATGATGAAAAGATTGAAAGAAAAAAAGTGGAAACAAGGTATAATACGGTACTAGTTGATGCTAATGGACAGGATGTAGACGTTGAAATAAATAGTACGATGACGACATTCTATGGAAAAGAAGCTGTACTTGGTTATATAAGGGATATTACTGAGATGAAAAAACAAAACAGTATTATTGAAAAGCTAGCAAAAATAGATTCACTTACTGAAATCTATAACAGGGGATATTTTTTTAGTATGGTAAAAGACTTGCTAAGGGAAGAAAAGTGTAATTACTGGCTAGCAATGATTGATATAGATTTTTTTAAAAGTATTAATGATAGGTATGGTCATATAGTTGGTGATGAGATTCTAAAGAAATTTGCGTCTTTTATCGATGACCAACTGGAATACGATATAGTTTTTGGTCGTTTTGGCGGAGAGGAATTTTCCATATTTAGTCGAACAGATACGGGATACAATCCATATGATTATTTAAATAGCTTAAGGACCAGTGTTATGGATCATATATTTGACACTAGTAAAGGTGAAGTAAAGATTACCATCAGTGTTGGATACAGTCTCTCTATGGATAATTGCGAAGCTATAGAAGAAGTAATAAAAAGAGCTGACAAAGCCCTTTATCAAGCGAAAAGAAATGGTAGAAATCGTACAGAGGGTCTGTAAGGGCATAATATTGTTTTAATCCCTATAGTATGATAGAATCAGGGCATGAATAAGAGAAAAAAAGAGATAATAGACTTATCAATTAAATATCTTAGAAAATATGGTTTTGACAGTTTTTCTTTCCAAGACATTGCTAAAGAATTAGGCATTGCAAAGGCAAGTATACATTATCATTTTCCAAGTAAGGAGGATTTATTAAATGGTGTTCTTGACGAGATAAAACTGGGACTTATTGCAATCAGAAGTGAGTTAAGGGTAGTTGACCAAAATACCCAAAAGCTTAAGCGTTTTTTTGAAATTATGATAACCCTGAATCCAAAGGAATTTATTTGTCCAATTTCATCATTACAGGCGGAGTATTTCGTATTCAGTGAAGAAATTCAAGATAAAATCAGAGACATTAGTAAAACTGAAATTGGGATTATTTCTGAAATTCTTGAAACAGGTAGGGATGAAGGGGAGTTTGTATTTACATCAAGCCCTGAAGAGGAAGCTAAAATACTTCTATCTTCATATAAGGGATTTCTTTTATATTCTAGGGCACTAGAAAAAGAAGTAGAAGATGATTTGATAGAGAGATTAGTAGAAAAATTATTAAAGTAAAATATAATGGGGATTTGGTCATTTTTAATGGTCGAATCCTTTAATATTTGTTATAATAACAGGGTGAAAGAGGCATATGCCATTTATACTCGTGTTCCCATGGGAGGTGTTTTCCTATGAATAGGTTTTTAGAAATAGATGAAAAAAAATATGAGAGAATAATATGTATAAGTGATATTCATGGTGGATATGATACTTTTCAAAAATTGTTAAGTAAAATAGATTTCTCTGATGAAGATCTTTTAGTTTTACTTGGAGATAATGTCCAGAGGGGAAATAATAGTCATAAGGTTATGGAATATATAGAAGTATTAAATAAGAAGGACAATGTTCTACTTATTCAAGGAAATCATGAATCATATATTTTATATTTACTCAGGGAAGAAAATGGAGCCAAGTTAATGAAACATTTGAGAAAAATATGGTATCCGTGTATCCTTAAATATTGGACCAGTGAAATTGGAGTAAATGTAAAAGAAGATTTTGATCCGGTATGGCTTCAAAAAGAAATAAAGAAGAGATATGGTAAGTATATTGATTTGATGAAGTCTATGTACTATGGGGCAGAATCAGAAAATTATATTTTTGTACATGCTGGAATAGATGTAGATAAGCCATGGAAAGAATCAGATATTGATTCCCTTATGATTTCAAAGGAGTTTCAATATAAGAAGCATAATGAAGAAAAGAAAATAGTAGTTGGCCATTGGCCCACTAGTAATTATAGAAAAAACAGTCTGAAGTGCGACATTTTAGTGGATGAAAAAAATAGAATAATATCTATAGACGGTGGATTTGGTATAAAGACATTTGGACAATTAAATGCATTTATAATAGATCCAAAAGAAGGCACATGGTATTCGGAAAGTGAAGACAATTTGAATAAAACCAATGTAAAACAGTCTAATACTATAAAGTTTGAAAAAATAGTAAAAGTTGATTGGAATGACAATAAAGTAAAAATATTAAATCGTGGAGTTGAGTTTACCTATTGTCAAAAGCTTAGTACAGGCGAGAAGTTTTATGTTAAGAATGAACTTATACTGAAAAAAAGAGACCTACTTATGTTAAAGGATGACTATATATCAAGATATCATCTAGTGAAAAAAGGTGAGTATGTAAAAGAAATAAAGCGTATTGGGAAATTTGCTATAGCTAAGTATAGGGGAGAAGTAGGTTTAGTTCCTGTAAAATGCCTGGAAGATTAAATCACTGAAAGAAATAGAACATTCTATTTCTTTTAGTGCTTTACTATTTTTTGACCCTAAGTGTGCCATAGAAAACCTATTATACTGTGAAAGTAAATCCATTACGGGTCAATTTTTACGGGAGGATTCACTTGGCATTAGGGTCTTAGATAATAAGCAGGCTATGAAGTAACAGTTTTTCTCATGGAAGATGTGACTTATAATCAAATAAACTGTAAATAAGTGATTATAGGTCATTAAGTTTTTAGTTTGTTTTTATGAACTTATTTTACGATTAGAATTTTACGCTTGGAAAATATCAGTGGTCGGATTACATAGTAATACACTTGACACAAGATTATGATTTTGAATATCTTGTATTAGACGTGAAAGTATAACTTGAATACTAGACACGAGTTCTTGTAAGAACAGTACTAGACAGGGGAAGTCTATTTAACGACTTCCCCCATTTCTTTATGATTCCAAATACTTCTGAATCTTCTTATTAAACTGAGCTGAGTTAGAGTATCTAAGGGAAGAAAGAATGTCCTGTGAAGATACTGTTCCTTTGGATATTTTTTCGTAACCATCTGAGCTAAGTAAATAACTTTGTTTGCTATCAGTTAAATAGAGGGATAAGGTATTAAATATCCTTTCCTTTATTTCTTGAGATCTAATAGGAAACATTATTTCAAAACGTCTATTCAGGTTTCTAGGCATTAAATCAGCACTTGATAAGTAAACTGTTTCTTGATTGTTGTTGTAGAAGTAAAATATTCTGCTGTGTTCAAGGAACTTACCTATGATGCTTATTACCTCGATATTTTCACTCTGTTTTTTTACTCCAGGTACAAGACAGCATATCCCTCTTATTATAAGCTTTATTTTTACTCCTTCACGGGAAGCATTATATAACTTTTCTATTATCTCTTTATCAACCAGTGAGTTTACCTTTATAATAATTAGCCCCTTATTACCTTTTTTTGAGTGAGCAATTTCCCTGTCTATAAGGTCAATTATCTTATCCCTTAAAGCATATGGTGAAATAACCAATTTACTAGTCTTTGAAATATCCGAATATCCTGAGATCATATTAAAAAATAGTGATGCATCTGATCCTATTTCAGGTGATGAAGTGAACATGCCCATATCAGTATAAAGTTTTGCAGTTTGATCATTATAGTTTCCTGTACTTAAATGAACATATCTCCTGATTTTGTCACTTTCCTTTCTGATAATCAAGGTTATTTTAGAATGGGTTTTGTAACCAGGAAGACTGTATATAACGTGGCAGCCATTTTTCTCAAGTTCCTTAGCCCACAAAATATTGTTCTCTTCATCAAATCTTGCCTTAAGTTCTACAAGTACCGTTACTTGTTTTCCTTTTTCTGAAGCATTTTTTAGAGCTTTTATAATTGGAGAATTTCCACTTACCCTGTAGAGGGTTTGCTTTATTGCCAGTACATTTGGATCATTGCTGGCCTTTTCAATCAAATCAATTACAGGATAAAAACTATCATAAGGGTGATGAAGAAATATGTCTTTTCTAGATATTAAATCAAATATATCCTCTGTATCTGAAATCAACAGATTTTTAGGAGTATATGTTGGTGTAGAATGTTCAGAAATACTTTTCATAGCACATATTGAAAAATAATAAGTAGGGTCTATATCGAATTTTAGCTTGAAGATATAGTTTTTATCAATATCAATCATTTTCTCAAGAAATTCTAGCAGTGTGTCAGATATATCATTGGGTACCTCAAGTCTTATTGGTTCACCCCATTTTCTTTTTTTAATACTTGACTCTATATCTGCAAGTAAGTCTTCCGCCTCATCTTCAAGTAAATCTAACTCGGCATTTCTTGTAATTCTGTAGACACTTGTCTCAAGGATGTTTTGACCTATAAACAACTTATCCAAATTGTTTATAACTAAATCTTCAAGTAGTATATAAGAAAAATTGTCACCTTCAGTAACAGGTATAACCCGGCTGATATTGCTAGGAATTTGGACAGTAGCAAATTTTAATAAATTATTAGATTCAAGTTCAATTACAATATTAAGACTTTTGTTTAGAACTAGGGGAAAAGGTCTACTTATATCTATTGCCATAGGTGTCAGAACTGGAAAAATACTATTCAGAAAAAAATCCTCAAGTTTATCCTTATTTTTTTTACTTAGATCAGCATACTGTACTTTGGATACAGATATGTTTGGAAGAAGCTTATTGTGGAAGTCTTCAAGTATATCCTTAAGGTCAGCATAGTAATTTTTTATTTCTGGTATTATTTCATTTATTTGTTCTTCAGGGCTAAGGCCACTAATATCTTTTTTAAAAAGGTTTGCAGTTTTTTGATCATTGAGTGAAGCGAATCTTACCATAAAGAACTCGTCAAGATTTGAAGCGGATATGGCAACAAACTTAAGTCTATCAAGTACCTTGAAAGATTCATTGGTAGACTCCATAAGAACCCTGTGATTGAACTTTATCCAGCTAAGTTCCCGGTTGTTATAAGTGAAGTTCATTTAATCTACCTCCTGAATTACTAATTTTAATCCAAATGTGTTTTGGAAATAATGGATGCTTTTTTCTAGGAAATATTTTTCAAGTGCAATGTTTCCGCTGTGCTTTAATGTAATAATCATCTTCTTGTGTTTTAAAGTGATATCTTTTATTGAGATACGTTGTTTTTTCGATTTATCAAGTGAGTCAACTAGATTTTGTATAGAAGCTAATTTAATTACAAGGAGTTTTTCTTCATTGGAAAAGCAACTATCAAGTATTTTAGCTTCTTCAGCATTGGATATAAAACTATTGATATTAATATGACCAATTAGATTTAAGTCCTTTGATGATAATCCTAAAATACTTAGATTTTTAATTTTCATAAAGGATGCATCTTCATAATTATTCATTTTAGTGAACTTACCGATTTCATGAAGTATTATTGAAACTCTGAGGAGTTTCAAACTAGACTTAGGCAAGTGATATCTAGGCCTTAGGGCATTGAATATTTTTATACTCTTCTTTTCCAAATCATTTATGTGCATGGTTGAAGATTGATATCTTTTGGCGATATTTTTAGCTAAATCGATAATATCCTTGTCGAAATCTTCTCCGGGTATTTTTACTAGAGTTCGGCTAATATAGTCAGAAATTATACCATCCCTTAAGGAAATACTAGGGATAAGAACTTTTTTTGGTGAAATGACATTGGTAAAGGTTTTAAAAATAGCATAGGATGAAAGGGTTTCATTATAGTTAAGACTGTTTTTAAAAAGAGCATCTTCAATCTTATGATTCTTGTCTAGAAGTGCCAAGTAGAATTCTTCAAAATCTTCTGTATCCACTTCTGACTGATTATTAAAAAATAAACTACGGATTTTTTTGATTTCTCCACCAATTGCTATTAGGTTCTTGATATTTTTTCTTTTAAGGTACTTAATTATACTTTCCGTAGATGAGAAAATATAATCTTCCACAATTTCATGAAAATTTTCAGCAACTATAGGAGAGTCTTCCAGCATATATTGTAGTCTTAATGGACCGATTTTCACCTCATAGTTGCGCATAAGTTTATTATTCTTATAAATTGTTATTTCTAGATTGCCTGAGCCAGCTTCTACAATAATTACCCCTTCTTTTTTTAAGTCCTCATAATTTCTTATAGTATTGGAAAGGGAATGATATGTAAGGTATTTTTCAATAGTTTCTTCAAGAATCGATACCCTGAAGCCAGTGCTCATAAAAATCTGATCAAGTACAAAAAGAGCGTTTTTAGCCTCTCTTATTGCACTTGTAGCTACTGCTTTATAATTTAGAACATCATAATCGTTCATAAGTTTTTTAAAATATGTAAGGATGTCTATTGCATCCTCTATAGTTCTTGTTTTAATATAACCATTTTTGAAACTATCTTTTCCTAGATAAATATCTTTTCTTATATCTTCAAGAACTTCAATATTTCCATCGGAATCAAATTGTACTATTTTAAGTTTTATAGAGTGTGAGCCTATGTCTATTGATGCGAATGATTTCATAGTTTTTCCTCCTTGTGACTAAAAGTTTCCTTCATAGTAGGTTAAATACCTATATACCCTTAAAAATTGATTAATAATCTCTTAAATTTTTCCAATATCCTTGATTAGAGAAGCCTGAGGAATTATAATTAGTTGACTGAAAAAGAACGGTAGGTGGAAGAATGAATTTGATATTTTGGGGTTCTGAGAATGTAGGACGTACTTTCCATGTATTTTCCCTAGAACATTTTTTAGGAGTGGCATTTGTTGCCCTGCTAATATTGATAATAAGATATTTTGGAGACAAGCTTTTTACTAAAGACAAGGCGGTCAGATATACTATAGCTTTTGTAATGTTTATGCAGCAATTTTTACTTTATCTCTGGTATATATCAAGTGGAAGTTTTTCCTTGGCTGAATCACTTCCCTTATATACATGTAGAATAGCTATACTCCTTTCCATAGTAATGTTAATTAAGAAAAGTTATAAAATCTTTGAATTAGTGTATTTCTGGGGAATAGTAGGGGGAATAATTGCCCTTATCACACCAGACACATCATCATTTGCATTTCCACATTTGATGTTTGACCAATATTTTCTTGGACACGGATTTTTACTTGCAGGAATATATTACATGATGAGATTACACGGATTTAGGGTGAAAAAGAGTTCACTAAAAAAGACTTTTATGATTACAATAATCTATACCTTATGTATAATACCAATTAATTTCCTAGTCGGAGGGAATTATTCATATCTGAGTGGAAAACCAAGTTCCAAAACATTATTGGATTTGTTGCCAGTATATCCATATTATGTTCCTATATTTATAGGAATAATGTTTTTCTTTTTCTATTTGGCTTATCTGCCTTTTAGGGAAAGTAAAACTGAAGATGTACAGGTGTTGGTGGATTAGTTTAGCATCAACAGAGATAATAGTATAGTTATATCGATTTTATATTTTAGTAGTTATTTAGACCTAGATTTATTTTAGGTCTGTTTTTTTTGCTGAAAAGGGGAATTTCAAAGCTGTTACTTTGAAGGGGAAGAGGGGAAAAGGAAGTTCTTTAAGTTCTTAAGAGCTTTACTTGTTTAGTTCTTAACCTTTTCCCCTAGCTTTTGTTTTACAAAAGTGATTCCCCCAGCACAGATAAAGTAATGTGCGATTCCCCTTTTTTCCAATTTAGCTTTTTCAACATATTGAAAAAAACTAGCTACAATCAGAATCGAAAAATTCGTAGATTGAATTAATAATACGCTTGACGAATTATTTAAAAAGTGCTAAATTAAAGATAGGAGGTGTACTATGAAAAGTAGTATTTATTCCCTGCTAGTTCAGGACAATCTTATGGAAAAGGTTGATGATATAGCTCTTGAAAAAGGGATGTCCAGATCTCAAATGGTAAATGAAATATTCGCGGAGTATCTCGGTATTTCAACTCCTGAGTATAAGATAAATAAGGTTATGGATTTTATTTGTAAGGAGTTCTTAGATACATCTAGTATCAGAATAATGTCAAATAATAAGGGTAGCAGCATTAAGCTTATGACAAATATAAAATATAAATACAATCCTCAACTTCATTATATGCTTGAGTTAAAGGGGAAAAACAAGGATAAGTTGGCAACTCTCAAGATACAATCAAGAACTCAAAGTAAGGTGTTTTTAGATCACTTAGTAAAATTTTTTGTCCTTTTTACAGAAATTGAAAGAATATATGAGATAGGATTTAGAAAAAACGTTATTGATAAGAGTTACTTCGTAGTAGAGGGAAATAGGTTTTTGAGGGATTTCTATTATGACTGGACTAATGACTCATATAGTCCAGAAGGCCTGTCACAGTTTTTGATCAATTATATAAGTATGATAAATGAATCTGTGAATATCTACTTTGAAAACATTGCTGATAGTAAGACTACAGTGATACTTATGACGGCAATATATAGAAAGTACATGGAAATGTAAGTGTAGTTAGGTCTAAATTTATCCAGAGACAAGGAGGTATAATTTATGGATATGAATAAATTAACAAAAAATTCTATAGAGGCATTGAATGAAGCTAAGTTTTATTCTGAAGACAATGGCAATCCGACAATAGATGGGGGACATATTTTATACGGTTTGCTGGTAAAAAGTGAAGGCACAATCAACATGATATTTGACAATATGGGAGTAGATGTTGGAAAACTCAAGTTGGCTTTAGATGCGATTATAGCTAAAAAACCAAAGGTTAGTGGAAACGGAGAAAATTATCTTTCAAGTGAAGGTAATAAGATACTAAGATTGGCATTTAAAGAAGCAGAGAAAATGGGTGATGAGTATATATCGGTTGAGCATATTTTTTTAGGAATTTTAAAGCATGCTTCAAGTGATATTAAGAAGCTTTTATTAGATAATTCTATAGATAGGGAGAGCTTTTTAAAGGAACTTAATGAAATCAGGGGAGGGAAAAATGTTACCTCGGATAATCCAGAAGATACTTATAAGGTTCTTGAAAAGTTTGGAACTGAGCTTGTATCCTTAGCTAGGGATAATAAACTGGATCCTGTCATTGGAAGGGAAGAGGAAATAAGAAGAACCATCAGGATTCTTTCCAGGAAAACTAAGAATAATCCAGTTTTAATAGGAGAACCCGGTGTTGGTAAAACTGCAATAGTTGAAGGATTAGCACAAAGGATAGTTAAGGGAGATGTTCCTGATAATCTTAAGGATAAGAAAATTTTTTCACTTGATATGGGTTCTCTAGTTGCTGGAGCAAAATTTAGGGGAGAGTTTGAAGAAAGACTTAAAAATGTCCTCGAGGAAATTAAAAAATCTAATGGAGAGATACTTATGTTCATTGATGAAATCCATACTATCGTTGGTGCAGGTAGGACTGATGGAGCTATGGATGCGGGTAATATTCTAAAGCCATTACTTGCAAGAGGGGAGTTGCATGCTATTGGTGCTACTACCCTTAATGAATATAGAAAATATATAGAAAAGGATACAGCCCTTGAGAGAAGATTTCAGCCGGTTATGGTTGATGAACCTTCTGTTGAAGACACAATAACAATGCTTAGGGGACTTAAGGAAAGGTATGAGATTTTTCACAAGGTTACCATAGGGGATAATGCTTTGATTTCAGCAGCAATGCTTTCTGACAGATATATTTCAGATCGTTTCCTCCCTGACAAGGCGATTGATTTAGTTGATGAAGCCTGCGCCCTTGTCAAAACTCAGCTTCAATCTATGCCTATAGAGCTTGATAATATATCTAGGGAAATTATGAGGGCAGAAATAGAGGTAGAGGCACTAAAGAAAGATGATGATAAAGTATCTAAGTTAAAAATAGAAAGTCTCCAAAAAGAAATAGCTATTAAAAAAGATGAGTTTAATAAGTTGTCTGCTAAATGGAAAGGCGAAAGGATGACTATTGACAGTATCAATGAACTAAAAGAAGAAATCGACAATGTGACCCACGAAATTTCCGTTGAAGAGAGAAACTATAATTTAGAAAAGGTTGCTGAACTTAAGTATGGTAGACTTCCAGAATTAGAAAGAAAGCTAAGTGAAGCAGTTGAAAAGCAGGAATCTCAGGAAAAATCAGAATCTTTATTAAGAGAAAAAATTACTGATGAGGAGATAGCTAATATTGTTTCAAAATGGACTGGCATACCTTTATCAAAATTAATTCAGGGTGAAAGGGAAAAATTAATAAATCTTGAGAATATACTTCACAAGAAGGTAATAGGTCAAGACGAGGCAGTTACAAAGGTTAGTGATGCCATTATAAGGTCAAGAGCTGGAATAAAAGATCCTGAAAAACCTATTGGAACTTTTATATTTTTAGGTCCTACAGGAGTCGGAAAAACAGAACTTGCCAAGGCTCTTTCGGAAACACTATTTGATTCAGATAAAAATCTTATAAGAATAGATATGTCAGAATACATGGAAAGACATTCCGTATCAAAACTTATAGGTGCACCTCCGGGATATGTTGGTTATGAACAGGGAGGCCAACTTACTGAACTTGTAAGAAGAAAACCATATTCTGTGATTTTGTTCGATGAAATAGAAAAGGCCCACCCAGAAGTGTTCAATGTACTTTTACAGGTGCTAGATGATGGTAGAATAACTGATTCAAAGGGAAGAACAGTAGATTTTAAAAATACCATAATAATTCTAACATCAAATATTGGATCAGAAGATTTAACAGGTGGAATGTATAACGGAAGACTCCTTGAGGCATCCAGAGAGAAGGTAATGACAAAACTTAAGGCATCCTTCAAACCGGAATTCCTAAATAGAATAGATGACATAGTATTATATAAACCATTGTCAAAAGAGGATCTGGTAAAAATTCTTGATATTCAGTTAAAAGAGTTAAGTGCGAGATTAGAAAACATGAACCTTCAAGTCACTCTTACAGATAAAGCAAAAGAACACCTAGTAGAAGTTGGTTACGACCCAGTTTACGGAGCAAGACCCCTAAAAAGAGTAATCCAAAGAGAATTAGAAAATTTACTTGGAAAAGCGATAATTTCAGGACAAATTCTTGAGGGTGATGATGTTGAGGTTGATTATGATGGTGTTAAATTAATAGTAAAGAATTTAGAAGAGTTTAACATTAATAAATAGTATTTTGAAATTTTAGACCTGAATTCATTTTGGGTCTAATTTTTTTAGCGAAAAGGGGAATTTCAAAGCTGTTGCTTTGAAGGGGAAGAGGGGAAAAGGTAGTTTTTTAAGTTCTTAAGAGCTTTACTTGTTTAGTTATTACCCTTTCCCCTAGCTTTTGTTTTACAAAAGAGATTCCCCCAGCACATACAAAGTAATGTGCGATTCCTCTTTTCCCCAAATCATCATCTGATATATCTGATAAATAACCACAAGCAATGCGCGTACACTACCATTTTGCTTATAAGCACCAAATATCATATAATAATAAAGTAGGAACAATGCAGTAAAAATTTAGTGGGGTAAGGTTTATGGAAAATAATCGCATTAGTAGAAAAGATAAAAAAAGTAGTAAAAAGAAAAAGGGAATGATATTATACATACTTCTTTGGATCATACTTGTAGGGGCAAGTACTTATGGATTTAAGTACTATTTTGATATGAGAATGGATGAGGTGAAGAAAGAGAATCTTGAATATTATACATATGTACAGGAAAAGGTGGATCTTTTAAAGGATAAAACAGAAGCTCTTAATAAGGATATTAATAGCCTTAATGATGAGGTTAAGATTTTTAATGAAGGTATTGATGAATTATTAGATGGCTTAGAGGATATAGATGTGAGTATAGGGAATACAGAGGAGCTTCAAGATACTATTAATACAAAATTACAGGAACTTGATGATAGGCTTATGGAGTTAAAGGAGAGTCTTGATATCCTCAAGGAGGCACCATCCAATGGGAATTAGGAAAGTACTAAATTTTGCCCTTATTCCATTTGTAGCAGTTTCCATAAGCATGGGATTATGGCTTAAGGAAGATAGGATGGATTCCTTAAAACTTAAGGGTTTTCAGGATATAGGAAATTCTTTGGAGAAATTATCTATAGAAAGTTCAATTTCAAACTTAGGGGAGGATATTGACCAGTTAAATCTTAAAGCTACAGAGATACATGTTTTACTTGAAAAGAACCAAGAGGCATTCAATCTTCAACTTGATAAAATTACAAGTAAGATTGATGAAAGTGATTCACAAAGGAAGCTTTCCGATGATATATATGAACAAAAAATATTGGATATTTTAGGTCAGCCTATAAAGACTCATTTAAGTGAAAATAATGAGATAAAGGTATATGAATTAAAGGAGTTGGGTTATAGGGGTTATATTGCAAAAGTAAAATTATTTAATCCAGACTCATTTAAGGTAGTAATGGGAAATGATATACTTGGTGGTCTTGAGAGGCCTTCCAGTTCAGCTAAAAGAAAGAATGGTATCCTTGCAATCAATGGTGGTGGATTTGGAAAAAGAGTTGTTGCTGGAAAAACAGTATCTGTTCCTATTGGTACTACGGTTGTAGATGGTAAGTTTGTTACATCGGTTATCGCCAAGTCAGAAAAGTTATTCTTTTCTGGAATAAATAAAGCTGGACAGGTTATTGGAACTGTACCTAATACATTGGAGGATATTAAAGAATTAGATCCTTATCAAGGGGTGAGTTTTATACCTGCACTTATAAGGAATTATGAAAAACTTCAAATACCTTCTAAGTGGAAAAGTACTAAACATCCAAGAACTATAATTGGAAAATATGCAAATGATGATCTTATTCTTATTGTAATTGATGGAAGACAGGGAAACTGGTCTTCTGGTGCAAGTCTTGAAAGGGTACAGGATAAACTTTTGGAGTTGGGTGTAAAGGAAGCTTATAATCTTGATGGTGGTGGTTCAAGCATTATGTATTATGATGGTAAAATACTGAACAAACCATCTGATGGTAGTGAAAGGCCGGTCGCAAATTCAATAGTTATATTACCATAAAGGCTTATATAAAAGGACGGATAATATAATGAACAATAAATTTAAGGCGGACTTCTCTTTGCTACTTGTAACGATTGCATGGGGAGCCTCATTTATACTAACAAAAAATGTGCTAGGTGAACTGGAAACCTTTAATTTTTTGGCGGTTAGATTTTTTATAGCTTTTCTTTTATCATGGATACTTTTCTTTAAAGAAATGATTAAAACGGATAGGAAAACTTTTAAAAACTCTCTTGTTCTTGGCTTGATAATGTTTGGCGCTTTTACTTTTCAAACCATGGGATTAAATTTCACAACAGCTTCAAAATCTGCATTCATTACAGGAATTAATGTTGTAATGGTTCCCATAATATCATCAGTATTTTTAAAAGAAAAACCAGAATTAAAGACTATTATAGCAGTAATTGGAGCATTCTTAGGTTTAAGTATGCTTACTATGGATGGTGGCATTACATCTATAAATATAGGGGATATATATACTTTTATTAGTGCAATACTTTTTGCAATGTCAATAATAATGGTTGGTAAGTATACTAAAGAGTCAAAATCTGTACCCCTTGCAGTATACCAATTTGGTGTAGTTGCTTTTTTTGCTGGACTAGCATCGTTTTTCTTTGAGGATTTTACTATTTCTATTTCTAGATCAGCCTCGGCTGACATAATGATTTTAGTAGTATTTTGTACCATAGGAGCATATGTAGTTCAGTCAGTCGCACAAAAATATACTTCATCAACCCATACAGCCCTTATATTCACTGGAGAACCAGTTTTTGCAGGAATATTTGGATATATACTTTTGGGAGAAGTACTAGGTGGTGTGAAACTATTAGGGGCAGTAGTAATAGTTTTAAGTATGTTGTTTTCTGAAATATCAGTAGGGGATATATTAAATTATAAAAAAAATGAAAGTAGACAGGGAAGCTAGGTGATTTTTTGAAAAATAAATTGGATGGAGTGATAAGCCTATTAGTTTTATTACTATCAATTGTCATATATGTTGTTGGAACAAAACTTGAACTGCTTGGATTTGCTATTGGGATTTTATTAGCAGGTGTGATTAAAAGTTTTCTTAAAGGGAAAATAGAACTAAATTATATCCTTATTGCTATTGTAATTTTACTTAAGTGTTTCATAGAATATAAAGGAATAATATATATATCAGATGGATTATTTATATTTGTATTAGGAGTAGTTTTACTTATTTTTGAAAGTAAACAGTGGCAAAGTAAAAGAAAGATACAGCTATATTCATTGTTAGCCATACTATTAGTAATAGGTGTATTTTCAAAAAATATTGTTGAAAAGACTAGGCTGATGGATGATTATTCTTTAAACAAGATCGTGAAAAGAGAAATGGACCGTAGGCAGTTAAGTTATGAGGAAGAAAATCTCTTGAAAATAGAAAGACTTTACATTGATAGGTATGATAAGGTAACGAGCATAGATGATATAGATAAGTTGCTTAATCTAAAAGAACTAGGGATTAATTATAAAGGATATTATGATTTTTCCAAGCTTCAGGACTTGAAGAATTTACAAAGTATTATGCTTGAGCATTCAAAATTATCTGATTTGGGATTTCTTAGGGATTTGAAGGGAATAAAAGAAATAGAGTTTTGGGATTGTGACTTCGATGATTACTCAATTTTTGACAATATTCAAGAGTATGAGGAGCTTTCTATAGCAAAATTTGATATATATGATATTTCTTTTTTATCAAAGGGAAAGAATATAAAAAAGCTTCATTTATATAATGGCTATATAAAAGATACATCTTTTTTTAAAGATATGGAGTCTTTAGAAGAGCTATCAATACAGTATGTATCTACAAATAATATTGATTTTATTAATGAAATTCCAAACTTGAAAAAGGTCAAAATTTATTCCAACAATATTGTTGAAGGAATAGATAAAGAAAAAATAAAAGAAGGTATTGAGGTCGAGTTGATAAATCAATAACATTTATCGGAGGGTCCTATGAAGGATAAAAAAGTAGAAATTAAAAAATTCAAAGAACTTAGCAATGTGGAACTTTATAATATTTTAAAGCTCAGAAGTGAAGTGTTTGTAGTTGAACAGCAGTGTATTTATAATGATATTGATGGACTGGATGTAGAATGCTTTCATGCGATTCTTAAAGATGGAGAGAATATAGCAGGTTACTTAAGGATACTTTTAAAAGAAATGACTTTTGAAACAATGTCCATAGGTCGTGTTTTAGTTAATAAAGATTATAGAAATCTAGGAGTTGCAAGAAAACTCATGTTAAGTGCGATTGATTATATTTTTGTTGAGTTAAAGGAAAAAGAGATTACCATATCAGCTCAAAAATACTTGGTTGAGTTTTATAAATCATTGGGATTTAAGGAGCTATCAGATATGTATATGGAGGATGGTATTCCCCATATTGATATGAAGTTGGATAGAAAATAATAATATTTTGTATATAAACCTTATTTTGAATTTTTCGGAATAAGGTTTTTTCTTTTCTAATTTTGCCTAAAGGTAAAATGGGGAATCAGTTTAATATATTAAACTTAGACGAAGAGGGGAAATGGAAGAAATAAGACTTACAGATGGTGTTTTATGGTTTTGGAATTTCCATTTCCCCTTGTTTTGTTTACTAAACTAATTCCCCTAGCACTAGGACGTTAGTGCGATTCCCCCTTTCCCCTAGAAAACATAAGGGCGACTAAAATAGCCTTAAGCAATATTAGACCAAAAATCGATAAATCATATCTACTTTGGGTAAGAATACTATAACTAACTATAATTATAAGACGGTGATATATATGAAACACTTCAAGGGTTATGGGGAATTTATAGTATTATTTTTATTCTGGTTACTTCTAATGGGTAAAATCAGTGTTTTTTCTGTTGTTTCGGGGATGATAGTTTCTGAACTGGCAGTTGTTTTTAGTAATTTTATTTTTTCTAGAATAGATACAGTAAAGGTTAAGTATATAAATATATTTGTATTTGGAAGGTTTATTCTTAATGTTTTTTTAGAAATATTTATAGCTGCTTACTATCATATTCTAAGAATTATTACTGCTGATGAAGTGTCGGTTATTTTTGATATTCGTCTTGATATATTTGATGAGATGGCAATTATTCTTATTTCAAATGCTATTACTTTGACTCCAGGTACAATGACTGTTCAGGTAAGTGGTAATACCCTTACTGTTGCAGCATTTATTAAGGACGAAGAGGATATCGAGTATATTTCTGAGAGGATACTTAGGAAATTTCAAAAACCATTCATTGATGGAGGACTAAGATGATTTTTTATATTACAATGTTTTTAATTTCCTTAGCTCTAATTATTCTTATGATTAAGTTGATTAGAGTTGAAACCATATGGGAAAAGATTACCATAATGAACTTAATGGCAATAAAGATAATCATGTTGATTACAGTATATTCTGTATTTCTGAATTCATATGAACTATTAGATATTTCCCTAACCTATAGTATCATAGGTTTTCTTTCCGTTGCTATTTTGTCTAGATTTATTATTGGTGGGGGGCGATTAAAGTGATTTTTAATGCTCTTATGATTATTTCCTGGTTTTTATTACTAATAGGAATAATAGGTATATATAAGTTTGATGGTGTATATTCTAAGCTTCTAAGTTCTAGTAAAATTGATTCTGTAACTATCATAATTCTTTCAATGGCTTTGATTATAAAGGTTGGATTTAATCTAATGTCATTAAAGATTCTTTTGATTTTAGTTTTTTATTTGCTGACTAATCCTATAACCAATCAAATGATAGGTTCTTCTGCATATATGAATGGTGTAAAAACTGAAAAGGAGAAATATAATGAATAGACTTCTAATTATACTACTTATATTTTATATAGTTGCTATTTACAATACTAAAGATAATCTAAATACGATTATTATATTTTCCATATTCTCTTTTACCAGTGCCAGTCTTTATTTTTTAAATAGTGCCCCAGACATTGCCCTAGCTGAAATTGCAATAGGCTGTGCATTTGTTCCACTGATATACACTATAGCAATATTTAAGAGAAAAGTTCTTACAGTGGTTTTTTATAATGAGTTACTCGATGGAACAAGAAGTGGAACATATATGCAAGTTCTTGATTTTTATAAGTTGCTTGATGAATTTTGTGATTTCTATGATTTTAAACTTAAATTGGTAACCCACCCCAAGGGTTATAATCCTACTGTACATGGAATTTTCAGGGTAGGGAATGTTGATATTTTGGCGTCTATAAAAAATGAAGATAGAAAGATTAAAATATGGTTAAACAGTAAAAATATTATGTATATGAGAATGGAAGATCTTGCAAAGAAATATGAAAATATAGAGGTAATTAAGGTGGATGATTAAAATGGTTAGAGTGAAGAGTTTTTTTACAATATCATTTCTAATAATATTTATGTTTATAATTAATCCGATGAATATGGATACAGATTATAATAAAGCTTCCTATGACTATTATGTAGAAAATGGACTTGAGGAAGTCGGATCCAATAATCTTGTTACGGGAATCTATCTTGATTACAGGCTCTTTGATTCTATTTTTGAAGCGGCAATTTTATTTGTTGCTGTTTCAGGTGTACTCTTTATGGGACGTAAGGATGAAAGCAGTTTATAGTTTGGAGGTATATATATGAAGCCCTATACACTACTTAAAATTGTTAGTAAAATATTGTTTCCTTTTCTAATAGTTTTTGGAATATATATAATAATGAATGGACATATGTCTCCAGGTGGAGGTTTTCAAGGTGGTGTTGTTCTTGCCACTAGTTATATCCTTGTGTATTTTATTCACGAAAAGAACTTTTTGGATATTAATAAAATAGTAAAGATAGAAAAAATATTATTTTCGGTTTTAATATTTTCAGCTATTTTATTTTACTTTGATATTTTTAAATTTGGGATTATATTTGAAAATTACAAAGTAGTAGCTTTGGTATATCTAAACTTTTTGATTGGTATAAAAGTTGCCCTAGGTATAGGTGCAATAATAGGAATATTTATAGAGGAAGGTGAGAGCAGATGAATATAGATATTACATTGGCTTTCATCGTATTTGTCATGGGTGTATACGGGGTTGCCAGAAGTAGGAATATTGTAAAGACTATAATATTTATCAATGTTGTTCAATCGGCTGTTATTTTAATTTTTATATTGTTATCAAAAAATGCTGGCAGTGGGATTCCAATTGTGGGAATAGGTAAGGGGCAGTTTGTTGATCCATTACCACAAGCTCTTATGATTACCACTATTGTAATTGGTGCAGCAATTACAGCCGTTACCCTTATGCTAAGCATCAAAATTTTTCACTATTATGGAACCCTAGATTGGGAAAAAATATTCAAAAAGGAGGAATAATCATTGTTAACAATTACAGGTTTGATATTCTCTCCTATAATAATCTCAATAATTATATTCGTATATAATAGGAGAACAGTAAATTATTTAGCTTATTTATTGCAAATAATAAATATGGTTTTTCTAATTGACCTTACAATGAAAGTATTAAGTAAGGGATATTATTCTTTCGTATATGGTGGATTTGATAAGCATATTGGCATCCAGATGTATGGGGATATATATTCTATAATATTTTTATGGATGAGTCTAATTGGTTTTTCATATGCCCTAATTTATATATACGATAACAAATTTAATGATGTTAAGTTTATTTTCTTTTTGCTTTTTCTTGAAGGAGTAATGAATGGACTGTTTTTAGCAAATGATATTTTTACGGTCTTTATTTTAATAGAATTATCAACTATTATTGCTGGGATATTGATTATCTATCAAAAGGATGGAAACTCAGTAAAATCAGGTATCTTCTACTTGCTCTATAACACCATTGGTATGACAATATACCTTTTAGGGGTAATTTTTATTTATAAGAATATTGGCTCCCTAAATATACAATATATTAAGGAAATGGTTCCAACAAATTATAATACGGAAATAGCTTTAGGTATGGGTATGATAATAACCTCCTTGAGTTTGAAGTCGGCACTTTTTCCAGTATATAGCTGGTTGCCCTATGCCCATAGTGCGGCACCTTCTTCTATATCAGCTCTCTTATCGGGTTTGGTAGTAAAGATAGGTATCTTTGGATTTATAAGAATTATCAGTGTATTTGGGGAAAGTCAGTTTATGAATGTATTCCTCATTTTAGGAATAATTACTTCTGTGATAGGTGTACTATTTGCAGTATTTCAAACAGATATTAAGAGAATAATGGCATTTAGCACCATATCTCAAATAGGCTTGATATTGATTGCAATAACTTCAAGCACTGAAATAGGCTTTTGGGGTGGTGTACTTCATAGTATGAATCATTTCTTCTTTAAAAGTTTACTATTTTTATCAGCTGGTGCAATCATATACATGAGCGGGGATAGAAGCATAAAGAAAATATCGGGTATGAAATCCTTCAACCCACTCATATCCATTGGATTAATTTTTGGTATATTATCTATTACAGGGGCTCCTTTTTTTCTAGGCAGTATAAGTAAGCTTATGATAAAAAGAGGTGGATATTTATTTGATATTAAACCCATTTTATACTTTATCAATTGCGGAACGGTCTTATCATACTTCAGGATTTTGACAATATATAAGAATCAGGATCTAAATGAAAACAAGTTGTCTAAGTATAAGAAGGTTAAAAGCAAGGTTTTAGCAATATCATCACTATCTATCCTTATGATTCTTGTTTATATAATAGAGTTTAGCTATGTAAAGAGGGTATATGGTCTTGATATGATGGGGATCAATATTTTGATGGAGATTATTATAGATTATTTAGCATATGTTATAGTGGCTGTGATTTTATATAATCTTGCATTTAAAAAAGAAAATATTCTATCTAGAAAGGTTGATAATTTCAATTTTGGTTTCAGGGAGTCAAATCTACTACTAATAGGTTATATGGTATTTATTTTAGGAGTATTAAAAGTCGCCATGTAATTTTATGTATAAAAGTTAATAATAAAATTCTAATTGTAATGAAATGTTAATTATTAATTGATATCATTAATATGAATAGAATTAGCTACAGTGTAGCAATTATTTGATAGAGGTGAGTAGTAGTGGAAAATAGGGATTTTGCTAAGGTTATGTTCGAATGTTCAAGAGAACTAAGAAGAACTTTCCTTGACAAGGAAATTAGTAAGAAAGATGGTATGCCAAAGTCTTTTATGAGCATACTTGATGCACTTCAAGGTAGAGAAAGAATGACTGTAACAAAGTTGTCGGGAATACTGAGTATACCCCAACCAAACTGCAGTAGAAGTGTCAACAAAATAGCTGAAGCTGGCTATATTAAAAAAATCAATAGTGAGCTTGATAAGAGGGTAGTATCCTTGGAACTTACTGAAGAAGGTCATAAATTGGTTGATAATTTTCATGAGGGAATTATTGATGAAATATCTAGTAATATTGATGGTTGCAGATATGAGGATATTGAGCAGCTTAATCATCATTTAGCTGAAGTATATAAAATTTTACAGAATATGTAGATAATATAAAAGATGCCTCTTGGGCATCTTTTAATATTATTAATTATTATTTTCTTCTTCTTCGATTAAGAATCTAACCATTTCAAGAACTATATTGTGCTGGTATCTTCCATACGTTGCAACTAATTTGTTTACTTTTACGATTGGAGGAAGTTTACCTGTTGCCATAAGCATTTGAACATCTTCATGACCTGTTTCTTCAAGTCCGTCTTTTTTAATATCTATGAATTTAAATTCAACAATATCTTTAACTTCAGACTTTAAGATAAGTTCTTTCATTTTTTCAAATTCTTCACCCATAGTAGTAGGTTCTTCTTGACCTATCCAAGGAGCAACATAATCGTATTCTCCAATGAACTCAATTAAATATTTTTTACTCATAGTACCATCCTTTATAAGTTTATAAAATAATTATAGAATAAAATCTATGATTTTCATATATATAATTATAATAAATGAAGAGGGTTTATCAAGGGGGAATTTTGGGTAAATAAATTATAGGGGAGGTGAATTTATGAACGATACTAAAATGCTTCTCAACGAAATCATTAATCTTAAGGAGCGAAGAAAAGTTTTAGAAAATGAATGTGGTGTAGCACATCACAACATGAATGAGTTTTCTAAAGAAGAGTTGAGTAGAATGATTGAAGACATGGAATCTATCGATGTTTGCATGGCTTTAGATATCGTAAATAGTATCATTGAAAAGGATGAATATAAATTAAGAGAGAATTATACAAAGAGTCACTAGAGAGAGATCCGGGGGCTTTATTTTTTTGCCCAAAAATGATAAATTAAAATAAATCTATTAGTTATGGGAGTGATAATATGGCGAAAAAGATAAAGACCAATAGTATGCGTATACTGGATAAGTTAAATATAGAATATAAGCTTTCATCCTATGATGTTAATGATGGGAAAATAGACGGTATATCAGTAGCAAAAAAAATCTCTAGGGATAATAATCAGGTATTTAAAACTTTAGTAACAGAAGGAAAAGATAAACATTATTATGTCTTTCTTATTCCTGTTCATAAGGAACTGGATTTGAAAAAGTGTGCCAGGATTACTGGGGAAAAAAAGATTGAGATGATAGCAGTAAAAGATATTCAAAAGATAACTGGTTATATAAGGGGTGGATGTTCTCCTATAGGAATGAAAAAGAACTTTGATACATATATAGACATGGAAGCAGATAAGCACGAGGAAATAGTCTTTAGTGCAGGTAAAATTGGTACTCAACTTATAGTTAAGGTCCTAGACCTTTGTAATCAGCTGAATTATAAACTTGAAGACCTAGTTAAATAGAATAGAAAATGTAAAGAAAAATTTGCACATAGCAAGTTTTTTTTACTTTATAATAAAAGTATAAGAGATAAGCTATGAAGGACTCTTAATTTTAGGAGGGAATAAAATGAAGATGAAAAGAATATATATAATGATTCTTTTACTTGCTTTACTATTACAGGGATGTTCACAAAAAATTGATATAAAAGATACAGAAAATGATCCTATAGTTAAGGAAAAATCAGTAGAAAAGGTTTTTGAAGTTAAGCCCTTTAAGGTCATAATAAGGGGAAATAGTCTTGAAAGAATTAAAACAGCAAGTGATACTATCAAGGCCAATGAACTATGGTTACTTTATGAAGATGGAACTGAAGAAATGATACTTAAAGCTGGTGAGAAAATTAATGAGGACTTATATATAGGAACAATAATTAATGGATTTCCTAGCAATGATAATAGAAAAATTTACTTTACATCAGTTAGGGGTCCTGGTGAAGAGAATAATGTTTTCTCATATGATTTAGAGGAAAGACAATTGAAGTTTCTTACTAAGGGATCAATATACAATCTATCAAAGGATGACAATATAATAATTAATAGACAAGATGAAAATACTTGGCTGAAAACTTATTTGATAGATGAAGAGGGTAAGGAAATTAAAGAATATAGCATCAAGGGAGAAAATGAAGAAGGGCTAAGAAACATCAATTATGATGAGTTGTTAAATTATTTGGGAAGAGATATTGAATATGTATATGAGGATTATGGAAGGGTATATTCCCCAAATGATTTTACTGAGATTGCACCATTTATATCTATAGATAAGGATAGTTACCGAATAGTTTTTCATACCTCATTTGATAGTAGTAGAGTAAGTGAAATCACTTTAGAAAAGGGATATTATACTGATGCTTTTCCCCATGTATCAATCCTAGGGATAAAACTTGGTGAAAACTTTGATGACATAAGCCTTTCTTTGGGTCAAGGAGAAATAGTTACAAAGAGAGCTGAAGAGGTATTTTATGAAGAGATTCAGTATCCTTATAAGGGTTATAGGCTGGCAATAATAGATAGTGAAAACTATGATATGGCACCTGGAAAGGTAGCTGGTTTAAGGGTATATCTAGGCAAGGAAATGGAAGAGTTTATAGAAAAAGAAGATAATAATAGCTTGCTCGATCAAGAAATACTTGATATTTCATATGATATATTTAGGGGACTTGATCTTTATGAGAAAAATGAGGAAGTTATGGATGGCAATGAGGATGACTTCACCATATGGTTGATAGGAGCCCTTGGTAAATTTCCAATCAGGGAAAGGTATATTGCAAATGAAGGTGAATCAGAGTTCTTTGAATCCTTAGAATATGAAAAAGTATTTGATAAAATTTATGTGGAAAGGTTTGTAAATCTGGTATTTGATAAGGACATCAAAATGACAAGCGATTTTTATACACCATATTTTGGAGACTTTAAAGATATCTCTGGAAAGATAGTAAAACTAGAAAATAAAAGTGGTATTTATGATTCGGAGCTAATAATGTATGGTAGCGGAGATCTAAAGATGGGAAAGATGAAGATAAAAATGATGAAAAAAGATGGGATTATAAAAATAATTTCAATGGATTATAAAGCTTTTCAATAATAATCTAGGAGGTAGTCAAATTGGGAAAGTATAAAATATTAGTTGTTGAAGATGAAAAGGATATATCTGATGGTGTTAAGTTATTCTTGAGCCATATGGGATATGAAGTTCAGCAAGCTTTTAATGGAAAAGATGCAATAAGATTCTTTAATAGTTTTAAACCCCATGTAATACTCCTAGACACATTACTACCTGATATTAGGGGAACAGAGCTGTGTACGGAGTTTGCTTCAGAAGATGTTGGAATTATATTTCTAACTGCCTTGTCAGCAAAAAACAATATAGTAGAGGGTTTTAAACGTGGAGCGGATGACTATATAGCCAAGCCCTTTGATTTAGATATACTTTTAGCGAGAATTGAAGCCTTGATTAATAGGCTTGATATTAATACTGAAGATAAAAATGGTGTGATATTCGATATGCTCAAAAATGATGTATTTATTGAAGGGAAGGAATTGTTTTTAACTAAAATGGAATTTAGAGTTTTCCATTGTCTATATAAAAGTGAGGACTATATAAGTGCTGATGAAATATTAGAGTCAATAGATGAAGGCTTTTCTTCAGGGGTTTCAACTAGAACGGTATCAGTTCATATAGCTAACATAAGAAAAAAGCTTTTTGAAGCTGGATTTGAGAACATGGAGATTGTTTCTAAGTATAAAGTGGGATACAAGATTGATTATCTCTAAGGGGTAGGTGATTAAAATTAAAGTAATTAAAAGCAGCTATAAATTTATATTATCACTGATTATGGCCTGTATTATTATGGTGGTGCCCTTCAACTTTGCAAATGATGATTTTGATAGCAACTATCGAAAATTAAACTTAAGTATAGAGGAAATAGATTACTTAAAAGAAGTTGGAACCATAACTTATTTTTCTAAAAGAGATCTTTTGCCAGTTGAGTATGTTGGTATAGATGGCCAAGCTAAGGGTATTGGTCCTGAGTATATTCAGAAAGTAGAAGAAATGCTTGGTATAAAGTTTAAGGTTCATAGTAGAAATAATGAACTAAATTGGAATGAAAAAATAAAAATGATCAATAACAATCAGGTAGACCTGATTTCAAGTGTAGTATATGATTATTCCCTTAGTGCGGATATGTATTTTTCAGACAGTTATTATATGGAAGATGTCATTATATTGGGGGACAATAGCAGTGCCCCCATTACTAAAATCGGAGACTTTTACGAAAAAACCTTAGTAGTACCAATAGCATCATGGCAGGAAAGATATATATCTTCATATGTTGAAGATGTAAAAATAATTGAGGTAGAAGGTGTAATGGAAGCATTAGAATATGTTGATGCAAATGAAAACACATATACTATTCTTGAAGATTCATCCTATCTTTATTACCTCAGGGAAAATGGATATAAAAACATTCATAAAAAAGGTAATCTGGATATAAAGGGAGAATATAGATTTGCTTTTTCAAGGGATAATAATGTTTTAAGGGATATATTCAATAAGGTTATTGAGTATATTCCAAGGGAAGAAATGTATAAACAGGTTCTTGCAAAAGAAGTTGAGAAAGATAAAAAACCCCTATATTTGGCTATAGGAATTTCTATCCTACTAGGAGTTACAGTTATTTATTTAGGTTATAGATTGTATAGGGATTACGAGTATAAGAAAAAGTTGAGGGAAAATAAGGAAGCTCTTATAGAAAATTTATCCCATGACCTGAAGACTCCTTTATCAAATTTGAAAATAAACTTTGGCCTAATAAAAAGGGGAATCATAAAAGAAGATGATTTAGATGGATATTATAATAAGCTTGATAGAAATATTGATAATCTAAATGAGATTATTGATGATCTATATGGAGTAAATGAGATAAAGGAAAGTTACAATCCAAAAGAAAACAAAAGGGTAGATATACATGAATATTTACAGGGTATATATTTTGAGCATAAGAGCTCTCTAGAGGATAAAAATCGTAAATTCACCTATAATAATAATTTGAAAAAGGATTGTTATGTAAAAATCTCTGAAAAAGATATACTAAGGAGTATTAACAATATTATATCCAATGCCCTTAAATATACTGAGGAAAATGATTCAATAGTAATAAGTGTAAATGAAGAGAAAAGAAATATACTGATTTCAATTTATGATTCAGGATGTGGTATTGAAAAGGGTGAACTTAATAATATTTTTGATAGATTTTATCAAGTGAAAAATGATAAGTTAAAGCCTGGAAAGGGTCTGGGGCTTTCTATTTCAAAAGAAATAATTGAAGCCCATGGAGGTAGGATAAGTGTTAGCTCAAGGGAGGGTGTCTATACAGAATTTATTATATCCTTACCAATGTCATAGGATCTTTCAAGTATAGCTTGAGTAATTATAAAATCATTTGGGTATAAGTCAACAAAAAGCGGAGGTAATGTTTATTGACTTACAATATCGATTGGGTTTTAATGCTCTTAGGTACAGCCATAAACATGGTAATCGGTTCGATTTGGTATTCCCCCGTACTTTTTGCCAAGGAATGGATGGATGACATAAATCTAGTTTATGAAGAGGAAGAAATTGATATAGCTAGAATGGTAAAAGTTTATGTATTTCTAATAATATCCTTACTGTTTATGGGATATCTTGTAGGTTTTCTAGTAATGAATCTACATATTATAGACATGAGGATGGGACTTTCATTAGTACTAATTCTTTGGATCGGCTCCAGCCTACCTGTAATAATAAAAAGATGGGGATTTGAAGGCAAAGACATAAGAATATGCATGATAAACAACGTATACAATTTCATATGTTATCTAACCCTAGTAATGATTTACGTAAGATACGGATTATAAATAAAACAACAATAGTGTGTCCCACCGGACACACTATCTTTTTATATTAAATTCAATTATATATTCAAGTCATAATAATCTTTCAAAAGCCCTTCCGACCTACCACCTACGACTCACGAACTACGATGAAATTAGAATAATTTCACCTCAATGACTATTAACATACCTCAATTTCTTACCCTTAGTAGTTCTAACTTCAAGAAGCTCGCTTAAATGATGTTCATAGTTTTCATCATCGCTGATTCTTAGTAATGATGTAAGAAGATAATCCGATAAATCCCTAGGGATTCTCTTTGAAATTGCTAAGGAAATAATTTTTTTTGCAGCATTGAAATTTCTTAAATGAGTGTGCTTTTCCTTGAATGGATAATTACTATTATGAACTATATAATTATTTCCAGCTCTATAAATCTTGTAATTTTGCTTTTGATAAACTTGACATCCCATTAGATCACCTCGTTTAGTAATATAAGAAATATTATAAATACGGTAGTGCTGTTAGCATATCTTGTTTATTCAGTTAGGAAGCTTCTTAAATGAAAGGATTTTTCTTTGTTATTATATATATCGGCTATCTAATTAAATTATATTAGCTTTATGTAAGGAATAGATTAAGAATTTGATTTGTATTTGTTAAGAAATTGTTACCCATTTGTAAAGTAAACATATTAGAATATAGAATATAATAAATACCAGATGGGTGATATTGATGAAAAATATATTAATAGCTTTCTTTTTATTGTTGTATATGTTTCTAGTATCTGTTGGATACTTTTTTGAAGCGAAATATAATAATAGAAGTGAAAATACAAATGATTATTGGAAAGTAAATGAAGAGTTAGAACTTAAGGATGCTCTAATAAAGTTTACAGATCAAAATCAAAATAGTGCATATCAGGTTAAGTATTTTAGTAATAGAATAATTAGTTTGAAAGTAGATTACTTACATAGAACACCAAATACATATAAAAATATCGATATGAAAACTGGAAAAGAAATTCACTTAAGGGATGTTTTTAAATGTAAAAGATATAAAGACATGTTAAGTAATTATATTGTTAGAAACTATGGTGATAGGATTTCAACTGATATTATAATAGACGATAAATACTTTTTTACCGAAGATGGTCTAGTAATAGTTGTAGGTGATCAGGAATTAAATAAGTACACAATACCAAAAGATATAGTCGGGAAAAATTTTAAGTCGAGAGAAAAAGGAAAATGTTTCAAGAAATTTTTTAAACTAAATGGTAATTGACTGGATTTTAGAGCGCTTAATAGAGCGCTCTTTTTTGTGCAAAAAAAATATTGATATTTTTTTCCCATGTGATATAATATCAAAAACGCTTTACCGCTTTAAAGTGGTAAAAGGATAAGAGTGAGGTGATTAGATGGATATTGAAGCAATTAGAAGAAAAGTAGATGCCAGAAGGGCAATTGAAGATATATTTATCAGGGAAGATTTCTTTGAGATATCTCCCATGATTTTTCAGGATTATGATGATTATATAAGATTGAACGATGGCCTATCCAGTAGAGAAGTAATAAAAATTATTGATGCCAGCGGGGATGTTAAGGTTTTAAGACCGGATATAACATCTGTTATTGGAGAATCAATGATAAACATGGAAAGTAAGGAGAGTATAAAGAAGTTTTACTATTCATCAAGTGTATTTAGAAATGATGAAAAAAGAGGTGCAATAGAGATTGCTCAAATTGGTGGGGAAATTCTATATGATAACGATATGGATACTGTATGTAGTATCGTAGATATGGTTGTTGAAATGAATAGTAAGTACAATGGTGATTTTATTCTTGAAGTTGGAAATGCAAAGTTTCTAGATGAATTGTTGAAGAGTCTTAAATGTGACGAAAAGAAAAAAATCTTGGGATATCTTAGAAATAAAAATTTTGATGATCTGAGGAAATACTCAGATGAAAAAGGTCTTAATGATATTATGATAGTTCTAGATATGGTCATGAAGAATCAAGGTGGAATCGAAGCTGTAGAAAAACTAGAATCCTTAAAAATCGGGGATAGTTTCAATAAATATATTCAGGAGTTGAAAATTTTATTTACTTATTTAAAAGATAAAGATATAGACAAGTATGTTCATTTTGATTTATCAATGGTAGCATCCCTTGATTATTATACAGGGATTATTTTTTCGGGATATTATTATGGTCAGCTTGGAGAAGTTGTAAGTGGAGGAAAATACTCTATTGGAGAATATGATGCTATAGGATTTACCATGTATATGGACAAAATATATAAGTCAATAGAAGGAAGTGACTAAAATGGAAATGGTTAAGGTAGCCCTAGCAAAGGGTAGGCTAGGGAAGCAAGTTGTAAAACTAATGGAAAATACCCCCTATGGAGATGTAGTAGACCTTGATAGCCGCAAACTTATTTTTAATGATAATTTCAAGAATATTCAGTACATTCTTATGAAACCTATGGATGTTCCTACATATGTAAACAGCGGTATTGTGGATATCGGGGTTGTAGGGAAAGATGTAATAATGGAATCTGAAGCTGATATATATGAAATAAAGGATCTTGGAATAGGAAAATGTAAGTTTTCAATAGCTGCACTAAAAGGATCTGATAGATACAAGCAGTCCAGTACCCTTAGAATAGCTACAAAGTATCCCAATGTTGCTAGGGAGTACTACAAAGATGAGAAAAGACCAATAAAGATATTCAAATTAAACGGGTCAGTGGAACTTGCTCCTCTTATAGGAATGTCCGATGTGATTTTAGATATTGTGGAAACTGGGAATACCTTGAGGGCAAATGGACTAGAGGTTATAGCTGATGTATGTGATATTAGTGGAAAAATAATAGCAAATAAAGGATCATATAGATTTAAATATAAAGAGATTACTGATTTTGTTAATCAGTTTTAGGAGGATAAAAGATGATAAATATAGTTGATATGAAAAAATCAAAAAGTTTTTTAAGTAAGTTGTACGAAAGAAGCCAAATGGATTTTGATGATGTAAATACATCTGTAGCAGATATAATATCCAAAGTTAGAAAAGAAGGTGATGATGCATTAAAATTTTATACTAGTAAGTTCGATAATGTTGATCTTGAAAGCATCATTGTATCCGATGAAGAAATTGACAATGCATTTAATAATATTGATGAAAATCTACTGAAAGATTTAAAAATGGCACACGAAAATATTAAAGATTATCACATGAAACAAGTTAGAAAAGATTACTTATATAAAAAAGATGAGGATATTATTTTAGGGCAATTAATCAGACCCATAGAGAAAGTTGGTATATATGTCCCTGGAGGAAGTGCGGCATATCCATCTTCTGTTCTTATGAACAGTGTACCAGCAAAGATAGCGGGAGTTAAGGAAGTTGTTATGGTAACACCTCCTATGGCAGATGGAAGTGTAAAGGATTCAGTACTTGTTGCTGCCAAAATAGCCGGCGTAGATAAGATACTAAAAGTAGGTGGAGCACATTCCGTAGCTGCTCTTTCTTTTGGAACCGAAAGTGTACCTAAGGTATCAAAGATAGTAGGACCGGGAAATATTTATGTGTCTATGGCGAAAAAGCAAGTTATGGGTTATGTTGGGATTGATATGATTGCTGGACCAAGTGAGATATTAATTATTGCAGATGACAGTGCAAATCCTAAATATGTAGCAGCAGACCTTATGTCACAGGCAGAGCATGACACTTTGGCCGCTTCAATACTGGTTACTGATTCCCCAAGGATTGCAAAAGAAGTGGAAAAGGAACTTGAAAGACAGGTAAAACTTATGGAAAGGGAAGAGACCATAAGAAAATCATTTGAAAATTTTGGAGCTATAATAATTACTGAGTCTTTAATGGAATCTATAGAGATAGCAAATAAAGTTGCTCCTGAGCATCTTGAAATAATGACGGTTAACCCTTTCGAAGCATATAAAAGAATTGAAAATGCAGGGGCTATTTTCTTAGGTGAGTACACTCCTGAGCCCGTAGGGGATTATTTTTCGGGAACTAATCACACCTTACCAACAAGTTCTACAGCTAAGTTTTCATCTCCACTTGGGGTTGATGACTTTATAAAAAAATCATCCCTTGTATATTACAGTAAAGAGGCTCTATTAAGTTCAGGAAACTCAATTATGCGAATTGCAGAAGATGAAGGACTTACTGCCCACAGTAACTCCATAAGGGTTAGAATGGGAGATGAGTAACATGTATAAAAATTTTCTAGCTGATATTGCCAGCTATAGTACAAATCAAAAATCATGTCAGTATAAAATGGATGCAAATGAAAACTTTACATCTGTAATAGCTAAGGATAAATTGATTAATAGACTTCTTGATATGGATATAAACAGATATCCTGAAGGTTCTTCTGTGAAATTAAGAAAAGCTGTTTCCAAACGTGAGAATCTAAAAATTGAAAATATTCTTATGGGATCTGGTTCCAGCGAGGTCATAGAATTGCTTTTCAAATGTATTATAGGGTCAGGAGATAGGGTTTTAGGATTTTCTCCATCATTTTCTATGTATAATCTATATGCAAATATCCAGGGGGCTAATTATGAGACACTATCATTAGATAGTGAAATGAAGATGGACATGGGTCTTTTAAATGAAAGGTGTAAAGAACTTGATCCAAAGCTTGTTATTATATGCAATCCAAACAATCCAACAGGATCTTGGGTTGAGAGAAGTGAAATTGTTGAGTTTTTAGATAATAATAGTAATAGGTTTGTTTTACTTGATGAGGCCTATGTAGAATTTATGGGTCAGTCTTCATCAGATTTGATTAATGATTATGAAAATCTTTTTGTTGCCAAGACCTTTTCTAAAGCATATGGACTTGCAGGTGTGAGGCTTGGTTATATGCTATCTAGTGGCTACAACATTGAGCAGTTAAATAAAATTAGACCACCTTACAACATAAATGTTTTTACTCAGATTTGTGGTGAAACCATATTGGAGTGCCAAGATGAGGTTAGTAAGAATATTGTGTTTATTAAGGAGCAAAGGGAAAAACTATTTAATCAAATGAAAGATTTAGGAATCAAAGTTTTCCCATCTAAAAGTAACTTCATATATTTTTATTCAACTATAGACAATTTGCAAGATAGGCTTCTTGAAAAGGGAGTATTAATAAGAAAATACAGTGATTCTAGTAATGGATATTTTAGAGTTACGGTGGGAAGTTTACAAGAGAATCAAGCCTTTATTAAAAGTTTCAGGGAGGTGAAGGAGATTGAGAAAAGCTGAGTTAAAAAGAATTACTAAAGAGACATCTATTAGAGTTTCCATTGATTTAGATGGGAAGGGGAAAAATAACCTTAATACAGGAATAGGATTTTTTGATCATCTCCTTGATCAGTTTTCATTTTATTCTGGAGTAGATATTAATGGTGAAATAGAAGGTGACTTACACATTGATTGTCATCACACTATAGAGGATTTGGGCTATGTAATTGGTGAATGTATAAGAAAAGCCTTGGACATGGATCCTGGCATTGAGAGATTTTCATCCCAGTACATAGCAATGGACGAGTCCCTTGTAAGGTCTGCCATAGATCTGTCTGGGAGACCATTTTTATATTTTGATTATTACTTTGAAAGGGAAAGAATTGGTCAATTGGAAACTGAGTGTATAAAGGAGTTCTTTCGAGCCTTAGTGACCACATCAAAAATGACTCTCCATTTAGATGTAATAAGAGGGGAAAATAATCATCATATAGCAGAGGCACTTTTTAAGGCACTTGGTAGATCATTTGCTAAGGCAAAAGTCATAATCAGTGATCAAGTAACTTCAACTAAGGGGGTTATCTAATGAATTATATTTTAGATTATAAACTAGGTAATCAATCTTCCCTCATAAGGGCATTTCAGGATATAGATGTAGAAGTCCAGTCGACTGATGATCCTAATAAATTAAAGGATTCTGGCCTGCTTATTTTGCCCGGTGTAGGAGCTTTTAGGGATGCTATAGATTTTATTGATAATGGATATAGAGAACTTATTTATGAACATGTAAAAAAAGGAAGGCCTCTACTTGGGGTTTGTTTAGGCATGCAGTTAATGTATGAGAAAAGTTATGAATATGGTGAATATGAAGGACTTGGTATTTTTAAAGGTGAGATTAGAAAACTTGAAAAATCAATTAAAGTTCCCCACATGGGTTGGAATCAAGTAGAGTTTTTAAAAGAGGATGATATTTTTAAATACGTAAATAGTCTTGATTACTTTTATTATGTACATTCCTATTATAAAGATGGAATAGGGCCAGAAGTTATTGGACTTACGGATTATGGATGTGAGATACCGGGAGTTGTAAGAAGAGATAATGTAGTTGCTTTTCAGTTTCATCCAGAGAAGAGCTCTAAAAAGGGCATAGAATTATTAAGGGGAGTAAAGGAGGCACTACTTTGAAAATAATACCTGCAATTGATATTAAAGAGGGTAAGTGTGTAAGGCTTACAAATGGTGAGTTTGAAAATAAGAAGGTATATTTTGATAGCCCTGTAGATGCGGCTAAAATGTTTATTGATCAAGGTATAGATTATATTCATATAGTTGATCTTGATGGGGCATTAAATAGAAGTGAGAATAACCGCCAAGTCATCTCTTCTATTGTATCCCTTCCGGCTATTAAAGTTCAGCTTGGTGGTGGAATACGAACTTATGAAGATGCTAAGGAACTTCTTGACATGGGTGTTGAGAGAATTATTCTTGGAACGGTTGCAGTTGAAAATAGAGAGCTAACAAAAGCACTTATAAAAGAATATGGAGACAGGATAATTGTTGGAATTGACGTGGACAAGGGATATGTCAAAACCAGGGGATGGAAAGAGAATTCAGGATTAGAAGGTAGTGAACTTTTGAGTGATTTATCTTCTTATGGTTGCAAAATGGTTGTCTATACTGATATATCATGTGATGGAACCTTAGAAGGTCCAAATGTAGAGCTTTATAGGGAACTATCAAAGTCAAGTGATATGAAGATTGTGGCATCTGGTGGTGTCGGATCTATGAAGGATATTGAAGATTTAAGGAAAACCGGTGTTTATGGAGTAGTCGTAGGTAAAGCCATTTATGAGAATAGGATTGATATAAAGGAGTTGGGAAGGTGCTTGCAAAACGGATAATACCTTGCCTTGATGTAAGAAGTGGTAGGGTTGTAAAGGGAAAAAATTTTAAAAATATTGTAGATGTTGATAATCCCCTTACCTTAGCTAAATTCTATTGTGAAGAAGGGGCTGACGAGCTAGTATTTTATGACATAACAGCATCCCATGAAGATAGGGAGCTATCTATTCAGTTTATCAAAGATATAGCAAGATTTATTGATATACCATTTTCAGTAGGTGGGGGAATAAAGTCAGTGGAAGATATGAGAAAAATCCTCAAGTATGGTGCAGATAAAATTTCAATAAATTCTTCAGCTGTTAAAAATCCTCAACTAATTAAGGAAGGAGCCGAAACCTTTGGTTCCCAGTGTATAGTTGTATCGGTAGATTGTAAAAAATCTTCAGAGAGCTGGAATGTTTTTATTAATGGAGGCAGAATAGATACAGGCATTGATGCTATAGGGTGGATTAAAGAAGCTGTTTCATTAGGTGCTGGAGAGATTGTCCTAAACAGTATTGATTCAGATGGAATGAAGGAAGGTTACGATCTTGAACTTTTAGAAAAGGTAGTTAATGAAGTAAGTGTACCAGTTATAGCTTCTGGTGGAGCTGGTGTTGAAAGGCACTTTTTAGAAGGTGCCCTATCTGGCGCAGATGGTATACTGGCGGCTTCAGTATTTCACTATGGTGAGATAAAAATCAGTGATTTGAAAGCCTATCTTATGGATGAGGGAGTAGCAGTAAGGATTTGAAAGGAAGATGAATAATGAATTTGAAGTTTAACAAAGATGGTTTGATACCTGCTGTAGTTCAGGACTATGAGAGTAAAAAGGTGTTGATGCTAGCATATATGAATAAAGAGTCTTTTGATATTACTATGGAAGAGAAACGTACATGTTTTTATTCAAGGAGTAGACAAGAGTTATGGAGAAAAGGTGAGACTTCTGGGAATGTACAAAAAGTAAAAAAGATAAGCATAGATTGTGATTCAGATACTATCCTTCTGGAGGTTGAGCAGGAAGGAAATGCTTGTCACACAGGTGAGTACTCTTGTTTTCACAACTATCTTCTTGGAGAAGAAGAAATTAGGGGTAATGTAATCAGGGATATATTTAAGGTTGTAAAGGAAAGAAAAGCTAATCCAGTGGAGGGTTCTTATACTACTTATCTTTTTAATGAGGGTGTAGATAAGATTTTAAAAAAAGTTGGTGAAGAAACAGCAGAGGTTATAATAGCTTCCAAGAACAATAATGATGAATTAATTTATGAGATCAGTGATCTAATATATCATCTGATTGTACTTATGGAAGAGAGAGGTCTAGCATATGAAGATATCTTAAAGGAGCTTGGAGGAAGGAGGAAGTAGAATGGTTGATTGCCATATTCATTCAAGTTTTTCCCCGGATTCAAGTGAGAAAATTGAGGACATAGTAGATTACTGTATTAAAAATAATATAAAAACCATTGGAATTAGTGATCATTATGACTTTAGAAATCCAGATCCTTTATTTTCTAAAGGATTTGATATAGATTCTTATGTTTCAGCAATAGAAAGGGTTTCTAAGAAAATGGATTTACTTAAGGGAATAGAAATAGGATATGACCCAAGGGAAATTAAAAAAATTAATGCCTTAGGCAATGATGAGAATTTTGATTACTCCATACTTTCGGTACATACTATTTTTGATAAGAATTTACATGATGAAATGTTTTTTAGAAAAGATAACATATATGAGCAGTTTAAAGTATATTTTAAACATATAAGGGACATGGTTGATAATGTAGATGAATTTCAAATCTTAGGCCATTTGGATTATCCCTCTAGATATAAAGATTATTTAGATATGGAGAGGGTTTTTAATGAAAACAAGGATACAATAGCAGATATCTTTAAAATTCTTATAATGAAAGAAAAAGTCCTAGAAGTAAACGGTGCAGGCCTTAGATACTATCATAAAGAGCCAAATCCATCAAAAAATATTTTAACTTTATATAAAGATCTAGGAGGAAAACTGATAAGCTATGGATCAGATGCCCATTACAAAAACTATGTAGGATTCGGATGGGAGACAGTATCAGAGCTTTTGAAAAATGTTGGATTTTTGGAAGCACACTATTTTAAAAATAAAAGTGTAAAATGCTATAATTTATAGATGTTTGACCATTTGGTCAAACATCTATTTTTTTAATTTTTAAATAATGGGGTATATTTAAACTAAGATAGAAAGTTAAGGATGTGATTTGCGATATGGATACTATAAAAAGAAAATGGAATATGAAAAATTCTGCAATTATGAAATTAACCATACTTGGAGTAATTCTTTTTATGGTTTTTGCATCAATTATATATCTTTTTGTTGAGAGATTCTCTGATCACCTTGTAGAGCTGAGAAAAAATGAGTTGAAGCATCTGGTTCAAATTGGTTATAACAGTGTTACAGATACCATTGAAGATTATGAAATGGGAAGGATTACATTTGATGATGCCAGAGTAAAGGTCAGGGATATAATAAGACAAAAAGTTTATGAAGATAGGGAAAATATGAATTATCTTTTTATGAGCTCTTATGATGGAATGATGATGGTACAACCATTTCAGCCAGAAAAAGAAGGGACTTCCCAGTGGGATCTTAAGGATTCCAATGGAGTATATTTGATTAGAGAACTTGTGAAGGCAGCAAAATCAGAATCAGGAGATGGATATGTAATTTATCATTATCCTCCACCAGGTAAAGAAGAAGGGGAGGAAAAAATATCATATGTTATAGGTCTAGATTCACTGAAAATGTATCTTGGAACGGGTATATATAGTAGTGATATTAATGCTGCTGTAAATGATCAGATAATAATTATCATATCCATTGTTACTATAATGTTTGTACTTTTAGTTTTGTTTATAATCTATGTCATAAAACCTTTACTTTCGGGATATGATGATATGAAAAACCTATTTATAGAGGTTAAGGATTCTCCATATACAATTCCAGATATACCATATGATAAATACAGGAAAGGTTCTGAAACCTTTAATTTGCTAAAGACATTTGAAAATATGGTGGTAGAAAGATATGAAAATAACTTGAAGTTAAAGGTTTCTGAAACCAAATATAGAAATCTTCTCGAAGCCATGAGGGATGGCTATGTTATGGTGAATACAGATGGTAAGATTCTCGAATTTAATCAAGCCTTTGAGGAAATGACGGGATATAGTAAAGAAGAGTTATTGACCATGACATTTTTTGATATTACACCGAAGAAATGGCATGACTATGAAACAGATATACTTGATGATAATTTCTTCAAAAGAGGATATTCAGAAATATATGAAAAAGAGTATATTAAGAAGGATGGACGTGTATTTCCAGTTGAGTTAAGAGCCTATGTCATTGATAATTATCAGGATTATGGTGTCGCAATGTGGGCTATTGTCAAAGATATTACTGTGAGGAAAAAATATGAAAACACCCTGAAAGTATCAAATCGTATGCTTGAAGAAAAAGTGGCTGAGCGTACTTCTGAGTTAAATAAAACTATTGAAGATCTAAAACTTGCCCAGAAAAAACTTATGGTTTCAGAGAAAAACTCATTGATAGGCAAGCTTGTATCAGGTGTAGCCCACGAAATAAATACTCCAGTTGGAGTAGGTCTTACAGCGGTTACAAATCTTAAGAAAAAAACCGATGGAGTATTAAGTTCATTGGAATCGGGAGCCTTAGGTAAAAAAGAATTTGTGGAATATTTGAGTTTAGCTGAAAAATCATGTGAGATGATAGAAGATAATCTAAATATATCTAGAAATATAGTAGACAGTTTCAAGAAAATATATGTAAATCAAAATGTTCATGAGAAGAAGTTGATAAATGTAGGGAAATATATTGGTGAAGTACTTGATAGCTTGAAATATAAGATAGATCAGGAAGGGGTCAAGCTTAACTACACATATGAAGATGTATATTCCCAAGTATATTTGGATGATCTTACCCAGATAGTATCCAACTTGCTTCTAAATTCCTTAAACCATGGTTTTGGGAAAGACCGCACTGGAGAAATAAATATTAACATTTATAAAAGGGAAAACAGATGTATCATTAAATTTGGTGATGACGGAAAAGGAATATCCCGAGATTATCTTGAAAGCATCTTTGAACCATTCTTTTCAACTACTAAAAACAAAGGCGGAATGGGATTAGGACTTAATATAGTAAAAAATATAGTCAATCAAAGCATGAAGGGAGAAGTATCTGTTAAATCAGAAGCAGATATGTATACTGAATTTACTATAGAGTTTCCTATTGAGGAATAGAACGAACTCCGTTTTATCAATTTGATAAAACGGAGTTCGTTACACCTTATAAGCCCCATTAATTCTAACATAGTCATAAGAAAGGTCACATCCCCATGATGTGGCTTTTTCTTTTCCGGAGTTTAAATCAATTAAGATATCAACCTTGGAATCGTCTATGATTGCTTCGGCAAGTGAATCGCTGTATATTGTTGGCTGTCCTGTTTTCATTATGTCTACTTTTCCCCTGGAACTTTTAATTGATATGTCAATTTTATCTGGGTTGAAAGATCCTTCTGAATATCCTAGGGCACATAGGATTCTTCCCCAGTTAGCATCATTGCCGAAAAATGCCGATTTTACAAGACTTGATGATATCACTGATTTAGCAAGGGTTCTAGCATCACTTTTGCTTGGTGCGTTGATTACTTTTGTTTCAATAAGCTTGGTAGCCCCTTCTCCGTCCATGGCGATTTGTTTGGATATGTTTTTGTTTAGAGCATTCAGTGCTTTTAGAAAAGCATAATATTCATCATTCTTACTGTCTATTTTATGGTTTTTCCCATTGCCATTTGCCAGTATAAATACACAGTCGTTTGTAGAGGTGTCTCCATCTACAGAGATCATATTGTAGCTATCTGTCACGCTTTCATTTAATGCTTCTTGTAAAAGTTCTTTTGTTATGTTTAAATCTGTTGCTATGAAAGAAAGCATTGTTCCCATATTGGGATGAATCATTCCCGAGCCCTTTGCAATGCATGATAGCTTTATATTTTTTTCTGAAATCTCAAATTCCATTCCTAGGTGTTTTGAAAAAGTATCTGTAGTACAAATAGCCTCAGCTGCATCTAGGGGTAAAGATTTATGATATTCGTATGATGATAGACCGGTTAATATTTTCTCCATGTCCAGTGGAAGACCAATAATTCCTGTGGACGCAGTTAAAATTTCTTTTTCATTAATACCTAATGTATTAGCAGTTTCAGAAATTATGCTTTTACAGTTCTCATAACCTTCTGGTCCGTTACATGCATTTGCATTTCCGCTGTTTGCTACTATGGCATGGGTAACTTCATTTTTAATATTGTCCATGCTCATTATTATGGGATGGGCCTTTATTTTATTTTTTGTGAATACACCGGCAGAAACACAGGGGTCTTTACTGAAAACTATACATAAATCATTTCTTCTTTTTTTTACACCCGTATGTTTTGCCCAAGTAGTGAAACCTTTTATATCATCTATGAAAAGATTTTTATTGATTTTCATTTTAATCCCTCCTGTATTTTAAATTAGACTGCAGCTTTCATCAAAACCGTACATAAGGTTAAAGTTCTGTACAGCCTGTCCAGCAGCCCCTTTAAGTAGATTGTCTATTGCGCTTGTAATTACAATAGTTTTGCTGTTTTTATCAAAGGATATATTTATAAAACACTTATTAGAATTTGCAGCCCATTTTACTTGGACCGGTTCATCGACTATCTTTACTAGTTTTGAGTTTGAGTAAAATTCTTTGTACTTATTTATTATTTCAGATACAGAATCAACTTTACATTTAATATATATAGTACTTAAAATTCCCCTTTGATAAGGAACTAGATGGGGAACGAAAGTCACATTATCTATTTTATTTTTATTAGCCTTGGAAAGCTCCTGAATTATTTCAGGTAAATGTCTATGGCTTCCTATTCCGTAGGGAGTGATATTTTCCCCAGCTTCACAAAAAATATTTTTAGAATTTGGTGACTTACCAGCACCAGATACACCTGATTTAGAATCAATAATTATTGAATTAAGGTCAATATCATCATAATAATACTTAATTAGTGGAAAGAGTCCTAAAATTATTGAGGTAGGATAACATCCGGGATTGGATATGAGACTACTTCTCATAATCGCTGAATTATTAATTTCACACAAACCGTAGATTTTTTCATTTAGTAAGTTTGGATAAGGATGGATGAATTTATACCATTTTTCGTAATCATCTTTATCATCAAGTCTAAAGTTTCCGCTTAGGTCGATAACTTTTTTTCCTAAATCTAGTGACTTTTTAAGAATTTCAAATCCTTTTCCATGGGGGAGTGAAAGAAATAGACAATCCACTGAGCTAAGGTACTTTTCAGCTTCTTTTGATGAAATAAGGATCTTGTCAATATCGCCTTTAAACTTTTTATATAGATCTGAGAATTTTATATCTTTATGAGATTCAGATGTAATGAAGGAGATATCCACCTGGCTATGTCTATTAAGTATTTTTGTAAGTTCCCTGCCAGCATAACCGCTCGCTCCAAATATTCCAACTTTGATCATCCTTTTTTCCTCCCTATATTTAATAATGGTTTACATAAGTATACAGTGACTAGATATGTCTGTCAATAATATTTATACATAAAAATGCATAAAAATATAATAAAAACATAAAAAACAAGGGTTTTCTGAATAAACGGTTGCATAAATATGAATAACTATGTATAATGTTACTCAATAAATATATGAACCAGGGAAAAATCATAGCTGGATTTATTCAGTGTCTTAAAGATTAAGGGAGGTATCTTTATGGATAAGGGAAAACTACTGATAGAATCTTTGCCTTATATAAAAAAATTCAAGGGTAAGACCTTTGTAGTTAAATTTGGTGGGAGTATGTTTCAAAATGAGATTTTAAAAGATCTGTTTATAAAGGATGTAGCACTTTTAAGTCTTGTTGGTATTAATGTCGTCCTTGTCCATGGTGGGGGTAAAGATATTAATTACTATTTAAAGAAAATGAATATGGAAGAAAAATTTATAGATGGTTATAGGGTAACGGATGATCCATCTATGGATATAGTTGAGATGGTTCTTTCGGGGAAAGTTAATAAGGATATATGTAGTAGAATTGTGAATGAAGGAATTAAAGCTATTGGCATTTCTGGAAGGGATAATGGACTCATCATAGGTGATAGGATGAATGGTCCCTATGGAAATGTAGGTGAAATAAAGATTGTAAATACAAAAGTTATCGAGGATTTACTTGATATGGATTATATACCAGTAGTTTCACCGGTTGCAGAGGATGAAAGTGGAAATGCTCTTAATATAAATGGTGATACAGCTGCCAGTAATATTGCCAGTGCCCTTAATGCAGAGAAACTAATTTTGGTAACTGATGTAGATGGGCTATATAAGGACTATAAGGACAAAGATTCACTTATTTCATATATAGATTCAAAGCTATTAAAAAAATTAGTAGATGAAGAGAAATTGTCAGGTGCTATTAAACCTAAGGCAATGTCAGCTGTAGAGGCAGTGGAAGATGGGGTTAAAAATGTTCATATTATAAATGGAAATGAGGCCCATAGCATTATTTTAGAGGTCTTTTTAGAAAATGGATTTGGAACAATGGTTGGGAGGAATGAAAATGAGTAAAAGTGCAATTATGAATACCTATGGAAGAAAAGATGTGTTTTTTAAGACGGGTAAAGGTTCTTATTTATTTGATGAAAATGGAGATAAATATTTAGATTTTGTAATGGGAATTGCTACTAATACACTTGGACACTGTGATGAGGAAATGAGTAAGGTTATTAAAGAACAGGCATCATCTCTTATTCATTTATCCAATTTATATTGGAACTATCCACAAACAGATTTGGGTCAAAAGTTGATTGATAAATCTGATATGGGTGCAGTATTTTTTTGTAATAGTGGTACAGAAAGTGTGGAAGGGGCCTTAAAGTTAGCCCTTAAGCATGGGAAAACCATAAGCGGGGAAAAAAATAAACTCATTTGTTTCAATAACTCTTTCCATGGAAGAACTCTAGGTTCTTTAAAAGTGACAAATGAAAAATACCAAAAGGATTACTCTGTAGACTCTTCCAATGTAATTGTTGTCGACTACAATGACCCTAAAATGCTCGAGGAAGTATTTGATAAGAATGTATGTGGTGTTATTCTTGAACCGATACAAGGTGAAGGTGGTATAATATCTTCCACAGCTGAATTTATGGAGAAAGTCAGGGAATTATGCGATAAATATGAAAGTCTTATGATACTTGATGAGGTTCAGTGTGGTATGGGAAGAAGTGGTGAGTATTTTGCATTTCAAAAGTACCAAGTCAAGCCAGATGTAATTTCCTTAGCCAAGGGGCTTGGGGGAGGAATACCTATTGGAGCAGTGCTAGTATCAGAAAAGTATAAGGATGTTTTAAAGCCCGGGGATCATGGATCTACCTTTGGAGGCAATCCCCTTTCATGTTCAGTTGCCCTGAGTGTTATTAAAGAAATTGATGAGAAAGATTTATTAAATAATGTGAAATCTATGTCTGATTATATAATCGATTCTTATGAAAGTTTGAAGGAAAAGTATCATTTAGGTGAAATAAAAGGGGAGGGACTACTTTTGGGATTTGATCCTATAATAGAAAATAAAAAAGTTCTTGATAAATTGTATGAGAAGAAAGTCCTGCTTGTTGGAGCTGGAAACAATGTGATTAGAATACTTCCACCCCTAAATGTTGAGAAAAATCAGATTGATTTATTATTTGAAAAACTTGATGAAGTTTTTAGTGAAATTGATAAATGTTAAAAAAATTTAAGAAAATCTATTGACAAAGGTCTCTCTTGATATTAAGATATTAAACATAATTGTTAATCAATTATATGAATTGAATATTTCTATTACGAAATAATAGAGGCGCGGCATTTATTAGTAAGCCAGAAGAGTTAAGCAACGAAGACACTGGATGAAAGGGAATACCGCCGAAATATACAGCTGATAGCTTTAAGGTTGTATGTTGGTTTTATGTTTAAGAGACATGAGACTGTCACGTTATGTGGAGTGCTATTGTTTAAGAGAGCTTTATTTGCTTGTGTATATTACACCCTTAAACATTAGTTTATGGGTGTTTTTTTATTTTAGAAACTCCCTGTGTTATTAAAGTATGGAGATGTTTGGCTTATAAATGAAATTGTAAAATACATTTTTTACGAAATTAAAGGGAGGATCTACAAATGAAGAAGAGAGGAATAATTTTAGTTTTAGTCGCACTACTGGTCGTATTATTTAGTGGAACGGTATTTGCCGACACAGCAAGCCCGGAAATGAATGCTAGTAAGTTTGGAGTACTTACACTGTTACCACCTTTTATAGCAATTTTACTTGCCTTTTTAACAAAGAACGTTATATTGTCATTATTTATTGGTGTGTTTTCAGGTACATTCCTAGTTGGACTTAATAGTTATAATATATTTGGAGCTATAATGCATGGATTCCTTAATATTGTTAACCTTGTATTAGGATCACTTGCTGATAGTTGGAATGCAGGTATCATATTACAGTGTCTTACTATTGGTGGTCTTATTGCACTTATTACAAAAATGGGTGGTGCAAGAGCAGTAGCTGAGGCCCTAGCAAAGAGAGCAAAGACTCAAAGAAGTGCACAGTTAGTTACTTGGGTACTTGGATTATTTGTATTCTTTGATGATTATGCAAATGCACTTATCGTTGGTCCAATAATGAGACCAGTTACTGATAAATTAAGAATTTCTAGAGAAAAACTTGCATTCATTATTGATGCAACAGCAGCACCGATTGCAGGTATCGCACTTATTTCTACATGGGTTGGATATGAAATCGGACTTATAAAAGATGGATATGCTTCTATAGGAATGGACGTAAATGCTTACAATGTATTTATTGAAACTATTCCTTACAGATTCTACAATATATTAATTCTTGTTTTCATCGTAGCTTCAGCAATGATGTTAAGAGAATTTGGACCAATGTACAAGGCAGAAAAAAGAGCAAGAACTACTGGAAAGCTATTACCTGATGGAGCACATCCTATGATAGCTGAAGATACTACAGATATTGAGCCAAATGAAGGTGTAAAATTAAGTATTTGGAGTGCTATCATTCCAATCATGACTCTTATAGTAAGTGCCTTTGTTGGATTCTATTTCAATGGATACAGTGCATTAGATCCAGAAATGATGGCAATGGTTGATAAAGCTCCTTTATCAATAATCTCAATCAGAGAAACATTTGGTGCATCTGATGCAAGTATAGTTTTATTCCAAGCAGCTCTTATTGCAAGTGTTGTAGCACTTATCATGGGTGCAAGTCAGAAAATGTTTAAAATCGGGGAAGGTATTGACGTATTTGTACAGGGAACAAAGTCATTACTTATTACAGCAATTATTTTATTATTGGCATGGTCATTATCGGGAGTTATTAAGGAACTTGGAACTGCTAAATTCCTTGTTGAGTTATTATCAGACAAGGTACCTGCTTTCATACTTCCTTCAATTATATTTGTACTTGGATCGATTATTTCATTCGCAACAGGTACTTCATATGGAACAATGGGTATTCTAATGCCACTTACAATTCCTTTGGCATTTGCAATCAATCCAGTTGAGTCATACGTAGTAATGTGTGCAGGAGCGGTTCTTACTGGAGCGATCTTTGGAGATCACTGTTCACCTATTTCAGATACTACAATTTTATCTTCAATGGGTTCTGCATGTGACCACATTGAGCATACTAGAACACAGCTTGTATACGCACTTAGTGTTGCGGCAATCTCAATCTTATTTGGATATATTCCAGTTGGATTAGGAATGAACGTAGCTTTAGTTCTTCCAATTGGTATGGTTGCAGTTGTTGTATTCCTAAGACTATTTGGTAAGTCTGTTAAGGAAGAAGCACTTAGAGCATAAATAATTTAATATGATGATGTAGACCAGGGGCTTAGCCCCTTGTCTATAACATATAAAATCACTGATACCCCATCCTACATCAGTGATTTTAATTTTAAGATTTAAAATATTTCTCAGGGGTATTATATTATAAACAGCTAAGTGTAATGATTTTCAAAAAAGAAAGTTTACAAAATAGCTCTTAATATAGAATCCTTTGTAATACCGTTTCAATCTGCTATAATATATGTATATTTGGATTTAATATATGTTGGTTTCCTTTACAGCAAAGTGATGGCATTTGTGGATGGGAAAGGAGGAATTCCTATGATGAAGCGTTTAGAACTAAACTTTATGAACGAAGGTTTTGGTATCGTATATATAGAGCAAAATAAATCTATACCTAAGTGGGTATTTGGACTCCAGTTTTATTCAATACTTGATGAAGATGACGAAAAGATTCTTATCTGTAATGAAAAGGATATTCCTGATGACATTGAGTATGATGGAAATTGGAAATGTTTGAAGCTGGGACTTAACGAAAAGGATTCAGATCTTAATGTTATATATGAAGCTCTTATGGATTTAGGAGTAGATGTATTTCTTGTGGAAACACTGGAGTATGAGTACGTTTTTATTAAAGAAGAGCAGTTGATCAAGTCACTTAACAATGTGCTTGGTACAGATAATGTAATTACCCACTCTATTTCCTAGATAATTTAAAAGAAAAATAAAAATCTCTAAAAGTATTAAAACCAATACTTTTAGAGATTTTATTTTTCTTTTAAATAGTAGCAATAAAATTATTCAATTCCTTAGACTTCATAAAATTCTTAAGCTTCCACTTATCGTGGGAGAAATTGAGATGAATCATGCTTCCAGTTGATAAATGTATTGTTTCACAAGGAATCTCAAGCATATGGGCTATGAGCTTATCTAGTGTTGGATTATGACCAACAATAAGTACATTTCTTTCCCTTAGACTTTCGTAAAATATAAGTATTTCTTCAAAAGTTCCGGCATAGAGCAGATCCTTGTAAATTATGTTTTTGCAGTGAACTTCCCTTGCGACTATATCTGCTGTCATTTTTGCCCTCATGGCATCTGAGGAAACAATAATATCAGGAAGAAGGTCTATAGAAAGAAGATATTTTCCAAGGGCATTTATTGATTTGACCCCTTCATCCGTAAGTCTTCTATTAATATCAGCTTTTTCTCCACTGTGTTCTGCCTTACCATGGCGGATAATAATCATGTTTTTCATAAATAATCCTCCCTTCCAAATATAAGATTAAAATTTAATAATGAATATTTGTAATTACTAAATTGTTATTATCAATAAGATTTGTTGGAGTTAAGCTAAAGTCATCTCCGCTTTCTTTAATAATACTGATTTTAGGCCTTAGGGGTAATGTTGGATTTGCTTCATCCACAACTGCAATATCACCAGTATTTAGTTCTACCAAACTCCCTATTGGATAGGGATTAACCCTTGAAATAAATGTTTCAGATATGTTTGATGAAAAATATCTTCCCGTAACACCCATTAAGAACTCAATTGCTTCTGAAGGTGGCAAGGCTCTTCTATATGGTCTGTCAGAAGTCATTGCATCATATATATCTGTGATACCTATAATCTGTGCAAAATCGTTTATTTCCTCTGAAGCAATCCTGTTTGGATATCCAGTTCCGTCTATATGTTCGTGATGTTGTAGTACAGATACTTTTACATATGAACTTACATAACTTCTATCTTTTAAGAAGTTATAGCCATCAAGTGGGTGATGGAGAATCATTCTTTTTTCTTCCATTGAAAGATCCTTGGATTTATCCAGTACATCTTCTGGTAGAAATAAAAGACCGATATCGTGTAGTACACCTGCAATGAATAGTTCCTTTTGAAAATCTTTATTGTATCCTAGATACGAACCAAGTAGCAGTGCAAGTATTCCAGTATTAAGAGCAGAACCCTCTAGATAATCATCCATTGATTTTATATCTATATAATCAATTCGCATGTGTGATGATGAGGAAAGTTCATAGGATATATCATTAAACAATTCAAGGAGTTTATTATAGTGTTCAAAAAATTCATCCTTTGAAGTATTGAGCCTGTTACGTTTTATAGATTCAAACATTTCCTTGATTATTTTTTTCCCACTATGTTTTAATGTGGTTTCAATCATTTTTGTGACATCATTTTTGCTGTACTTATCTTTGATATAGACTGTATATATATGGTTTTCCTCGATTTTTCCAATAAGTTTCTTCGACAGGAGTGCTCCTTTTTTTATAAGGACAGTTCCAGTATTTGTGTATAAGGTTTCGGCAAGTTCTTGCCCTTCTTTGATATATTCTATAGGTATTGCACGCATACTTATTCCACCTTTGTAATCTAGTATTTATATAGTTATACCCAATTAAAAATTTAAACACACAATAGTCTGGAGTAATCTTTGGATTTAGTTAATACTTATTGAAAAATTGGGTATATATCCCTCGTAGATAGAGAAAGGGTGGTTATATGGAAAGAGTTGAGATAACATCATGGAATCATCTGAATGACATTTTATTTGAAGAATCATGGGATGAAGGTCTTAAAAGGATACGGTCTCCATATGCTTTTAGGGGACTTCCAGATGCTAATTTTGACCTAATGACAAGTCTTCAAAGGTTAGGGGGGAACTATTACAAGTTAGAGAAAAACATTCTTAGGAATTTCAAAAAATATAGCTATGAGTTTAATGTGGACTCTGTATGGGAGCTGATGGCAATAGCTCAACATTATGGACTTCCCACAAGGCTACTTGACTGGACTTATTCTCCTTATGTAGCCCTACACTTTGTAACATCACAACTGGAACTATATGATAGGGACGGTGTGGTATGGTGTCTTGATTTTAAAGAGACATCAGAAAATCTTCCAGTAAGATTGAAGGATAAGTTGAAAAAAGAGCAGGCAAATGCCTTTACTGTAGGTATGTTAAATGAAGCCTATAAGTCCCTTGAAGGACTTCAAAAATCAAAAAGAGAAGACTTTATTTTGTTTTTCGAACCCCCTTCTATGGATTCTAGAATAGTAAATCAATTTGCCCTATTTTCAATGATGTCTAGTCCTACTGCCAGGGTAGACGATTTGATTAGTGAGAGTGATTTGAATATAAGAAAAATAATTATTCCAAAGGGACTTAAGTGGGAAATAAGGGATAGACTGGATCAGCTAAATATAAATGAAAGAACCCTGTTTCCAGGTTTAAATGGTTTGTGTTCCTGGTTAAGGAGACACTATAGTCCAAGATAGTTATTGATAATGATTCTCAATTGATGTATTATAAAATTAAAGAGGTGATATAAATGAATGAAATAATGAATATTATTATAACAAGTGCCGAAGGTTCATTTCTACAAGTAGGTGTATTTGTAGGTGCTGTATTATTGTTATTTGGTGTAATCAATTACAAGATGGAAGGTCGATTTATAGAAAAAATTGAAAAGTCCAAGAAGATTCAACCTATATTAGGAGCTTTACTTGGTCTTACTCCAGGTTGCGGAGGGGCGATTTTTGTAATGCCAATGTACATAAGGGGAACTGTTAGCTTTGGTACTGTTGTAGCTACTCTTATTGCAACTATGGGTGATGCAGCCTTTGTAATGATTGCTGCTATGCCGGACAAGTTTATTTTAGTTAGTGTATTATCATTGGCTATTGCTATTGTTACAGGATATATAGTTGATTATTTTAAAATTGGAGAGACTTTACTTAAAAATAGAAGAGCCATATCTAAGGAGCAAGCTAATAAGGTTCATGAACCTGTAAGTGAAGCTCTTACTGATTATGAGTATGGTATTTATCAATCAACTGGAAAAATGGAAAAGCTTGATATGCATATAGGACATGCTGAAGGTGACGAAATTGACTTATTACTTCACCATGCAGATGGAGAAGATCACATGGGCTTTGGATATAAACTTACCCATGGAATTTTATACAAAATGTTTTGGGTGATTACTACAATAGGACTTGTATTAGGAATAATGCTTCTGATGCAAATTGATGTAAATACCTTGGCTATTCCAAACTTAGGACTTCTTGTCGGTGTTGGTGGTACAGTTCTTTCTATAGTATATATGATTATTGATAAAAAACTTATCAGGGATGATACCCATGAGGAAGAAGAAAGTAAGATATTTTCTTTAAAGGAAACACTAATACACAATGCTGGTGAGACAGCTTTCGTTAATACTTGGGTTTTCGTTGCTTATCTTGTATATGAACTAGGACTTCACTTTGCAGGTGGAGAATCAGTACTATTAGGATTGATGGCAAGTGCAGGTCTATACGCAGTAATACTTGGTGCAATAGTAGGACTAGTACCAGGTTGTGGACCTCAAATCTTATTTGTTGCCATGTACACAAAGGGAATGCTTCCTTTTGCAGCACTGCTTGCCAATGCAATATCACAGGATGGAGATGCACTATTCCCATTATTAATACTGGATCGTAAATCTTCTCTGTGGGCAACAGTAATAACAACTGTTCCAGCTTTACTATTTGGTGTATTATATTATTATATGGAAATAGGTTTATTTTAATTTTGGAGGTTACAAATGAATATTAATTATGAAGGTATAATGCAGTCCATAATGGATTATGGTATCAAAATTTTTGGAGCACTTCTTGTACTTGTTATTGGTTTGAGGGTAATAAGATATATTGTTAAGCTCACATCTAAGGCTGTAGTTAGGGCAAATATTGACGAGTCACTCAAACCATTCTTAGTGAGTATTACAAATATAGGTCTTAAGATACTGCTCTTTATATCAGTAATATCAACTATAGGGGTACATACTGCATCACTTGCAACAGTTGTAGGTGCTGCCGGTCTTGCAGTAGGTCTTGCATTCCAAGGGAGTTTATCAAACTTTGCAGGAGGAGTATTATTATTAATACTAAAACCATTCAAAGTAGGAGATTTTATTGAAACAAGCGGTCAAATGGGTAGCGTTAAGGAAATACAGGTTTTCCATACATACCTAGTGACACCGGACAATAAGATGGTCATTATACCAAATGGAAGTATTGCCAATTCAAATATAGTAAACTTTTCATTCAATAGTGAAAGGAGAGTGGACCTTGTATTTGGAGTAGGATATGAAAGTGACGAAGATCAAGTAATAGGAATTATAAGGGATGTAATTGATAAGCATGAACTTATCAAAAAAGATCCAGAAGCAATGGTTGTTCTAAGTGAATTAGCAGATAGTTCCATAAACTTCACAGTAAGGGTATGGACTAAAAAAGAAGATTACTGGACAGTACATTTCGACTTATTAAGAAATGTGAAAAAAGAACTGGATAAAAACAAAATTTCAATACCTTATCCACAGATGGATGTGCATGTTAGGAAAGACTTACTTTAATAATCAAACTCTAGGAGTGTTAATACTTCTAGAGTTTATTTTAATTTTAGATATAGTCTAGTGCTGTTCTCACGAACTCGCGACTAGTGTCCGAGTTTCTCAGACGACTAGTGTAATACGCATTTTATTTGTATTACGACTAGTATATTTCCTTTGGAAATATGTCCAAGGTAATTTTACTTAGGTAAAATAACTTTTATAAAAAGGTACTATTTAAATTAAATTTATTTGCTCTGTGAGCGATAAATATCAATGGACGCTATTACGTAAGTAGTAGCATTAGTCGTAAGAATGAGGAAGAAATTATTACACTAGACGACATTGGGAAGCAATGACATTAGTCGAAATGTAATGAAATTAACATTTCATTAGATAATAAGCTAAAGTAGAGAGAGCTCCAAATTCCACCACTCAGGCCAGCAGAATAAAGAGCTCAAAGGTTTTTTCTAAGCTGGATACTTAGCAACCTTAAATATTAGACGTTAAAAAATTATTTTTTGTTCCCTTTTAGGGTTTATTTATGTATACTTATGTATATTAACTTAGTGTACCGAAGTAATTTTAGAAAAGAACGGGGATAGTAAAATGAGAAAAATTGACATGACCAAGGGTAATATTATTAAGAGTCTTTTTACCTTGGCTCTTCCGATTATGGGAACATCTTTCATGCAGATGGCCTATAATATGACTGACCTTATATGGATAGGTAAAACTGGTAGTAAAGCTGTTGCAGCTGTTGGAACGGCTGGCTTTTTTATGTGGTTTGGATTTGCATTTATAATGTATACCAAACTTGGTGCTGAAATTGGTGTTGCCCAGACTGTAGGTGCTGGTGACCATGAAGGTACAAGAAAATTTGTTGATGGAACCATAAAGATAAATATATTTTTAGGAGCCATGTATGCGGCAATACTTGTTATATTTAGGGAGCAAATGATAGGCTTCTTTAATATAGAGGATAAAGAAGTTGTATCAATGGGAATTACTTATTTGAGAATAGTAGCACTTTTCGCTAATATCAACTTTATCATACCTTTATTTACAGGTATTTATAATGGACTTGGGGATAGTAAGAAACCATTCTTATTCAATGGAATTGGTTTAATTGTTAATATTATTCTTGATCCACTTTTAATACTTGGAATAGGTCCCTTTCCTCAAATGGGGGTTGCTGGAGCAGCCATTGCAACTGTATTTTCCCAAGTAGTAGTATTCATAGTATTTATGATTAACCTGAGAAATCATAAGGACCTTTTCAAAGGTTTTAAAATATTTAAAATGCCTGATTTTGAATATGTGAAAAAAATAAACAAAATTGGATTTCCGCCGGGAATACAAAGTGCTTTATTTACACTTATAGCCATGGTTATAGCTAGAATAATAGCTTCATTTGGAGAAATACCAATAGCGGTTCAAAAGGTTGGATCACAAATTGAAGCCATATCATGGATGAGTGCAAGTGGATTTTCAACAGCCCTTGGAGCATTTACAGGACAGAACTATGGAGCTAAAAAATATGACAGGGTAAGGGAAGGTTTTAAAAAGGCAATGAGTCTGATGGGGGTATTCGGTTTATTTACATCAGCAGTCCTGATTATATTTGCTGAGCCTTTATTTGCAATCTTTATAAATGAGCCAGAAGCAATTAAAGTAGGAACAGGATACCTGAAAATATTAGGATTATCCCAGCTATTTATGTGTATAGAAATTACAACAGCCGGAGCATTTAATGGAATAGCAAAAACATCACCACCATCAATCGTAAGTATATCCTTTAATATATTAAGAATACCACTGGCAATGTATTTAGCCTTTGGAACATCTTTGGGATTAGAAGGAATCTGGTGGGCAATCACAATATCAAGTACCTTGAAGGGAATAGTATTATTCTCATGGTATATATTATATGTAAGGAAGTTTCCGGATTTTGGGAAGGATCTTTCTAAGGAGATAGCTTAGCATCATTATGAATGATAGCCCAGCTATATCTTTTTGGATATAAGCTCAGCAACACATACAGTGTTAGCCCAGCGAAGTCCTTGGACTTCTAGTACAATGAGATTTTCCTTTGGGGAAAATAATATTTGAATAAATAGCTTATTAGACCTTGCTTAAACAGCAAGGTCTGTTTTGATTTGAAAGTTATTAATACCTTCCTTTTCCCCCTCGTGAAAACAATTTTAGGCAACCTTAGGCAGCTAAAATTTCCACTAAAATCATGTATACATTCCAAAACTATTGATTTCCTAAAAACTTTTGTTATAATAAAACTATATTTAGGTAAACGTTTAACTAACGTTGCATCGGAAGGTGAATTATGAAGGTTACTATAAAAGATATAGCTAGATTGTCTGGTTTTTCAACGGCTACAGTGTCTAAAGTCATCAATGGAAAAGACGAAAATATTACAAAAGAGACTAGGGAAAAGGTCCTCAGGATTGCTCAGGAACATAACTATGTTCCTAATACTATTGCCAGAAGTATGGTTACTAAAAAGACTAGAACTATTGGTCTTATTATTCCTGACATAGTGAATCCCTTTTTCCCTGAAGTTGCCCGTGGTGCTGAGGATATGGCCAGTAAGATGGGATATAATCTAATATTATGTAATACGGATAATGATCAGAAAAAAGAAGAAAAATACATAAACATGCTTGAAGAAAAGATGGTTGATGGAATTATCTTTACTGCTTCTAGTAAGGGCTTTACCGATTTGGAAAGGCTTAAGAGGCTTAAGGTTCCAGTAATCTTTGTTGATAGAGATGTTGAGTGTGATGATATTTTAGGTAAGATTACTGTTAATAATGAGCTGGGGGCATATGAAGGTGTAAGTCATATGATACATAAGGGTATGAAAAAAATAATTCATATTACAGGTTCTCTTTCAAACAAGCCGGCTGATGATAGACTACAGGGATATAAGAAGGCCCTTATGAAAAATAAAATTGAATATTCTCCTGACAATGTCTTTGAGGGAGACTTTACTGTTGGTTGGGGTTATAAAGCTGTTGAAAAAGCCTTTGAAAGGGGTATAAACTTTGATGGAGTGTTTTGTGGCAATGACCTGATTGCCATTGGAGTAATTAAAGCCCTTAAGAAAAAAGGCATATCGGTTCCCCAGCAGTGTGGTGTTGTGGGATTTGATGATATAGAGATTTCAGCAATGATGGTACCATCACTTACAACAGTATCCCAGCCTAAGTATGATATGGGAAATATCACAGCAAAGGTTTTAATAGATATTATTGAGGGTAAGGAAAAGAGCAAGAACATAGATATAGTTTTGGAATCTTATCTTATCGAGCGGGAGACAACATAGTATAACTTATTTATAGAATAAGTTGTGCAAAAAGTTTTTTTCGAAATGTATATTTCGAAAAAAATTTAAGTATAGATTAAACGTTTAACTTGTTGCAAATAGGAGGTTTGGCATGAAAAAAATTTTGGTGGTTGGTAGCCTTAACATGGATTTGGTTACGGAACTAAATAGAACTCCTAAGGTTGGAGAAACAACAATAGGGGGAAATATAGTAAAGATACCAGGTGGAAAGGGAGCCAATCAGTGTGCTGCAATGGCAAGATTAGGTGCGGATGTTTCTATGATTGGTCGAGTTGGTAAGGATGAATACGGTGATATCCTTATTGACACTTTAAAGGAATTTGGAGCAAAAACGGATGGTATAAAAAAAGATGAAAAGGTGGATACGGGACTTGCTTTTATTATGGTAAATGCTGATGGGGATAATTCTATCGTAGTTATTCCAGGGGCAAACTTTTCTTTAGTAAAAGAAGATATATCACGGGATATGGTCGAGGAATGTGATTTTGTAGTTGCTCAGTTTGAGACGCCCCTTGAGATCGTAAAGGAAGTTTTTAGAATATCTAAGGAACTTGGGAAAAAGAATGTTCTTAATCCAGCTCCAGCTAAGGAAATAGATGATGAAATGATTTCCCTTGTGGATATATTGGTTCCCAATGAGACGGAGTTAGAAATTCTAACTGCCATAAAAATTAATGGAATGGATGATATAGATAGGGGAGCTAAAGCACTCCTTGATAAGGGTGTTGAAGAGGTAATAGTTACCCTTGGAAAGGACGGATCTAAATACTATAGCAAGGATAAAACAATTAAGGTTGATGGAAAAGTTGTAAAGGCAGTAGATACAACTGCTGCTGGGGATAGTTATATTGGTGGGCTTATTTACAGTCTATCTAAGGGTATGGAGATTGAGGAAGCTATGAATTATGCAACCATGGTTTCTGCACTAACGGTTACTAAGAAAGGAGCTCAAAGTTCTCTTCCTAGTGCCAAGGAGATTAAGGATTATTTCAATTTGTAAGGGAGTGATTTGGTGAAAAAGGGAAATTTGTTTAATTCCAAAATTAATGAGGTTATATCAAAAATGGGACATACGGATCTTATAGTTATTGCTGATGCAGGACTTCCCATACCAGATGGGGTTGAAAGAATTGATATATCCTTGACTAAAGATGTTCCTACTTTTATCGAAACCTTAAAAGTTTTTTTAGAAAATTTTGAGGCAGAGGGAATAATTTTAGCAGAGGAGATAAAGAGCAAGAATGAAAATGTCCTTTCACAGATTGAAGAATTGTTGCAAGGCATAGAAGTTGAGTATGTTAGCCATGAAAAGTTTAAGAAGATCACAAAGGATGCCAAGGGAATTATCAGAACAGGGGAATGTACCCCATACGCCAATATCATTTTAAAATCAGGCGTAATATTTTAGGAGTGAATAGTATGGACTATATTTTGCAAATGAAGGGTGTAAGCAAGGTTTTTCCTGGGGTTAGAGCTCTTGATGATGTTCACTTCAATATACCGAGGGGCAAGGTAATGGCTCTTCTTGGGGAGAATGGTGCCGGAAAATCTACCTTGATGAAAATACTTTCTGGTGTATATGAAAGAACTCAGGGTGAAATACTTCTTAATGGAAATGCTGTTGAGTTTAAAAATCCTAGGGAGGCTCAAGAACACAAGATAGCAATAATTCATCAGGAACTGAATCTTCTTCCTGAGCTTTCTATAGGAGAAAATATTTTTATAGGTAGGGAGCCTGTAAATATGTTTGGAAAAATTAATTGGAAAGAACTTCATAGTGAATCCCGTAAATTACTTGAAGAACTTGATTTTAAAGAGGATTCCAAAATGAAGGTTGGGGATCTAAGTATAGGTAAGAAGCAGATGGTAGAGATAGCTAAGGCACTTTCTCTAGATGCTGAAATTATAATAATGGACGAACCAACAGATGCCCTTACGGACAATGAAACCCTGACCCTGTTTTCAGTAATAAATAAGTTAAGGGAGAGTGGGAAAAGTATAGTGTATATATCCCATAGACTTAATGAGATATTCCAAATATGTGACTATGTAACTGTTTTAAGGGATGGTCAGTTTATAGATGAATGTCTTGTAAGTGATATAGATGAAGATAAGCTAATCGAACTTATGGTAGGGAGAAAACTTACGGAACAATATCCTAGATTAAAGGTTGATTTAGGTGAAGAGGTCCTTAAGGTAGAAAATCTTACTAATAAATTTATAAAGGATGTTTCCTTTTCTGTTAGAAAGGGAGAAATACTTGGAGTAGCAGGGCTTATGGGAGCAGGAAGAACTGAACTTGCTAAAAGTATATATGGGGCTATTGCCCTTGATAGTGGACTTATATATATTGATGGAAATCAGGTTAGTATTAAGTCATCCCATGATGCTATAAATAAGGGTATATCATATGTTTCTGAGGACAGGAAAAAGGATGGCCTTGTCCTTTCGATGGATGTAAAGAAGAATATGAGTCTTTCTGCCCTTGAAAAGTTTTCTAATGCCATAGGTTTTATTGATATGAAGAGTGAAACTAAGGAAGCTGAGGACTATGTTGAAAAGATTTCTATCAAGACTCCAAGTCTTAAACAGAAGATAAAGAATCTTAGTGGTGGTAATCAGCAGAAGGTTAGTATTTCAAAGAGTCTTATGACAGCGCCAAAGGTTCTGATACTCGATGAACCAACCAGGGGTGTAGATGTTGGTGCTAAGAAGGAGATATATGATCTTATGAATACCTTTAAAGAAGAGGGGATGTCAATCATTATGATTTCTTCTGAAATACCAGAAATACTGGGTCTTTCAGATAGGATAATGGTAGTTCATGAGGGATCTATATCGGGAATTCTTGAGAATGATAATGTCACCCAAGAGGATATCATGAGGTTGGCAGTTGGAGTTAGGGGGGCAAATTAATGGAAAAAGTATTACCATATTTGAAAAAGTACAAATCAGTTGTGGGTTTAGTAATATTCTCTCTGATTATTGCACTTTTAAATGATAGATTTATACAGCTATCAAATATTTTAAATGTTCTTAGACAATCGTCAATAAATGCAATTATTGCCGCAGGTATGACTTTTGTAATTCTTACAGGTGGTATAGACCTTTCGGTAGGGTCCACTCTGGCAATTACAGGAGCTTTTGCAGCCAGTATGATATTTTCGGGAATGAATCCATTCTTAGTAATAATTATTACCCTTCTTGCCGGTGGAGCGATTGGTGCAGTAAATGGCTTGGTTATCAGTAAGGGTAAAGTACAGCCCTTTATTGCGACCCTAGGTATTATGACACTGGTTAGGGGATATACCCTTGTTTATACAAATGGTAAGCCCCTTTCAACTGGTTATGAAGCAAATGCAGAACTATTTTCAAAAATCGGTACTGGATATTGGTTGGGGATTCCTATTCCAATATATATTATGATAATTGTCTTCGTGCTGGGATATTATATCCTTAATCACACTAGAATGGGTAGATACGTTTATTCATTGGGTGGAAATGAAGAGGCTACTAAGCTTTCCGGTATCAATGTAAACAAGGTTAAGATTTTCGTTTATTCCATAAGTGGTGTTTTAGCAGCACTTTCGGGTATTATAATTACTGCAAGACTTTCTTCAGCACAACCAACAGCAGGATCAGGATATGAACTTGATGCTATTGCAGCAGTTGTACTTGGGGGAACAAGCCTTGCAGGTGGTTTTGGATCAATACTTGGAACAATTATAGGAGCCCTTATTATTGGTATCCTGAATAATGCCTTAAACCTGATGGATGTATCATCATACTATCAGGCTGTTGCAAAGGGTATAGTAATTCTTATTGCTGTACTAATCGATAGAAAAGAAAATTAAAATTAAAGGATCAATTATCTATTAGATAATTGAAACCTTTGATATATAAAGCCACTTAAAAAATACCGACAGTTGATTCTTAAGCGCAATATGTTGGGTTCCATAATTGATAAGAAGATATATATTGTGGTGTAAGAATTTTAAAATTGATTTTTACAGTGGCCAGTAATTTACACCAAACTTAAAGTTTGGGAATTATGAAAATGGGGAGGAAGAAAATGAGAAAGATTTTAGCATTAGTTATGGTATTTGCTCTTGCTTTATCAGCACTAGTAGGTTGTTCACAACCTGAAAAACCAGCTGCTGAGGAGCCAATGGAAGGAGCACAAAAGTTAGGTTTAATTGTATCTACCCTTAACAATCCATTCTTTGTTACATTAAAAGAGGGTGCAGAAGCTAAGGCGGCTGAATTGGGATTAGAACTTGTTGTACTTGATTCTCAGAACGACCCAGCTAAGGAATTAGGAAATGTAGAGGACCTTATTACTAAAGAGGTATCTGTGATTCTTATTAATCCAACAGATTCAGATGCTGTTGGATCTTCAATCAAGATGGCTAACGAAAAAGGTATTCCTGTAATTACCCTTGATAGGGGAGCAAATGCAGGTGATGTAGTTACTCATATCGCATCAGACAATGTAGCTGGTGGAGTAATGGCTGGTGAGTACATCGTTGAAATTCTTGGTGGAAAAGGTAAGGTAGTTGAGTTAGAAGGTATTGCTGGAACATCTGCTGCTAGAGATAGGGGTAAAGGTTTCAACGAAGCAGCTGATAAGGCAGGACTAGAAGTAGTAGCAAGACAGGTTGCAGACTTTGATAGAACTAAGGGACTTTCTGTAATGGAAAATATCCTTCAAGCACAGCCAGAGATAGATGCTGTATTTGCTCATAATGATGAAATGGCACTTGGAGCAGTTAAGGCAATTGAAGCAAGTGGAAGAGATATCAAGGTAGTTGGATTTGATGCTACTGATGATGCAGTTAAGGCAGTTGAAGATGGAATGATGGCAGCAACAGTTGCACAGCAACCATCTCTAATTGGTAGTCTTGGTGTTGAATATGCAAATAAGGTAATGATGGGTGAAACTATTGAAGCATCAATTCCTGTAGCTCTTAAGCTTGTTAAGTCTGACAAAATGGGCGGAGAAATGATGATGATGGGTAATGGAGAAAAAGTTGGTTTGGTAGTGTCTACTTTAAACAATCCATTCTTCGTTACATTAAAAGAAGGTGCAGAGGCAAAAGCTAAAGAAATGAATCTTGAGCTTCTAGTACTTGATTCTCAAAATGACCCAGCTAAGGAACTAGGAAATGTAGAAGATCTTATTACTAAGGAAGTTTCAGTAATTCTTATTAATCCTACTGATTCAGATGCAGTAGTAAGTTCGATTAGAATGGCTAACGAAAAAGGTATTCCAGTAATTACTCTAGATAGGGGAGCTGCTGCAGGTGATGTAGTTACTCATATTGCATCAGACAATGTGGCTGGTGGAGTTATGGCTGGTGAATATATTGTTGAGTTATTAGGTGGAAAAGGTAAAGTAGTTGAGTTAGAAGGTATCGCTGGAACATCTGCTGCTAGAGATAGGGGTAAAGGTTTCAACGAAGCAGCTGACAAGGCTGGACTAGAAGTAGTAGCAAGACAGGTTGCAGACTTCGATAGAACTAAAGGATTAAATGTTATGGAAAATATCCTTCAGGCACAACCAGAGATAGATGCTGTATTTGCTCATAATGATGAAATGGCACTTGGAGCAGTTAAGGCAATCGAGGCAAGCGGAAGAGATATCAAGGTAGTTGGATTTGATGCTACTGATGATGCCGTTAAGGCAGTTGAAGACGGAGCTATGGCAGCAACAGTTGCACAGCAACCAGCTTTAATTGGTAGTCTTGGTGTTGAAAATGCACTTAAGGTAATCATGGGTGAATCTGTAGATTCAGCTATACCTGTTGATTTAATGTTAGTTAAATAAATCTTATTTTATCAGTAAAGATGCAGATCATATGTTGATGACTTGAAAATTTCAAGACTATTCATATGGTCTGTTCTTTCTTTTTTTGATAAAATCATATTACAGGGGGTGTAGCTTTGAGAAAGATATTTATGACAATGATACTTGTTTTTCTTTTTACCGGAGTATCATATGCAGCTATACATGAGGAGTATTTTGAAATAAATAGTGGGGAATTTTCATCAGAAAAAGTAAATGAAGTAATAGATAATATAGCCATTACTCTCGATAATTCTTTAGAGAGAAAAAATATACTAGAGGCATACCAGTTTGATAGTATGGATGTAGATAGGGATGTGTTTTTGTATAAACTTTTATCTGTATCTGGATATAATTCATATATAGAAGATGTACTAGATGATGCTAAGGGTCTTAATCTTATTGATGATGATATATATGAGACTTTGAAAAGCAGCAAAGTAATCTCAAATGAAATGTATAAAAAAATAATGGATAGATACCTTTACTTTGATTTGAATGATAAGGAAAAGAATATTATATATTATATAGTAAATAAGGGTTACCTAGATTCTAGTCAGGTTTTACTTGATGGGGGAATGATTGTAGGGGGTAGTAATCCAAGTCAGTATTTTAAAAGTGATTATTTTTATATGAAGTTATCGTCTAAGGATATATTAAAAGATTATTATTTGGGATTTTCCAAAGAGGATTTATTAATGGATAGGTCTAGCTACTACTTTAAACCCCATGTGAGTGAAGAAAAATTCTATGATATTGATTTTTTTCTTATGGATAGAAAATCAAATGAATATTCCAATTTGACAAATGAAATGAAAGTTGAGTTTGACAGTGATATTTATAGATATTATCCTTCTAAAAAGAGATTTTGGGTATATGAGTCTGAAGATGATAGATCAAGTGTAACTATGAATATAAAATATAGGGAAGAGAATATGAAACTTCTTATAACACGGGAGCTTGAGACTTTTATTATGATTGATCATGATCAGGATCTACTTGAACCCTGTTCTTATTACTTGATTCAAGATAAATATCTTGATAAAGAAGAGGAAAAGGATATATTAATTAACTCTAAAAGCTATATGAAGTCATATATAGGAATTAAATATAGAGGGGACAAGAATTCAACGATCCCAATATATTTTAATAAGCCAGGATCTAGTAATTATTTTTATGAGGCTGAGTCCCAAGATTATAAGTATAATAAAAGAATATTTATATATGATAAGGATGATAAACCCTTTAAAGGATATCTCTATATAGATATAAAGGACAGGTATGGAAAAAGTTTTGCAAGTAAATCTAGGATAAAAGCTGATGGACTTGTGAATATTATCTTCTATGGAAATAAATTTAATCGAATAATGGATGTTTATGTGGAAGATATGAATGGAAAAAAAGTAAGTGATGTATATAGTATTAATAGTAAATCCAATGATAAAACAATTATAAAGATAAAGCAGGAATGACAAATTGGTCATTCCTGCTTTATGTTTACAACATAATACTTTCTGGGTATATAGTATGTATATAGGTATCTTTATATCGAGGGTGATTGTATGATAAATAGTGAAATGGAATTTAAGCAGATAAATGATATTGTTAAAAAGACCATATCTTCTATAGAGGATAGTAAAAAGGAGATATATGCTATAGTTGAAAATGCAAGAAATACAGTTGATATAGTAAAGGCGCAGATTAAAGAGGTACAGGAAGAAATTATAGCTATTATTGATGAAGTAGACAGTCTAGAAGTTAAGTATAAAATAGCTAGAAATAAACTTGCCGATGTTAGTAAGAATTTTTCAAGATATTCAGAAGCTGAAGTAAAAAGTGCCTATGATACTGCCAATAATCTCCGTACCACAATAATGATAAAGGATCAGGAAGAGAAGGGCCTCAAGGATAAGAGAAAAGCCCTTGAGTTTGGACTCAAAAGGGCTCAGGAAGTTCTTGAAAGTGCAAAAAAACTCATAGGTAATGTTGGTATTGCTATAGATTTTCTATCAGGTCCAATTAAAGAAAGAATAAATAATGCAGGTGATCCATATTGGAAGCTTAAGATGCTAGAGGCCAGAGAGGAAGAAAGAAGGAGAATATCTAGGGATATACACGATGGTCCAGCTCAGTCAATGGCCAATATAGTTTTTAAGGCAGAAATACTTAAAAAGGTTATGGAAAAGAATGTTGAAGATAGTATGAATGAGGTTGAAGGACTTAAACTGATGGTTCAAAAAACCCTTAATGAAGTAAGGGGAATAATATATGACCTTAGGCCAATGTCCATTGACGATCTAGGTATAATTGAAACCCTCAGAAAGTATCTTTCTGATTTTATAGATGATACAGGAATAAAAGTGGATACTCATTTTAGTAATGAAAACGAAGTATCCATAGATAAAATAATTGAGATTGCTGCTTTTAGAATTGTTCAGGAAATTTTCAATAATATAAAGAAACATTCGAAGGCTGATTTTTGTGAGCTGAAAATGGAATTTGGAACAAAGTATATGAGAATCACAGTTAGGGATGATGGTGTTGGCTTCAATTATAACGAAGTTTTACAGACTATCAAGGAGGAAAACACCAGCTTTGGACTTTTAGGTATAAGTGAAAGGGTACAAAGTGTAGGTGGAAATATAAACTATGAAAGTAAACCTGGGAAAGGTACAAGAATAGTAGTTAAAATTCCGATTACGAAGGAAGTGATTTTTGATGAGTACGAAAATTCGGGTAGTACTAGCTGATGACCACAGTTTGATTAGGAAAGGTATAAAAAGCGTCCTTCAGTTTGAGGATAATATAGACATAGTCGGAGAGGGTGTAAATGGTGAGGAAGCCCTAAATCTAGTGAAAACACTTCTTCCTGATATACTGATTATGGATATTAATATGCCCATAATGAGCGGCATAGAGGTACTCAAGGAAATTCAGGAAAGTAATATAAAGGTTCATGTAATACTGCTAACCATTAGTAATGATAGGGAACTTCTAATGGAAGCCCTAAACTATGGAGCCAATGGATATCTACTTAAGGATTCAAATCCAGATGATTTGATTAGGGGTATCAATGAGATAAATGAAGGTGAGAATTTCATTGATAATAGGCTTCTTAAGTATCTGGTCAGGGGTTATGCTTCAAGTAAAAGGGAAGACGATAATCTTCTTAGTAGGTTGTCAAGAAGGGAACTTGAGGTACTTAATCTTATGTCAGAGGGACTTTCAAATAAGGAGATAGGGGATAAGCTCTTCTTAAGTGAAAAGACAGTGAAGAACTACGCTTACAATATGTTCAAGAAGCTTGAGGTAAAGGACCGGGTACAGGCAACTATATATGCTTTGAAGAACAATCTTAAGGATTATATATAGATTTAGGGACTTTAGTCCCTTCACATTAGTGATAAAGTCCATGGTAATTAGTGACCATGGGTTTTATTTTTTTTTGAAAAATGGGAGTATACTTGACTTAACAAATCAAACAAAACAAATTTGAAGAGAAAACTTGGGTGGATGCTTGAAGAGGAATAGCGTGGAGATTTAAAGGAGGAGAACTTATGTTTAATTATTTTAAAAATTTATTATTTAACAGAAAAGGTCAAGGTATGGTAGAGTACATCTTATTAGTAGGACTTATTGCAGTTGCGGTAATCGCAGTATTACTACTATTAGGACCAGCAATAGCTGCTAAATTCCAAGAAGTTATCAATGCATTATAAAAATAGATGAAAACATACATCAAAGTAATGACCCTAGCTTATAGTAGGGTCATTTTCTTTATAAAATCTTTAACCTTGAAAGTTTGAAAGGGATGAGTGTGATTCATGTTTGTTTACTTTAGAAATTTATTACTTAATAAAAAAGCCCAAGGTATGGTAGAGTATGTTTTGCTTGTTGGACTAATTGCCCTTGTTGTTATTGCGGTTGTAGTATTATTGGGACCAGCCCTTGCGGCTAGATTCCAAGGAATCGTAAATTCCATATAAGGATAGAAATGAATGAAAGTTAGTGATACTTACTAGTCTGTATGCTTTATTTCTTAGGAAGTGATTTAATGAAGAAAATTAATTTCAGAAAAGGTCAAGGGATAGTAGAGATGGTACTTGTCCTTCCTATACTTCTTTTGGTTGTGATGGGTATTTTTGAAGTTGGAAGGGTAATATCAGTTGAACTGACCTTAAATCATTATGCAAGGGAGGGTGTGAGGTTGGCTTCCCTAGGGAAGGATGATATTGATATTATTCAAGATATGAATAGCCATATGACTAATCTTGATAATGGAAGTTTGAACATAACTATAAATCCAAGTGATAGTTCAAGGAGAAGTGGTGACAATGTTGTGGTTACAGTTTCTTATGATGTTAATATTATTACTCCAATTATTTCAAATGTTGTAGGATCAAATATCAGCCTTTCGGGAGAGTTCAATGGAAGGGTAGAGTGAGGTGGGCAAAGTGTTTAATAGAAGAGGTTCTGTAAATGTAATAATAGTACTAATATTTTCATTGCTCATCGGTGTGGCAGCTATTGTTACAGATGTGGGTTTATCTTATTATGAAGTTGAAACCCTGCAACATTCGCTAGATTTGGCTACTTTAGCAGGTGCGCTTGAGTTGCCTAAGGATCCTACAGAGGCTGAGAATCAAGTACTGAACTATATGAATATGAATTTTCCAGAGGTTAAATACTTAAGTATATTAATAACAAATTCAAATAAGGAAATAGAAGTGTACGGATCAGTAACAGTTGAGTATAAGTTTTCAAGGATTATGGGAATAAACGAAAAAACCTTTAGTAGAAGGGCAAAAGTTATTTTAGCTCCACTTGTTTCGTCTTTTTCTGGAATAAGACCTTTGGTGATTGAGAGTCAAACCTTAGAATTTGGTGATGAAGTAGTTCTTAAGGAAGGAGCACTTGAGTCATCAGAAGGGAATTTTGGTGCGGTTGCTCTAGGAGGAAATGGAGCTACAGTTTTTAGGGATAATGTTTTATATGGATATAATGGAACTATTTCGGTGGGTGATCATATATCTACTGAACCGGGAAATATGGCAAGTGTAATAAATCCTTTAAGAAATTACTTAAAAGATGATAAGAGTACTTTTGATAGCTTTGAAAGAACTTCCAAACGACTTTGGGTAGTACCGGTTATTGATTCTTTCGATGTTTCTGGTAGGGACTATGTTGAAGTTGTTGGTTTTGCACAGTTTTTTATTGATGATATTGGAAAGCAAAGTGGTCAAACTCAAATAACAGGAAGGTTTGTTAAATATGTCAATTCTGGAGAAATTGATATAAATGCCGTTGATAACGGAGTATATGGAAGTAAACTTGTGGATTGAGGTGAGATAAGGTGAAAAAAATAAAAATAATGGTTTTACTGATATCTCTATTTATTACAGCAATACTTACTTATGGGATATATGAATACTTTGGTAGGAATATAGATGAAACTAAGGAGCAGGAATTTGTCGAACTTATTGTTGCATCTAGGGATATTGAAATAGGTAGTGAAATCAAGTTGAGTGATACTGAAATAATAGAAATATATGGTGAATTTAATATAGGAGACTATTACACTAAACACAGTGAAATCATTGGACAGTTCACTAAGGAGAAAATCCTTAAGGGTGAAGGATTTAGAAAGGAAAGGGTTATTGAGAATTACAATAACAAGCTTGTTGGAAAGATTAGACAGGGTTATAGGGCCGTATCAATAGTGACAGATGAGTTTGATGGAGTAGCAGACTTACTTAAGCCTGGAGATTTTGTGGATTTATTTGTATTTATTCCTGAGAAGACAAACGGTGATGTGATTATTCATCCTGATATGTCTAAGATGATTGTTCAAAATGTTGAAGTACTAGGAATCAGTAAGGATATAGAGAAAGATACGGATCAAAGGGAGAAAACTCCAGATCTTTATGCGGTTACACTTGAACTTGATGTACTAGATATTGAGTCGGTTCTACTTGCAGAAAATATTGGATTCATAAAAATTGCCCTAAGACCAATAAATGACGGAGATATTTATAGAACATACGGAACTCTTTGGGAAGAACTTATGATAGATAAAAACAGCAGAATGAGAAATATATTCCCTGTATACGAAAGTCTTGATAGTTGGTCAGAAGGAAGAATTAAGGATTCTGGGATTAAGGATAAAGAGGGAGATATTGAAGTAGAAGACAATGAAATTGAAGAAAAGGAAACAGAAGATAGTGGACAAACTTCAGAAAATCAAAGCACTGAGGAAATAATACATGTGGTTAAATACGGAGAAACTTTAATGGGAATAAGTAGACAGTACTATGGAAGTTCAAAAAAATATGAAGAGATAAAAAAAGCAAATAATTTAAAGGATAATACCATTGTTACTGGACAAAAACTTAAAATACCTGTTAAAAAGTAAGGTGGTGAAGCTATGGAATCAAAAATAAGGATATTCGTAGTAGATGATACCCAGGAAACCAGGGAGCTTATAGGCCAGTATCTCGGTTTTGACGAAAAATATGAAGTTGTTGGGTATGGAGAATCAGGAAGAGATGCAATAGAAAAACTAAAAAAAATTGATACAGATATCGTTCTTATGGATATCAATATGCCGGATATCAATGGACTTGAGGCCACTGAAATAATTTTAAAGAATAGTCCCCACATAATGGTTATCATTATGTCAGTACAAAAAGAGCTAGAATATCTGAAAAAAGCAATGATACTAGGGGCTCGGGACTATATTATTAAACCATTTGATATGAGTGTATTAGATGAGACTATCGAAAGGGTAATAGAGAAAAATCACTATAGGGCTCATGTTTCTAAAGCTCCTGAGAAGAAGTATGAAGGTAAGGTTGTATCTGTTTTTTCATCTTCCGGTGGAGCTGGTAAAAGTGTTATTGCAAGTAATTACGGAGCCAAATTATTTAAAGAAGGTAGTAAAGTACTTATAGTAGATCTTGATTTATTATTTGGGGATATTGGACTTATGGCCAATATTAAGTCAAACATTACAGTCATTGAGGCAATAAATGAAGGGATTCACAAGGAAAGTTTTCATCACTATGTAAATAGTATTGCAGACAATTTTGATTGTATACTAGCACCGAGCAAACCAGAGCTTTCAGAGTATGTTACTGTTGAGCATGTTGAAAATATTATTAAAATATCTAAGGAACTATATGATTATGTAATTATAGATCTACCCGTAAACTTTGACAACAGAACCCTTAAGGCAATGGATCTAAGTGATAGAATAATTTATTTAATAACACCAGATGTAGTTTCTTTAAAAAATGGACGTTTAGGGATAGAACTTATGAGATCCTTAAATTATGAAGATAATAAAATAATTGTAGGCATAAATAAGTATAATAAAAAATTAAGTCTAAATTTGGCTGATGTTAAAAAAGTTTTGAAACTTGGAGAAATGCTTGTCTTTTATGAAGATATAAGGCTTGTAAATGATTCTATAAATCGTGGTCAGCTTATTCTTCTTAATAAGGGCAATAGGTCCAGCAAGTTTTATAAATCTCTTGAAGGTGTTGTTATCTTCTAGATAGGAGGGATTTCATGTCATTGAAAGAAAGACTTCAGTCGACTGCTTCATCGAAGGCTGTAAAAGAGGAAAATGAACAGGATCCCTATGGACATTTGAAGGTGAAGATACAGAATAAGGTTATAGAGGATTTGGATGTTGATTTTCAAGAACTTAGTGATAATTTTGATAAATATGAAGAGGAAATAAAGGGTAAGGTTGCCTACTATGTTGATGAGGAATCCATTAACCTTACCAATTCACAAAAAAATAAAATTACCAGGGAACTTATTGATGAAATACTGGGTTTTGGACCTATTACAGATTTATTGAGGGATTCAAGAATCAGCGAGATAATGGTAAATGGTCCAGATAAGGTATTCGTAGAAATGAGTGGTAAGCTAGTATTATCTGATGCAAAATTTAAGGACAACAATCATGTGCTACATGTTATAAAAAAGATAGTTGCACCGATTGGTAGACGTATAGATGAGAGTTCACCCATGGTTGATGCCAGACTACCGGATGGATCAAGGGTAAATGCTATTATTCCTCCCCTCGCCCTTGATGGTCCATCCATAACAATTAGGAAGTTCTCTGAGGATCCATTTATGGTTGAGGATCTTATATCCTTTGCTAGTATGACAACCCAGATGGCGGAATTCATAAGATATTGTATTATTGGTAGGTTAAATATACTTGTATCTGGAGGTACAGGTAGTGGTAAAACTACTACATTGAATGTTCTTTCTTCATTTATCCCAAATGATGAGAGAATAGTTACCATTGAGGATGCTGCGGAGCTTAATTTAAGTCAGGAACATGTAGTCAGGCTAGAAACTAGACCGGCCAATGTTGAAGGTAAGGGTCAGGTTTCCATAAGGGATCTTGTAAAGAATAGCCTTAGGATGAGACCAGATAGAATAATTGTTGGTGAGGTAAGGGGTGGAGAAGCCCTTGATATGCTTCAGGCAATGAATACAGGGCACGATGGTTCACTAACTACAGGTCACTCCAATTCCCCGAGGGATATGCTTTCAAGGCTGGAGACTATGGTTCTAATGTCGGGGATGAATCTTCCTGTAAGAGCCATAAGAAATCAGATTGCATCTGCTATAGATATTATTATTCAGCAAACAAGGATTCAAGACGGGAGCAGGAAAATTACCAAAATAAGTGAAGTGCAAGGCATGGAGGGAGATGTAATTGTTCTTCAAGATATTTTCGTATTTGAGCAGGTTGGATTTTTAAGCAATGGAAAAGTTGATGGTAGATTTAGATTTACTGGAATACAGCCTCAGGTTGTTAGGAAACTCAAAAAAGTTGGTATAGATATCCCAATGTCCATATTCAACTAGAAAGGGGTGGGGACATGACGATAATATTTATAGCTCTGGTCATAGTCCTTGTGGTATTTATAAATTTAATAATATTTAGGATTCTTGATAAAAGGGCTTTAAAATCTAGGATAGATCAGATTAAGGATGATATAGTAATTGAGAAAAAGACCCAAAAGACAAAGAAGAAGAGTCTAATTAATATAAAAACAGGAAAAGAAGATAGTTATTTTAGTAGAAAGATTGAAAAAAATAGATTGCTACTTTTAAGAGGAGATTTTCCCCTAAGAGTTGAGGAATACCTTATGTTTAAAGCCTTACTTATGTCAATTGGATTTCTTTTAATATATCTAATGGCAAAAAATCTTCTTCTAGCTTTGATTTTTTCACTTTTATTTTATATAGCACCTGATTTTATTCTTAAAAGAAAAATTAAGAAAAGATTGGAAAAATTCAATGGGCAATTGGTAGATGGTTTAACCCTATTTTCCAATTCTCTGAAGGCAGGTTACTCATATCTACAGGGAATCAATTCCATAGTTAGGGAAATGGAAGAACCTATTTCCAAGGAATTTGGTATAGTTCTAAAGGAAATGAGTCTAGGTATAGATATTGAGAAAAGTCTTGATAATATGTCTAGAAGGGTAGATAGTGATGACTTTAAATTAATGGTTACAGCCATGAAGATTCAAAGGGAAACAGGTGGTAATCTTTCAGAAATTCTAGACAATATTTCAGGGACAATTAGGGACAGAATTAAACTTAAAAATGAGATTAAGACCCTTACGGCCCAGGGTAGAATGTCTGGTACAGTAGTTTCCTTAATGCCATTTGTGTTAGGTGCGTTCCTATTTTTAGCCAACAGGGATTACATGATGGAATTAATCATTCATCCTTGGGGTAAATGGATATTACTTCTTGGTCTTGTGAATGAAGTAATAGGAATATATATGATAAAGAGAATTATCCGAATTGTGGACTAAGATGTTTTTGATCCCAAATGGCGGAGAATTCAAGGAGTGATTATATGCTTGTTTATATTTTCATAGCTTTTGGTCTTTTCATATTTGTGAATATATGGCTGGTAATTGACATATTGACATCGAGAAATGTAATAGATGAGAGACTAGAGCAAATAGGTGGGGAAAGAAAATTTGATCATAACAATACTGATAAATCCATTGGTCAAAGGCTTAGAATAATTTTTGTGGAAAAGGGTTATAAATTTATAACTAAAATATCTCCAAAAGGATTTATTTCATGGATTAATAGGAAGCTCAATTCCAGTGGAATAGCCTTTAAAAAAGACGGACTTAAGGTATATTACAGTAAATTTTTAGTAGTTACTTTTCTTATTCCTATGCTTATGTTTTGGTTATTTCTATATTTAACTGAAAGTGTTAGTAATGCTGTACTTATTACATTTCTTTTTATTATGATAAATTTTGTAATACAAATATTTTCCCTTAATAGTATGGCAAGAAGGAGAAAGAGCCGTATGCTTAAGGAGCTACCAGATGTTCTTGATCTTATTACAGTAAGTGTTGAGGCTGGTCTTTCCTTTGATGGTGCTGTTGATAGACTTGTAAAAACTCAGGATTCTTATCTTTCCCAGGAATTTTCAGTTCTTCTTAAACATATAAAGATGGGGAAGAATAGAAAAGAAGCCTTGAGGGAGTTTGCTAAAAGAATTGATATTAGTGAGATTACATCTTTTGTTAGTTCCATTATTCAAGGGGAGGAGTTAGGGGTTTCCATAGGTAATATTCTTAGAATACAGTCAAAGCAAATTAGGGATAAAACTAGGGAAAGAATCAGGGAAAGATCTATGAAGGCACCGATTAAAATGCTTTTTCCTATTATATTTTTTATATTTCCTGTAATATTCATTATACTTTTAGGACCGGCACTTATTCAGATTACTAGAATCTTTATGTAGGAGAATGATATTATGATGGATTATGATATTGAATATGGCGATACTTTTATGAAAAGATTTAAGGGCTTAATGCTTAGAAGAAATATACCTGATAACTATATATTTGTCCTCTATCCATGTAAGCAGGTTCATGGAATGTTCATGCTTAGGGATATTAGTTTGATTGTGTTAAATAAAGAAAAAGTAGTTATAGACAAGGTAGAAATCCTTAAACCATGGAGTATTAGTAAACATTATAATTATGGATACTATATGCTTGAGTTGATAGACAGAAAAATATATGAAGCCATATCGATAGGGGATAAAGTCGAAATATAATATCGTTTTCACAGAAAAAGTTCGTAAAATCTATTGACATGTATTTCTATAAAAATTATAATCTAGATAAATAGAAATTGAGAAAAAAGTAGAAAACTTTTGTAATATACATCTGAATTTAAGGTCATGTGCGACTGGCGGAAGTGGAGTTTACCACGGGGAGTGCATGTACTGTATGTGAAGTCGACCGCCTGGGCTAAAGTTCTTAGCTCAGGTGGTTTTTAATTTTTTGAGGAGGGATTTCATGAACAGTAATTGGTTTGATTTTAAGGGAGAAACTTGGAAAGAAAGTGTTAATGTTAGGGATTTTATACAGGAAAATTATGTTGAATATACAGGGGATTCTAGCTTTATGTCGGGTCCTACAGAAAAAACTAGTAAGCTTTGGAATAAGTGCAAGGAACTAGTTAAGGAAGAAATCGGTGAAGGGAAATACGGTATTGACCTTGAAACGGTGGCTGGTATTGATAATTTTAGACCAGGTTATATAGATAAGGAAAATGAAGTTATTCTAGGCCTTCAAACAGATAAGCCTTTACAAAGAATAATTAATCCATATGGTGGACTTAGAATGGTTGAGTCTGTAGTGGAAAGTAAGGGGCTAGAACTTCCAGAGGAGATAAGAGATACTTTCTCAGGAATTAGAAAGACTCACAATGAAGCGGTATTTGGTATGTACACGGATCAAATGAGAACAGCAAGACATGTTGGTCTTTTAACAGGTCTTCCAGATGCTTATGGTAGAGGTAGGGTCATTGGAGATTATAGAAGAATAACTTTATACGGGATTGATTTTCTTATAGAAGATAAGAAAAGAGAGTCTGCTGAAATCACTGATTTTACAAGTGAAAAGAACATGAGACTTAGGGAAGAAATTAAGGAGCAAATTAATGCCCTTCATGAAATAAAATCCATGGGCCTAAAATACGGTATAGATATGTCAAATCCAGCTAAGGATGCAAGGGAAGCAGTTCAGTTCATATACTTCTCATATCTTGCAGGTGCTAAGGAATCAAATGGTGCCGCTATGTCCTTAGGAAGAATAAGCACATTTATGGATATTTTCATTGATAGGGACTTAAGAAATGGAAAAATAAATGAAGATCAGGCCCAAGAGCTTGTTGATCAATTTGTAATAAAGCTTAGAATGATAAGACATTTAAGAACTGAAGAGTATGATCAACTATTTGCAGGGGATCCTACTTGGATAACAGAATGTCTTGGTGGTGTTGGTGTAGATGGTAGAAGTCTTGTAACTAAGACATCATTTAGATTCCTTAATACTCTTGATACGATAGATCCTTCTCCAGAACCAAATATGACAGTTCTTTGGAGTAATGATTTACCTAACAATTTCAAAAGATATGTATCGGAAATGTCAATTAAGACATCTTCTATTCAATATGAAAATGATGATATAATGAGACCTATTTATGGGGATGATTATGGTATTGCTTGTTGTGTATCAGCTATGAAAATCGGAAAGCAGTCCCAATTCTTTGGAGCAAGATGTAATCTAGCTAAGGCATTATTATATTCAATAAACGGTGGATATGATGAGACTTATGGTACTAAAGTTTTATGTGGTGTACCTAAGATGGAAGGTGAAGAACTTACTTATGAAAAAGTAATGGAAAACTTCGACCTTGTACTGGATAAAATATCAAAATTATATGTTGATACTATGAATATCATTCACTTTTCCCATGATAAGTATGCCTATGAAAGGGCTCAGTTTGCCCTTCATGATAGGGATGTTCAGAGATTTATGGCGTTTGGCGTTGCAGGACTTTCCGTTGTAGTAGATTCCCTTAGTGCAATAAAGCATGGGGATGTTAAGGCTATTAGGGAAAATGGTATTGCAAAGGAATTTATTACTGATGATAACTATCCAAAATTCGGAAATGACGATGACAGGGTAGATGAAATAGCTGTTGATGTAATGAACAGATTTATAACAAAGCTTAGAAAACACAAAACATATAGGGATGCAGTACATACTATATCGGTACTTACTATTACATCCAATGTAGTTTATGGAAAGAAAACAGGTTCTACACCTGATGGTAGAAAAGCTGGAGTAGCATTTGCACCAGGAGCAAATCCTATGCACAATAGGGATACATCTGGAGCTTTGGCTTCCCTGAATTCAGTATCAAAGATACCTTATGAGAATGTATGCCAAGATGGTGTTTCAAACACATTCACAATTATACCTGATGGACTAGGTAGAGAAAATGATAGAATAGACAATCTTAAGGGAATTTTAGATGGATATTTTATGAGTGGTGGACATCACTTAAATGTAAATGTTCTTGATAAAAAAATGCTTTTAGATGCAGTTGAGTATCCTGAAAAGTATCCTCTTTTAACAATCAGGGTATCTGGATATGCAGTACATTTTAATAGACTTACTTTAGAGCAGAAAAAAGAAGTAATATCTAGAACCTTCCATGAGAAAATAGCATAGCACTGTTAAAAAAATAACGAAAAGAGGTGTGAAAATGCAAGGACGTATACATTCATTTGAATCAATGGGCCTACATGATGGACCCGGAATAAGATCCGTAGTTTTTCTTAAAGGATGTCCCTTGAGATGTTCCTATTGTCATAATCCTGATACTTGGGTTGAAACTGATGGTGACAAAATATCTTCAGATGAGCTTTTGAATAAGGTGAAGAGATTTGCCCATTATCATAAAAGTTCTGGAGGTGGGGTAACTGTTTCCGGTGGAGAGCCACTTCTTCAAGGAAAATTTCTTAAGGACTTCTTCAAAAAATGTAAAGATGAAGGTATTCATACTGCACTTGATACTTCTGGAGTTGGATTAAAAGAAAAATACAATGAACTACTAGATTATACGGATTTAATAATTCTCGATATTAAGCACTGGAATCCTGATGGATATCTTGATATAACCGGGATTTCTATGGATGCGTTTAATGATTTTATCAATACTATAAAAGTAAAATATAAGGGAGATATTTGGATAAGACACGTGGTTGTGCCAGGTATTTCAGATGATAAAAAGAGCATTGAAGAATTAGAAAAATATATAAATGATTTGGGTTTAAGAAATGTTAAGAAGCTTGAACTTTTACCCTTTCATAACATGGCAAAAGAGAAATATGATAAATTAAATATCGATTATACTTTTAAAGATGTCAAAGCACTTGAGTATGATTATGTAAACAGCTTACTAGGATAATTTTCGTTCTGTAAAAAGGGAAGGATTTTGTAAAATTAATTTACAAGATGCTTCCCTTTTAGTTTTTTTTTTTATACAATGATAATAAGAAAGGGAAATAGTATGTTAATTTTTTAACTTGTTGTGTATAATAGAGTTGACTATTATTAATTGGAAGTGATTAAATGGCAAAAGTTTATTTCTTAAGACATGGAAGTTTCAAAAGTATTCCCAACAATGAATTTGGAGGGAAGTTGACTAGCGTAGGTAGAAGTAAAGCTAAGAAAGTACATAATTTATTGAAAGAAAAGGGCGTAGACAGTATCTATTCAAGTCCCTGCTTGTGGACTATAGAAACTGTTGAAGAATTAGCTATGACACTTGATAAGGAAATTAATATTGTTGATGATTTCAATGAAAGGCTTCTTTCAGGAAGTCAGGCTGATTATGATAGGGATATGATAGAAAAACTATGGAGCGATTGGGATTTTTCCTTTGAAGGTGGAGAGTCAAATTTTATTGCCCAGAGTAGGGCTGTAAAGCAACTTGATACTATACTTAAAGAGAGTAAGGATGAAACCTTTGTAGTGTCGACCCATGGTCATTTGATTACCCTTATACTTAACCATTTTGACAAGAGAATTGGATATGAGTTTTGCAATGCCTTAAAGGAACCGGATCTTATTTATGCAGAGTTTGAAGAAGGTAAGATGACGGATTTTAGAAGGATGATATGATGGAAAAAAAGAAATTAATTGGCACCTACTTGTTTGATGGTTTTGATATTCAAGGGGTGGAGATGTTAATAAGGGAATTGATGGTAATTGATAAGGCTTGGTATCCAGTATATTTTTCGGATATTGAGTCAAACTTAAGCTCAAGTACAAATCTCAGGGTGATTCCTGACTATTCAGCATTCTCAGTTCCGGATTTGGATTTGATGATATTGCCTGATATTAAAGGAAATACTAGATTTCTGAGTGACAGTTTTCTACTTAGAAGACTAAAAAAACATATTGAAAAAGGTAAGAAAGTAATAGCCATTGCTGGTGGAATCAAGATGATTTCTACAATAATTGATGATAGAAATATCGCTGCATCAGGAATTCTTGCCATGGAGTTAGAGTTTATTAATTCAAATCTACATATAGAAAAGGGAAGTCCTATAGTAATTGACGGTAACATTTGCACCCTTCTTGATGAGGGGAAATTATGTGATAATTTAGTAAAAATAATAGATTGGATATAAAGGGTATGTTTGAATTATTTCAAATGTACTTTTTTATTTTTTGAAAAGGTACTTAAAATTTTAAAGAATGCGTATATATATAATAAGTATAGTGAAAAAATTTAATTATCGGTAATTGAACTATTGGACTTTGGGGTATTGATTGAAATAATACAGAGTGTATTTTTCGAAATATTCTCCGAAGTCCTATTTTGTGGTATTCTTAATATGTAAATCATGATGATTGTCTAAGGGAGGAATAATAATGATTCAAGAATTAAATTTTAACGATGTTGACAATATTAAATTGCTAGGTAAACTCCTTGACAAGGATCTTGGAAGAAACTACTTTATTAAGTTAGGGCTACTTGATATGAATTACTTTGATAAGATATGGATGGTTTTTGATGGCGATCTTATGGTTGGAGGTATATTTTTAAGAAAATCAGGAAACCTTCAAGTGTACATAGAAGAAAATGAAAAGATTATCGCTGAAATAGCTAAGTTCTTGCAAGGGAAAAACTATTTCAAGATGATAATATCAAGACATAGATTTGAAACCTTTATGGATATTATGAAGTTCGGTTATTTTGTGAAGGGTACAGAAATTAGTAAGTTTGAGGCTAATAAATCAAAAAAACAAAGAAAGCTTCCTGAAGAAATGAAAATAAGAAAAATGGAACTTTCTGATGTGGATGAGGTAATTAATTTATATAAACACTCATTTAAAGGTTTTTCAAGCAAGGAAAGAATTATAGAAAGATTAGAAACAGGTGCAGGTAGAGGATTTGTAGTAGAAAATAGTGAAAATGCAATAGTGGCTGTTGCTCAAACTGATTTTGAAGAAGAAAAGCAATGTGTAATCGTTGGAGTGGCTACAGATAGACAAGTAAGGAGAAAGGGCATTGCTTCCATACTGGTTGATTATCTTATCAAGGAGTTAAAGTCAGAAAATAAGGATATATATATTCAGTATGAGGAAAAAATGGTAGGGAAGTTTTACGAAAAACTTGGTTTCGTAAAGATTGACCAACTATATGATGTATATAAATAAAACTAAATGGAGGCCTTAGGCCTCCGTTATTATTTTTTGAAAAGATAGGCTGTGATTGGCACAGCTTCAACATCTAGAATTGGCACAGGAGAAATAAATAAAGTAAATTCACCAGTGCTTACTTTAGAAAGTTCAAGCCCCTCCATAATTAAAATATCATTTGAAAGAAGTAAGTGGTGTGTTTGGTGCATAGCCTGATTTCTTTCTATACCTAGGGAATCAATACCAACTAGCTTTACTTTTTTATCAAGTAGATATTTTGCACCATCCTCAGTAAGATATGGAAAATCTATTGGGGATGAATCAGATTTGGAGAATGAACTTTTAAAAATAACAACCTTTTCTTCAGGAACATCAAAACTTGAAAGTACATCTTTATTAATTTTTTGGATTTCATCATCGACTTCAAGTACAATTGCATCATGGAAGTATGTCCAACTCATTAAATAATCAGATGAAGTTTTTCCGTCTGAAGAAATATGTCTTGGAAAATCAATGTGGCTACCTGTGTGTAGATTCATTTTGATAGTACTTTCAGATAGATATGAAGGATCTTCCCTGACAGAACCCTTAATAAGAGGTTTCTTTTCAGGTCTATTTTTATAAGTTTTCATATCTTCCCTTATTGCCATGGAGATATTTATCATTTTACTAGAGTCTAGTCTAAAAACCATTTGCCACCTCCAATTAGTTTCGTACTTTCCTTAATGTCCTCAACACCCCTAGGATATTTTAGAAGTGCTTTTCTACGGGATTCACATGATTTAGTTATAGAGTCAATAAAAGTCCAAGAATATTTGATTTCTTCCCAACTTGCAAACAAAGTTTTATCTCTGTTAAGACAGTCGAATAGAAGTTTTTCATATGCTTCAGGAGAACTGTAATTTGTATTGCAAGTTTGACAGTAATCAAGACTTACAGTAGATACATCATTATTTCCAGGTACCTTTGAGTTTATCCTAAGGTAAACCCCTTCAGTAGGTTGAATTTTAAAAGCCAACAGATTGTTTTCAACATTATCATTATTAAAGAAACAGTCTTTAGAAGTATCTTTTTTAAATGTAATCAAAACTTCTGCTTTTTTCTCACTCATATGTTTTCCCGTCATGAGATAAATAGGTACACCTTTCCATTTATCAGTAAGAATTTCAGTCTTAAGGGCCACATATGTTTCAGTTTCAGATTTAACTGGATAACCATCATATTGACCAAAGACTACATCACTTCTTATGGAATCAGGTGTAAAGGTTTTGAGATTCTTAAGGATGTTCAGTTTTTCCTTTTTTAAAGACTCAGTAGTGATTTCAAAAGGTCTTTCAAGAGTAAGGAAAGAAAGAATTTGAAGAAGATGATTTTGTACCATATCCCTCAAAGCACCAACAGAATCATAATAATTAATACGCTCTTCTACACCAATATTTTCAGATATGGCTATTTTAATATTATCAATAGAATCCTTAGACCAATTATTTCTGAAAAGTTGATTAGTAAATCTCATAGTTAAGATATTTTGAATCATTTCCTTGCCTAAATAATGATCAATTCTATATATATCGTTTTTATCAAAAGCCTTCTCAAGCTGTTCGTTGAAGTACTCAGCACTTTTAAGGTCGCTACCAAAAGGTTTCTCAATAAGAACCCTTTGATGGTTCTTTTGATTGTTTTTATAGTACATAGAAAGATTGTTAGATATTACTTCAAAATAGGAAGGGGGAGTGGCAAAGTAGAAAACTCTATTATCCCCCTTGATTTCCTCACCTAATTTTTTATTTAAAACATCTAAATCCTTGTATTTAGAAGAATCATCAAAGTTCATTTCATAGTAAGTGATTTTCTCCAGAAAATCATCAAGCTGTTTATCCCTAGAAGAAAACTTAGTATCCTCCATTAAAAAGTTAACATATTGATTTTTAGTATAATTCCTTCTGCCTATAGATATTACCTTAAAGTTTTCTGGAAGCATATCCTTTTTATATAGATTGTATAAAGCAGGTAGAAGTTTTTTCTTTGCTAGATCACCAGTACCACCGAAAATATTAAAAATAAAGGAATTAATCAATCATATCACCCCGTGTATTATTTTTTATGAATCTTGTGACCGCCAAATTGATGTCTTAAAGTAGCAACAACCTTTTCGCTGAATTTAACATCATCCTTAGACTTAAAACGAGCAAAAAGAGACGATGAAATAACAGGGGCAGAAACATCAAGACGAAGAGCCTCCTCCACAGTCCATTTACCCTCCCCAGAGCTGTCAACAATACCAGAAACATTATCAAGGTCAGGCTGCTCCTTAAAAGCACGATGCATAAGTTCCATCAGATGACTTTCGATAATAGAGCCATTATTCCATACCTTAGAAATCTTCTCAAAATCAAAATCATACTCACTAGATTTTAGGATTTCAAAACCCTCACCCATAGCCTGCATCATACCATACTCAATACCATTATGAATCATTTTCACATAGTGACCAGCACCAGCCTCGCCCATATGATCCCAACCATAATCAACAGAAAGATTATCAAAAACAGACCTATACCTCTCAACAATCCTGTCCTCACCACCAACCATAAAACAAGCACCATACCTAGCACCCTTAACACCACCAGAAGTACCAACATCAAGGAAGTTTATCCCCTTAGCCTTGAGATACTTATAATGGTTAATAGAATCCTTATAATTAGAATTACCCGCATCAATAATAGTATCATCCATATCAAGAAGAGGAGAAAGACCCTGAACAGTCTTAGTAACCTCATCACCAGCAGGAATCATAAGCCAAACCGTACGAGGCTTATCAAGAAGAGCAACAAAACCCTCAAGATTAAAAGCCCCCTTAAAACCCAGATTCACCATATCATGAATCCTTTCATGGCTCCTATTATAAACAACCACATCATGCCCCTTATCCTTCATATTGTGCCCCATAGCATACCCCATCTTACCAAGCCCAATAATACCGATATTCATATGTAAACCTCCCTCGGATAAAAATAATTAACTACTATAGAATTTATACCTAATAAAAAAGCAACCTAATCAAAACAAAAGCAAATAACAAAAAATCCCTATTGGGGTCAGGCCAGCATTATGTGGACACTTTTTCACTAAAAGTTCTGGCTTTCTATAGAGTAATAAACATATAAAATATTGGTAAGTAAGTGTTTTCAATGGTTTGAAGTATGGCACTATTCATAAATCTATGTAATTGAATGGTAATGCAGTCTCGGAAATACTGGCCTGACCCCAATAGGTAATTTATGGTATTGAATAATATTTCTTTGATTACATATATTGTAATCGATTCTCACGAATGGTAAAATAATAAGTAACATCCAATATAAGGAAGTGGTTTGATGGCTAGGAAGGCAAGAGATGATATTTATGATACGGTTTATCATGTGATATGTAGGGGAAATAATGGTGAAATGATTCTTAAAGAGGAAAAAGATAAGGTTTTGTATATGAGTATTCTCAGAAGATATCTGAAAAAATATGATATAAAAGTTTATGCATATTGTATTATGGACAATCATGTTCATTTATTAATTCATCGAATGGAAGATCCTATGAATAAATTTATGCAAGTAGTTCAGCAAACTTTTACTCAGCACTTTAATAAAAGATATGGTAGGAAAGGTCATGTTTTTCAGCAGAGATATAAATCTATCCCCTGTAGAAAAGATAGTTATTTTTTAGAATTGATAAAATATATACATCTAAATCCTATTAGAGCAAACTTTGATGAAGGGGTAAAGTATTTTTGGAGTAGTCATAGAATATATTCTAATGGCCTTGATGGTGGAATAGTAGATACCAATTATATTTATTCTTTGTTTGCAAATACATTTAAAAAAGCCATTGGTGAATATAATAAATTTATGAATCAAAAGACAGATTTGAGATGTGTTCTATATAGAGATTATGAGCTAAATAGGGAAAAGATTCAAATTAATCAAAATATGAAAATGATTGAGGATATGAATATACCTTTATCAAAAGTAATAGAACTAGTAAGTTTTGAATATGGTGAAGGAAATCCCAGAAATATTAAAATACGTGGTGATAAAAAATATAATCAAATGAGAAAAGTTGTGATCATGTTTACAAAAATGCTACCTTATATAAGTAACAAAGAACTAGGAATGGCCTTGGGATTAGCTCCAGAAACCATTACAAAGATAAGAAAAAAGACGGAATATAAGGAAATTGAAAATATAAAGATATTTGATAAATTGCAAGAGTACTTACTTTAATAAAAAATACATAAATTTCCTATTGGGGTCAGGCCAGTATTATGTGGATAAAGTCATAGAAGAATCCTAGAATTTTCAAAGTTGAAAAGTTGAGCGTAGGATAAGTTGTGTGTATTTTCAATGGTTATAAGATTTGAATTATCTTTTTTACTTATGTGAATAAATGGTAAAGTAGTCTCGCAAATACCGGCCTGACCCCAATAGGTATTTTTTGGTATTATGAGGTTGTTGAAATGCAAAAAAAATTGTGGACAACTTAGGTGTTTTCTAAGTTTAATCCACAACTTGATTTTTATCTGTTGGTTAGGTCTTGGTATAGGTCTTCTGTGAAGACTGTTTTGTATCCTGGTCTTAGGATTTTTGGATCACTGACTACTTGTTCTATTCTGTGGGCACACCAGCCGGTTACTCTTGCTATTGCGAATAGTGGTGTGTAGATGTCCATTGGGATGTTTAGCATTTCGTAGACGAATCCTGAGTATAGGTCTACGTTTGCTGATATTTCTTTTCCTCTTTCTTCTTTGAATATTTCTTTTGTTAGTTCTTCTATATCTGTATAAAGTGTGTATTCTTTGATTGCGTTCTTCTCAATTGCTAGTTCTTTGGCTTTTTCTTTTAGCAGTACGGCTCTTGGATCTGAGATTGTGTATACTGCGTGGCCCATTCCGTAGATTAGTCCTTCTCTGTTGAAGGTTTCTCTATCTAGGATTTTCTTAAGATACTTTTTAAGCTCTGCTTTGTTGCTATAATTTTCAACATTTTCTTTTATGTTTTCTATCATTGTCTTTACTTTGATGTTCGCTCCACCGTGTTTTGGTCCTTTTAGGGCTCCGACTGCTGTTGCTATTGCTGAGTAGGTATCGGTTCCGCTTGATGATACTACATGGGTTGCAAATGTTGAGTTGTTACCGCCACCGTGCTCTGCGTGTAGAACTAGGGCGAGGTCCAGGGTATCTACTTCTGTTTTTGAATATTTATTGTCGGCCCTTAGCATGTGAAGGATGTTTTCGGCTGTACTTGCTCCCTTAAGTGGTGAATGAATAACTAGACTTTTCTTATCAAAGTAATGGGACTTTGCTTGATAGCTGTAGGCTACTATTGTCGGGAATTTTGCTATTAATTCTATACTTTGACGAATCATGTTTTGTATGCTTAAATCATCTGGGTTGTCGTCGTGGGAATATAGAACCAAGGTACTTCTTTGTAATTTATTCATGATATCTGAACTTGGTATTTTTAGGATCATATTCTCTGTGTATCCTTCTGGAAGATACCTATAGTAGTCCAGTACTTTTCTGAATGTCTCCAGTTCTTCTTTTGTTGGAAGCTTGCCAAATAACAGCAGGAATGCTGTTTCTTCGTATCCATGGCGATCTTCTTTCAAGAATCCATCAACTATTTTATTAAGGGAGATACCCCTGTAATAAAGTTTTCCGTCCATAGGAATTTTTTGACCGTCTACCATTTCGTAGCCGTGCACTGAACCAACTTTTGTGAGGCCTACAAGTACTCCTGTGCCGTTGGAATTTCTTAGCCCTCTTTTTATTTTGTGCTGACTATAGTGGCTGGAATCTATTATATTGTGTTCTTTAGCTACCTCGGCTAATTCTCGTATTGCCATAGTTATTTCATGCATTTTATCCCTCCTAGGACAATGGGGTGTTAATGGTCCCCTATGTAATGTCTAACCCAAACTCGTTTTGAGATTGGGTTAGGTAAAAAACTTATTTAGAAGAATTAATTTCTTCGATTATTGCATCTGTAAACTGTGTAGTTGTTGCTGTACCACCAAGGTCTCCAGTGATTTTAGTCTTGTCTTTAAGGATTTTATCAAGTGCTGCTCTGATTTTTCCACTAGCTTCGTGCTCATTCAGGTGCTCTAGCATCATACAGCCTGAAAGAAGTAGTGCTGTTGGATTTGCAAGATTTTTACCTGCGATATCAGGTGCAGATCCATGAACTGCTTCAAAGATTGCTATGTCGTCACCGATATTTGCTCCAGGTGCTAGTCCAAGTCCTCCGATAAAGCCTGCACAAAGATCTGAAAGAATATCTCCGTAAAGATTCATAGTCACGATTACATCAAACTGATTAGGATTCATAACCAACTGCATACACATGTTGTCGATAATGAACTCATCGTATTTTACTCCTGGATATTCCTTAGCTATTTCCCTAGCCATTTCAAGGAAAAGTCCATCAGTTAGTTTTAGTATGTTAGCCTTATGAACTACTGTTACCTTTTCTCTTTTCATTTTCACAGCATAATCAAAGGCTTTTCTAATGATTCTGTCACAGCCTTTTCTAGTGATTTTCTTGATGCTGTGGTATTCGTCCTTTGATATTTCTTCCTCGATTCCTATATAAAGGCCTTCAGTGTTTTCTCTGAAGATTGTTATATCGATGTCCTTATATTTTTCCATAACACCTTCAATTGATTTAACAGGTCTAATATTTGAGTACAGCTCATACTTTTTTCTAAGCATTACATTGATACTTCTAAAACCTGTACCGATTGGTGTAGTGATTGGTCCCTTAAGGGCGATCTTGTTTTTCTCGATGCTTTCAAAGACATCCTCAGGTACTAGGGTTCCTGTTTCGTTGAAAACAGCTTCCCCGGCATTTTTTATATCCCAATCTATTGCAACTCCAGTAGAGTTTATTATTTTCATTGTAGCATCTGCTACTTCTGGACCTATTCCGTCCCCTGGTATTAGTGTAATATTGTACATCGTAATCCTCCTATGGTAATTAGTCTTCCATTGCGTAGTTTAGTGCACCACCTGCAAGTAGCATGTTTCTTTCTCTTTCTGATCCTCTGAATAATACTTTGATTTCTTTATTTAAATCAACAATTCTTACTGTAATATCTCTTTTGTTTTCCAGCTCCATCTTGATATTAGGGAACTGAATGTTTGAGAATTCATTTAGAATGTTATAATCGTTTGAATCAATAAACTCCAGTGGTATAATACCCGAATTTATAAGATTGGCCTTATGAATTCTTGCAAAAGATTTTGCGATTACAACTCTTACTTTTAGATATAGAGGTACAAGGGCAGCGTGCTCTCTACTTGAACCTTGTCCGTAATTGTCTCCACCGATTACAAATCCACCGTCGTTAATGTCTGAACGATTCTTGAAATCATCAACTATTGTATTGAAACAATGCTTTGAAAGCTCAGGAATATTTGATCTAAATGGTAGTAGCTTAGCATTTGAAGGCATGATATCATCTGTTGTAATATTGTCTCCAGTCTTAAGAAGGATTTTTCCATCTGTGCTATTAGCTAGTTTTTTGTTGATAGGGAATGGTTTGATGTTTGGTCCCATAACAACCTCAAGTCCTGTTCTATCCTTTGGAGGATAAATGAAATATCCATCATATACATCAAACTTTTCTGGAAGCGTGATATTTAAATCGGTCTCATCATCCATAGGGTTTGTAAGATATCCTTTTAAAGCAGAAACTGCAGCTGTTTCTGGAGATACAAGATATACATCAGCACTCTTAGTACCACATCTGCCTTTGAAGTTTCTGTTGAAAGTTCTAAGTGAAATTGCATCAGTCTTTGGAGCCTGTCCCATGCCTATACATGGCCCACATGATGCTTCAAGAATTCTTGCACCGGCACTGATTAAATCAGCAAGTGCTCCATTATTTGCAAGCATTCTAAGAATATTACTTGAACCAGGTGAAATAACAAGACTTACATCAGGATGAACTGTTTTCCCCTTTAAGATTTTAGCCACCTTCATTAAGTCTGTATAGGAAGAGTTTGTACATGATCCTATAGCTACCTGATCAATTTTCATGTTTTTGATATTTGAAACTTTTTCGATATTGTCTGGACTATGTGGTTTTGCCACAAGTGGTTCAATATCTGAAAGATTTATTTCAATAACCTTGTCGTAAATAGCATCCCCGTCGCTACTCATTTCAATATAGTCATTTTCTCTACCTTGCATTACTAAGAATTTCTTAGTGATTTCATCACTAGGGAAGATAGATGTAGTAGCACCAAGCTCTGCTCCCATGTTTGTGATCGTTGCTCTGTCAGTAAGGGAAAGACTCTTAACTCCCTCACCAGAATATTCTATAACGTAGTCAACTCCGCCCTTAACTGAAAGTATTTCCAAGACTTTTAAGATTACATCCTTTGCTGATACACCTTTTTTTAGGGAACCAGAAAGTTTTACATTAAGAACCTTAGGGCACTTCATATAGTAGGAACCCTTTGCAATACCGATTGCTACATCAAGTCCACCGGCACCGATTGCTATCATACCCATACCGCCACAAGTTGGTGTGTGGCTATCAGATCCTATGAGAACCTTGCCAGGTACAGCAAATCTTTCAAGATGAAGTTGGTGACATATACCATTACCAGGTTTAGAATATATGATTCCATATTTCATAGCAGCTGATTTTATAAATTCATGGTCATCAGCATTTTCAAATCCAGCCTGAAGAGTATTGTGGTCTATGTATGCAACTGAAAGTTCTGTTTTCTTGTTTGTTATGCCCAGTGCTTCTAATTGAAGATAAACCATAGTACCAGTTGAATCTTGAGTAAGTGTTTGATGTGTTCTTACACAAATTTCATTGCCTGCCTTAAGTTCTCCAGATAGAAGACTGTTTTTAAGTATTTTATAAGTTAAATTTAATCCCATGGGGAAACCTCCTCTTTATTCGAAAAATGAAAGTTTTTGTTCCGAATCTTGCATTTGTTGTTTACGATTATACATTTTAATAGGGGTATAGTCAATAAATAATGCAAAAATACTTATAAATTATTTTAAATATTAAGATTTTTGCAAGAGGAAAGCATTTTCTTTTCAAAAACTTTCAAAAATAAAATCGAAATACTATTATAAAAGTATAAAAAATTGTGTATAATGTAGGTGAATAAAAAGGGACAGTAATTATTTAAAGTAATGGGACAAAAAATCCATACATATAAAGAAGGAAGGAAAAGAGATGATTATCAAACTAGTTATATCAATGGCACTAATTCTTATACTTGTCGCCCGGAAGGTGAATATAGGAATCTCACTTATTATAGGAGGAATACTGCTTGGAGTTCTAAACGGCTTTGGGATTTCAGGTATAGTAGATACATTTATTACAACGGCAAAAAGCAACTTGACCTATGATTTAGGCCTTACAATTGCAATGATAACGATACTGGGCTATATGATGGAGAAGTACGGTATTCTTGACAATATGATAAAGTCCCTTGAATATCTTATTGGTTCGGCAAAGATTACTCTACTTCTTGCACCAGCAATCATAGGAACTCTTCTGGTAACTGGTGGAGCCCTCATGTCTTGTCCAGTAGTAAAGAACCTTGGAGAAAGACTATCAGTCGAAGATGACAAGATGGCGGCAATCAATCTTATATTCAGACATGCCCTGTATTTCATATTTCCGCTTTCACCGACCCTTATACTTGCATCTCAAGTAGGGGAAATAAATTTATTTGACCTAATAAGAATACAGTTTCCAATAGCCCTGAGTCTTTATGTATTAGGCTATATAATTTTCTTAAGGGGTTATAAGGATAGTGAAAAGAAAAAAAGAACTTTAAGAGGTGTCATGAAAAACCTTGGGGAGTTTCTATACTATTGTATGCCCCTTATTGTAAGTGTATTTGGAGCATTAATTCTTAAACTGCCTTTTTACATTACCCTTGTATTTGGAATTCTTACTTGTGTACTTATAGATCTTAGGGGAAAAAGGGAAGGATCATACCTAATAGATGCTATTAAAGGTATCAGACTTAAGATGGTTCTTGCAATTTTAGGAATAATATATTTCAAAATTGTGATAGATAAGATGGATGGATTAGATACAATACTTGACGGAGTTCTTGGAAACGGAATACCAATGGAGCTGATTATATTAATATCATGTGCCCTAATATCATTCCCACTGGCTTCGACTCAGCCGAGTATAGCAATGCTGTATCCGATTATTCTTCCCCTTGCAGGAAGCTATGATCTAAAGCTACTATACGCAATGCTAATATACACAAGTGGATTTATGTTTTACTATATATCACCACTTCACCTGTGTCAGGTACTTACACTAGAATATTTTGACGTGAAAATAAAAAAATTATATAAGAACTATATAATTATTCTACCACTGACTTACAGTGTCATGTTATTTATATATTTCTTTAACAAATTAGGATATTAAAACTAAAGATTTAATACACAAAAAAAGCATTTCCAATTATGGAGGAAATGCTTTTTTTTTGATTAGAAAAAGTTTAATATAATGTGATAAAGAAATGGAACAAGTATAGCAGGAAGCATATTTCCTACCTTTATTTTACTCACTTCTAATACATTGAAACCAAGTGCAATAATAAGCACTCCACCGACACTTGAAATATCCATTATAGTAGCTGTAGTAAGTACATCCTTAAGAAGTCCAGCACAGATAGTGATGATACCCTGGTATACAAATACAGCAGCTGCAGAAAAAGCAACTCCAAGTCCCAATGTAGTACTAAAGATTATAGAAGTAATACCATCTAGGATAGACTTTGCGAAAAGGGTCTGATGATTTCCAGTAAGACCACTTTCTATAGAACCTATAATAGCCATAGATCCTACACAGAAAAGTAAACTTGCAGTAACAAAACCCTTTGCAATAGAATGATCACTTCCCTCAAATTTTCTTTCAAGGGCATGGCCCAAGGCCTCAAGCTTACCTTCAATATTCATAGCTTCTCCTAATACGCATCCTATAACAATAGAAAAAATAAGTAGAAGCATATTATCAACCTTCATGGCATTCATTAGTCCAATAAGCATTACACAAAGGGCTAACCCCTTCATAATTGTATCTGTATAGTTCTCTTTTATCCTACCCTTAAAGATAAGACCTACTAAACTCCCGGCAATTATTGCCCCGGAGTTGACTATAGTACCTAGCATATGTAATTCCTCCAGTTAATATTGTTAAGGTATTTTAACATTTAAAGTTACCTTATGCAATACTTCTTATAGAGTATTTTTCGATAAGATTAATCGGATTTTTATTAGAGACCTGTATAGCTGTAATATATAGATTTTTTAAAAAATTTGCTATGTATTTATATCCATATATGTTTTATTATAAAGATATAAATATTAAAGCTTATAGAATGGAGGATAAATTATGGCAAAATTAAAGGAAGAATACTCTTGTGCATTATTACTTTCAATGGATTTGGTAGGTGGAAAGTGGAAGATGAGAATACTTTGGCATATTATCCACGGTGATAACAGATTTTCACTTCTTCAAAAAGCAATGGATGATATTTCTGAAAAAATGCTTACTACCCAGTTAAGGGAACTTGAAAGTACAGGGATATTAAATAGAAAAGTAATTCAGGAAAAACCCCTAAATGTTCAATATGCATTATCAGATGAGCACAGTAAGCTTGGGGATGTAATAAATGCCCTATGTGATTTTTCAAAAGACTATGGTGAAAAAAATGGTATAGTAGTCCACGAATAGAGCATTTCCAACCTACGTACAAAAAAGTAAGTGATTGTACTTATGAAAAATTCCTATTATACTTCTACTTGTAAAGACAAATATAGTAGTAAGTATATATAAGTATCAGTAGAAAAATTATAAAAAAGTCACTTAAGTTTATTTTGTACAAGGAGGAAATTAAATGAGTTATCCAAGAAGTTTTTCCCACATAGGTTTATCAGTACCGGATCTTGAAAAGGCTGTTGAATTCTATAGTGAGGTAATGGGATGGTATGTAGTTATGAAGCCCTCAGCAGTTAAGGAAGAAGTAGATACTGCAATAGGTATCATGTGCCAAGATGTATTTGGAGCAGGCTATGAGAATTTTAAGATAGCCCATATGGTTACTTCTGATGGAATCGGAGTAGAGTTATTTGAGTTTAAGCAAAACGATAAGGAAAGACCGGTATTCAATCACGTTCCGACTGGACTTTTCCACTTCTGTGTACAGGATCCTGATATTGAAGGTCTTGTAAATAAGATTGTAGAAAAAGGTGGAAAGCAAAGAATGCCAATCAGGGAATACTATCCTGGTGAAAAACCATACAGAATGTGTTATGTTGAAGACCCGTTTGGAATAGTATTTGAAGTATATTCCCACAGTTATGAAGTGACTTATTCAAGCGGAGCATATTAAGCTTTAGGAACATTTCTTTATAAGGAAATGTAAGATGTATTTAGTTCATAATAGCACTTAGTATATTGACCTAAGTTTCGAGACTATCTATTGTGAACAGTTGCTGTAGAATTAATGAAACAAACTTAGTATACTACTATATGTTGAAAAATTTTTGGAGGTATAACATGAGTAGTAAAAACAGTCCTTATGGACCAACTTATTTCGAAGCTAAAAGAAATAAAATTGCACAGGAAAAGAAAATGAATGATATGATTAAGCAATTTTCTGATGATGTGAAAACACTAGTATCTTTAGTTGAAAAGAAGTAGTGATAATATTAGATGCCCAATCACCTAAAATAGGTGCTTGGGTATTTTTTATTTTAGACTAGTAAATTATGTTTATAATTTCCTTCGAACAGGTTAAACAATCCCGTTTCACGGGAGCATCAAATCTTTTTTTAAAAAGATTTGATTTTGTTCTATGTTACTTGTTAATATATACCTATCTGCAGGTATCATTATATAGCAGCTTTGTTAATCACTCACAAGGAAGATGGGTGCTAATGACATTTGCAGTTAATAAAATTCATATAAAACGAGTGTTTTCAGACTCTCTGGGACATTGTATACAAAGGGCTTTGCTTGATCTTGATGAATTTAATGCTAATTGTGTATTCAATACATATATATCCTAAATAGGATTGTTTATTTGTTAACGAATAACATAGTAAGGTGTAAATCTAGATGATATAATTTGAAACATAACTATCCAAAAGGGGTATACGTAGTCGATTATAAGAAATCGCTTCCTTGAGGATGTAAATGCAATTTTTAGATAATTAAAAAAATAAAAATCAAAAGGGGAATTCTAAATTATGAGCGGATTTAACGCAGTATTAGCAAGAAATACAGAAAATGCTCCAGTATTTGAGCAGTATGCACAAACAGTAGCTTTTTCACACTACAATAACTTTTCAGCACAATTACCAATCGATCCTAAGACTGGTGAAATCGTTGCTGGTGGAATCACTGAGCAAGCTAAGCAGTGTTTCGAAAACATCAAAGCAGTAGTAGAGAGCATTGATCATGTAATGAGCGATGTTGTAAGAATCAGTATCTTCGTTACAAACGTTAAGGATCTTGACGCTGTAGATGCTGTTTACAAGTCATACTTCCCATGCTACGTACCTACTCAAACTAAGGTTGCTGTAGATGCATTACCAATGGGAGCTATGGTTCAAGTTGAAGCTCTTATCACTTGTGGAGAGGGAACTATTCCTAACGCACCACAATCAGGAGATCTTATTAAACTTGCTAACAACACAGCTAATGCTCCAGTAAGTGCGTTAACTTCTCAAACAGTAGCGTTCTCACATTACAATAACTTAACTACTCAATTACCAATCGATCCTGTAACAGGAAGATTCGTAATCGGTGGAATCACTGAGCAAGCTAGACAATGTTTCAAGAATGTTAAAGCTATCTTAACTAGCATTGATGAGACTATGGACTCAATCGTTAAGGTAAACATCTACCTTACTGATTTAGCTGACGTAGAAGCAGTAAACGCTGTTTACTCAACTGTATTCCCTGATTCAGGAATCGCAAGAGCAGTTGGATACGTACCAGCAGTTTCTATTATCGCTGCTAAAGCATTACCAATGGACGCTTTAATCCAAGTTGAGACAGTAGTTTCTCACGGTGACGGAACTCCTCCACAGTTAATCGAAGATAGACACGGAATCATCATCGAAGCTAACAACACTGAGGAAGCTCCAATCAACCCATTATCAACTCAAACAGTAGCGTTTTCACACTACAATCACCTTTCTGCACAGTTACCAATCGATGCAAAGACTGGTAAATTAGTTGCTGGTGGAGCTAAAGAGCAAGCTGAGCAATGTTTAAAGAACATCAAAGCAATCGTTGAGTGTATTGATCACAAGTTAGAAGACGTTGTTAAAGTTAACATCTTCCTTAAGAACATTGATGATTTAGCTGCAGTTGAAGAAGCTTACAAAGTATACTTCCCAACTGGAACTCCTGCTAGAAAAGTTGTTGGAGTAGCTGATATCCTTGAGGGTGCTTTAGTACAAATTGACGCTGTAGTAGGAAACGAAGAAGGAACTCCTCCAGTTAAGTAATTTGTATTAAATATCATTTAATATAATATTTATAATATAGATACCCAAACGCCTTTTAGGTGTTTGGGTATTGTTTTTTGATTTGTTTATGAAATTATAAATATTTATGATATAATGCACTGACGTTAGTTTTTTAAAGGAGGATTCATATGCAAAATTATAAAATGAAAATAGCCTATGATGGAAGAAAATATGTAGGATTTAATATATCAAAGGGAAATGCTGAAAAGTCTATACAAGGAAAGCTTGAGGCAATATTATCAAAGCTTTACAATGAAGAAGTTGAAGTAGTAGGAGCTGTAAATACTGATGCTGGAGTTAGTGCCAAGGGACAGATAGTTAACTTTAGGGCACCTAACGGAGCTAAAAGTACAGAAGAGATATTTGAGTACTTTGAGACATACCTTACAGACGATATTATTATTTTATCGGTAGATAAGGTAGATGAGAGATTCCATAGTAGATACAATGTTGAAGAAATCACTTACGTTTACCGTTTATGGAAAGTAGATGCTCCAAATAGACCTTTATTTGAAAGACAGTTTGTAAATCTGATGAAGCAAAAGCTTGATATATACAAGATGAAAAGAGCGGCAAAAGATTTATTAGGAGAGCATGATTTATTAGGATTTACAACAAATAAGAAAACAAGAAAATCAGTTAAGGAAATCTTCGAAATAGAAGTAAATGAAACAAGTCATGAGATAGTAATATCAATGACAGCAGATGGTTACCTACTTAACATGGAAAGGGTAATTGTAGGGACTTTAGTACAGATAGGACTTGGTCAATTGCAGCCAAATGCAATAGAAAAAGCTCTTCAGTCAAAAAACATGAAAGATGTAGGACATAAGGCAAGTGCCGGTGCTCTTTGTCTTGAGAGAGTTGGATACTAGATAAAATAATACGAGTTTAGAATCATGTAAGTATAGCACACTGTGTATATGTTTTACATGATTTTTTTTTTGTCTTTTAAATCCATATCATATGACATAGACAATTTCCTAAAAAAGGAATATACTTTTAAAAGAATAAATGTAAATAAAAGGAGAAGGGTATGGCCTTAGAAAATATAATACTATGCAATGGTTTTAAAGGTTTTTACGGATCTATGGATTATGATGAAATGAGTTACAAAGGAACTATGGATAAAAGCTTTAAATTAACACTTATCTTATTAATAGCCTTTATTGAATCCTTTATATTGTCAAAATATTTGAGTTTGAGTTTTGTTGGATTTTCAAATATAGCAGTTTTCATAGTTGGATTTTGTGTTATAGCAAACATAATATCAGTACCTGTAAAAACTAATATTTCAGCTCCAATACTATCTATAACTTTGGGAGTATACTTAGCTTTTTTCGCCAGGACTTTTCATGGAATATTCTACGGACTAGTGTTTGAAGTAATTTCTTGTACAATGATAGTACTGTTATCATTTGTATTATTACATAAGTTTGAAATATTTATTAAAAGAAATAATAATTTATCTATGATGAGCTTATACTTTGTATCGGTAGTGTTAATGTTAGTTACTAGCTTGATATTTGAAATATTCCATATTAATATTGTTCGATATGAGGGAAGCAGTAGAGTATTTCTATTTATGGATATGGTGATTATGCTTCTTATGTCATACACCCTAGTTGATAATAATAAGTTTATAGAACTGGGTGTTAATAGAAAGTTTCCAAGCTATATGGAATGGTATGGTGCCTCTGGTATAATTCTATCAGTGGTATGGATCTATCCAGAACTAGTTGAAATGTCAATAAGAAGAGATTTAATATTTCATAGAGGAAAAGTATTTGATAGTGTAGATGACAAAGGTAATAATCAAGCTGGTCCACAAGATAGAAAAAATATGGATAAAAGAGATGTCATTGATGATTATATAGAGAATTCAAAATATAAGGTGCTATTTAAAACAATAGGTGTAATAGCTATAATAATATTTCTTAGTATGAATTATCTTAAATTAGTAGAGGATTATAATGAAAAGCGTGAAAGTCAGAAAGATATAATTAGATTGCTTGAAAAAGAACATTTTGGAAATCATAATGAGAATTCAATAAATAGTGTTGAAATTGATTAATGAGATAGTGAAAAACATAGATGGAGTCTATGTTTTTTCTTATGGGAAAATATTTTGAAAACCATTGCTATAAATTGAGTGGGGCCTAGGTTTTTCAAAGAAAAAAATCATTAAAATACTTGAGATAAGAAAGATGAAAAACATGGGTGATATAGACTAATATGGCTTAAACATATGTTGTCCAGTATTGATGACAAAGAAAAAATAGGTTATTCTACTAATGTGGTGTAGATTAATTGATGAATTAGTGTGATTAGGGTTGAGGTGGTTTTTTGAAGGAACATCGTATTATACCAGTTAATAAGATTAACTTAACTGTGGTGATAACGGTAATGATTTTTGTGGCAATTCTGACCCAAGGGGTAATAAAGGAACTCACAATAAGGGATATTATGAATGTTACAAGACTTACCCATACAAACATATTTGCTGAAATAAAACAGGAGATGATGGATCCTATTAATACATCTCTTATTATGGCAAATAATACGCTGCTATTTGATTTTATGGATGAAGATACAGTAGAGACAGAAGAAAAAATGGCTGAGTATTTGACTGCGATTCAAAAAGCAACGGGCTATGAGTCAGTATTTATAGTTCCCCATAGTACCCTGAGCTATTATCATCCAGGAGGAACTGATGCAAAAGTTGATCTTGAAAGTGATCATGCATATTGGTACACAAATAGGATTGATGCCAAAGACGCTTATGGATTTGTAGTTAATACTGAGAATTTGGACAATTGGGCTTTAACTATATATGTTGATGCAAATATCAATGATGGGGATGGCAATTTTGTTGGATTGGCTGGAGTTGGTAAAAGACTTACCCACCTTCAAGGAATTCTTACAGGTTATCTTGATGATCAAGGGGTTGAAGGATATATAGTTGATGGTAATGGAGAAATTAAGGTACATCAAAATGAAGAGTATATTAAGAATAAAAACTTCTATGACTTAGAAAACATATCGGAAAACGAACTGGATATAAAAGAAAGTCATAAAAAGCCTGTGGAAGTGATGATTGATAATAAATTTTTAGTAGTTCAACATATACCAAAGCTTGACTGGTATTTAGTAGTGAGAAAGAGTGCTTCAGATTTGACGGTAGCACTAAGTAAATACAGCAGAAAAGTAATTGCTAGCCTGGGCATTGGAGCGATTATTATTTTATTAGTTACAAAAAATACGGTAACAAGATATAAAAGGCAAATTATTAGTTTATCAAATATTGACCATTTAACAGATATATCAAATAGAACTATATTTGAACATGCTCTCAAAGATGCTGTAGAAAATATTAATAGGAAGAAATTTTCTTTAGTTCTCTTTGATCTTGATAATTTAAAGATGATTAATGACAACTTAGGACATGATATGGGTGATATGGCCCTAAAGATAATTGGACAACTTGCAAAAGAGAAGTTTAAATCCCCAAATCTAGTTTCAAGAGTTGGTGGAGACGAGTTTGCAGTAATTATTTATAAGTCAGTAGATGAAGTTAAGGAACTTATGGAGGACTTTAAGTACACCATAAGTATAAATAATAAACTAAAAGAAATGAAAGCAACCGTTAGTATAGGTATTACAGAAGCTGTGAATTATGATAGGGCAAGTGAAATATACAAAAGAGCTGATGAAGCTATGTATCAGTCTAAAAATAATGGTAAGAATAAAATTACAAGAAAATAGCATGGAAAAAATGAAGCCCCTTTTGAAAATTTTCAAAAGGGGTTGTTTTGTATGTTAGTGCTCCTATATTTTTATACCTAGAGTCCAAGTCTAACAAAATAGAAAAGGGTAAATCCTATAGTAATCAAAGTGACGATAACTTGACTAATACTAAATTTTTTTTCAGTATCAATACCCATTACAATGTTAGAAATAAGACCAATAGTACAGATCACACAGAGTGATAGCAAAACCCATTTTCCCATCACAAGAAGTTCGTCGTTCCAATTACGACTAATCTGATCTTCAATACCATAGTTAAACATATCTATATCTTGAGGTTTAGCTTGCTGAGTAACAAAGAAAAGAATAAAAGCCACAAACCATGCAATCCCATTGAATAAGTGAAAAATCCGAATTTCAAACTTTAGCCTGTCCATGGAATCACCTCTATTATATATATACCCATTATAGCTATATACAATAAATATATTCTACATTAAAGATTTACAATGTTCTTCAAGTTTGTTAAATGACAATATCGTAAAGTGTTTCTTACTATATGATATAAAGCCATTTTCCTTACAATTGGCAATAGCCCTGTTTAAACTTCGTAGAGGAGTATTAACTTCAGTACATATTTTGTCCTTTGTCAGACTTTCTAAATCACCAATTAGGCTATGGGTATAGATGCAGTTGCAATGGGAGTAATCTTATGGGATGATATTATGGTAGACCGGGTTGATTGCTACTGCTATACATGTATCAAATGAGCCAAATGCAACTGTTTGTAAAACAATTGATAATCCTACATTTAAAGAAAGAATGTTTGAGCTTTTATTAAAGTAGGTCACTTAATGGGATCTTATGAAGGTGGTGTGAGTATGAAGACTCAAGAATTATTAAACATCTTAGAGTTTATAAAAGAAGCAGAGAAACTAAAATCTATACTTAGATCAGGTAATACAAGTCTAAAGAGAAAAGAAAGTACAGCAGAACACACATGGAGACTATCATTATTAACAATGATTTTAAGTCAGCACCTTCCAGAATGTGACCCATTAAAACTAATCCACTTAACAATAGTCCACGATATCGGAGAACTGGATGAAGGGGATATCCCAGCAATAGAGCAAATGGATGAAGATAAGAAATACAAAATAGAAGAAAACACAGTAAAAAGGCTAAGAGAACTATTACCTAATAATCAAAGGAAGTGGTTTTATGACCTTTGGCTTGAGTACGAAGAAGGTAAAACTCTAGAATCAAAAGTAGTAAAAATCTTAGATAAAATAGAAACCATAATACAGCACAATCAAGTTGATAACGGCAGTGATTTTGATTATGGATTCAATCTGACTTATGGAAGAAGTCTCCTTGAAGAAGAACTTGAAGATAATGGTCTTCTAAAGGATTTGAGAGATATAGTTGATGCTATGACTAAAGAGAATGTAGATAAATAAGTAAGACTCCTGATTTTTTCAGGAGTTTTCTTATTTATCCGTAGATCCTTGGTCGTAGTTTGTAGTTCGGAAGGGCAAAGTATTTGATTTTATATTATCTCGACTTAGATTGTGATTGCCCATATAATATATATAGAAATTATATGGAGTATTCAAATTTAAAAAACATAGAGGTGGAATATGAAGGTTGTACATTTAAAGACGGGAAATATTTATGAGGTTATTGGTGAGGCTATTAATGCTACCAATGTAAATGATGGTGAGATTGTTGTGATTTATCAGAAGGACGGCCAGATGTTTGTTAGGGAAAAGAAAGAGTTTTATGAAAAGTTTCAGCCTCAAGAGGATGGGGAATAGTAATAATAGAGGTGTTGTGTATGGCTAAGAAGCTAAAAGACTATTATGATGGTGATTGTGCTAGATTGTTGGGAAAAAAGATAAAAAAACACTATAAAGTATTTGATATAAATAGCTTTATCTCATATATAGAATCCAATGTCGATGATAAAAAGTTTATGGAGAGGCAAGATATTTTTGTTGATGCTTTTGAAAAATACATGACTGGAAATTATAATAATGATATTGAAATATTCACTAAAATCCTTGGTCCAGAACTATCGGTAGCTGAGGGCATGTTCACCCAAGGATGGTGGTTGTGGCCTGTTGGAAGATATGTAGAAAGACACGGTTTAAAAGACTGGGATCTTACAACAGCATTTATTTATGAACTAACAAAAAGATTTACAGGTGAGTTTGCAATAAGACCACTACTAAATGCTAATCCTAAGAAAACACTTGAGCTCTTATTAATATGGAGTAAAGATAAAAACCTGCACGTCTGTAGACTAGCCAGTGAAGGAATGCGTATAAGATTACCATGGGCAAAAAAGAGCCTAGCAGTATTAGAAGAAGTGGAGCTATTCAAAGCAGTACTTACTAATCTAAAGGATGATAAAGAAAAATTCGTCATGAAATCAGTAGGAAACAATCTCAATGACCTAATGAAAGAAAATCCCTTAATAGCGGATGAAATAATAGAAGAATGGCAAAAAGAAGACCTAAGCAAATCAGCACAGTGGATAATCAAACACGGATCAAGAAGTAGAAAAGACAAGAAATAAATAGAAAAAGTCTCCGAAATATTCGGGGACTTTTGTTGTTTTTCAAAGAAATCTTTTAGCTGAAGCTAAACCATAAATTTAAATTGAATAGAAGCATTTTCAATTATAAATTTGATAAATAAAGGATGCTTTTAGCTAAAGCTAAACCATAAATTTAAATTGAATAGAAGCATTTTCAATTATAAATTTATTAGCTTAAATGAAATAATGATAGGCCAGGCCCCAAAAGTACTTTGAAAAAATGACCCTAGATAAAGTCGCCCTTGTCATAATAGAAATGACATTCGTATGGTGTGACTTCGCATTTGAGGAAAAGCTCTTAAACGAAACGAAAAAAACTGCCGGAGTAGGCAGTTTTCATTACAATCATTTAATTAAAGGGGGACAAATGAGTAGTTCCGTAGTTCGTTGGTCGTAGGTTGTAGTTCGGAAGGGCAAAATTCTTTAAAGAAATTTTAAGTCGTGAAAACTAAGTTGAAAAGGATGTTTTAGCTGAAGCTAAACCATAAATTTAAATTGAATAAGTGCATTTTCAACTATAAATTTATTAGCTTAAATGCAAGGATGAGAGACCTGACCCCAAAAGCAATTTTCAAAAACGCCCCTAGTTAAAGTCACCCCTGTCAGTTAAGCTAATAAAAATTAAATTGAAATGTTCCTATTCATTTAATTTTTGTGGTTTTGCTTCAGCAAAAAGCATCCTTTAAGGATTATAATCATATGGAGTGACTTCGCCTTTGAGGAAAAGCTCTTAAATGAAAAAAAAAAAACTGCCGTGGTAGGCAGTTTTAAATTACAATCATTTATTAAAGGGGGACAAATGATTATGTGTGAGCTAATACAAATATCCTTCAGTTGATTCTTATTTCAATATGTTAGTTACATAATTCTTAAAA
>JAOARG010000078.1 GCA_025210655.1 Bacillota bacterium
AAAATCACTCTATATGATTGTCACATCTATACGGACAAGAGCGACTTGAGCTGGGGTCTTATTTAAAGTGTCTTTCCGTTAGAAAAACTTCCTTGGATGAATTGAGTATCAATTTCCCTAGATGAGATGTAGCGAAGATATCATCTCCCCTAGACTCACCGATAGGTGCACTTAGATGTGAGCATAGTGAATCCCTAGACATACAAAGAGCTAACCGCATTTTGGTTAGCTCTTTGTAAACTCTATTTAAGGTTCTCAATAAGATCCATCATTTCTATGGCTCCCATTGCTACGTCAAATCCTTTATTTCCTGCTTTTGTACCTGCTCTTGCTATTGCTTCTTCTGTTGTATTACATGTTAATACTCCAAACATTACTGGCTTTTGTACGTCCATTGATATGTGAGCTACTCCTTTTGATACTTCAGCACACACATAATCGAAGTGTGGTGTTTCTCCTCTGATTACTGCTCCTAGTGTAATTACTGCATCGTACTTATCATTTTTTGCAGCCATTTGTGCAATTTGAGGTATTTCAAATGCTCCCGGTACCCAAAGGATATCAATATCTTCGTCTTTCACATTGTGTCTTACTAATGCATCTTTAGCTCCACCAATAAGCTTGCTTGTGATGAACTCATTAAATCTCGCTGCTACGATTGCTACCTTTTTATTTTCTCCATTGTAATTTCCGTTAAATATCATATTATTCTCCTCCTAAGTTTTCTTCGTTTTTTTATTTTTACATTTATATGTTTACTTCATTACTTAACCTATCATATGTCCCATTTTGTCAATTTTTGTTTGAATATATTTCTCGTTAAACTCATTTGTCTCAAAGTATAATGACTTTCTTGTAACTTCAAGGCCAAAATCTTCCATTGCCTTTATCTTATCTGGATTGTTTGTAAATAAATTGATTTTCTCTATACCATAATGATTTAGTACTTGATATGGAATATCATATTCTCTCATATCTTCTTCAAATCCTAATGCTAGATTTGCTTCTATAGTATCCATACCTTGTCTTTGAAGGTTGTATGCTTTTAGTTTATTAGCTAATCCTATTCCTCTACCTTCCTGTCTCATGTATATTACCATACCACCATTTTTATCCATGTATCTTAAGGCTTCTGCCAATTGGTCTCCACAGTCACACTTTTGAGATCCGAATAAGTCTCCAGTCATACATTCACTATGAATTCTTACGTTTACTACATCTTCATCACCTTTTAAATTAGTAATCGCAAGATGCTCTTTTCCATCATTTTTATCTTGGAATACTTGGAAAGTAAAATCACCATATTTAGTCTCAATAAGTGTTTCTCCCATAGCTTCTACTGTCATTTTTTCTTTTAATAAGTGCTTTTTCAAAGCTTCAATTGTGATAATTTTTAGATCATGTTCTTCCTTATAATCCATAAGATCATCTACTCTTGCCATTGTACCGTCTTCTTTAACTATCTCACAAATTGTACCTGCACCCTTAAGTCCAGCAAGTCTAGCTAAATCTACTGCAGCCTCAGTATGACCCATTCTTTCTAAAACACCCATTTCCTTTGCAATTAGGGGAAACACGTGTCCTGGAGATCTAAAATCAGCTCCTGTAGTATTGTCCTGCATCATTTTCATAATTGATAAACTTCTTTCAAATGCTGAAATACCAGTAGTTGTATCCATATAATCGATAGAGTATGTGAATGCTGTACCATTTCTATCAGTATTATTTGTTACCATAGGACTTAGATTTAATCTATCTGCGATTTCCTTTGATATAGCTGTACATACTAATCCTCTAGCATGCTTAATCATAAAGTTAACATTCTCAGGACTAGTATGCTCACCTGCACAAATTAAATCTCCTTCGTTTTCTCTATTTTCATCATCTACAACAATTACCATTTTTCCATTTCTTATATCTTCTATAGCTTCTAATACTGTATTAAACATATTATTTTCCTCCAAACATTTCGGCTAATGTCATCTTCTTTTCTCCACCAAACATCGCCTCTACATATTTTGACAATATATCGCACTCTACATTTATTTCTTTTCCAATACCAAAATCACTTAAGTTTGTGTCACCAAAGGTAACAGGTATTATAGAAATTTTAAATGTATCATTATCTACATCCATAACTGTTAAACTAATACCGTTGATAGTTACTGAACCTTTTTTAACAAAATATTTTTTATAATTTCTATCATACTGAATATATATATCAGTTGCGTTTCCATTCTTTATCTTATTTCTAACCTTACCTACAAAATCAACATGTCCCGTCACGAAGTGGCCACCAATAGGTTTTGACATGGTAAGTGATTTTTCCAAATTCACTCGACTTCCGTATTTCAAATTCTTTAAGTTTGTTACTTTGAAAGTCTCAGGCATTACATCAAATATTACTGAGTCTCCTTCATATCTATTTACAGTTAGGCAAGTACCATTTACTGCTATAGAGTCACCTCTAGCTGAATCCAAGAAGTTATCTGGAACCTGAACCTTAAGTTCTAGAAAATTGGACTTTCTCTTTACATCTTTTACTTGACCAATAGCTTCAATTATCCCAGTAAACATTTGAGTCCTCCTTTCTTAAATCCTTTGATTAGTATATCCTTACCAACCATTGAAATATCATCTATATCTATATTTATTGAATCGTTTATCTTACTTATTCCATCACCAGAGAATATACTAGGTGCATTTACTCCACCAATAATCTTAGGTGCTATGAATATAAAGTATTCATCTATAAGACCCGCTCTGGCCATTTCAAAGTTTAATGTTCCTCCACCCTCAAGTAGAATACTTCCTATTCCCATTTCAAAGAGTTTTTCCATAGCATCCTGTAAATCTATTCTTCCAGAATTGTCCTTACATATAACTACTTTAACTCCCATACTTTCTAACTTTTCTTTTTTGATGTCTAAAATTTTAGACGTCGTTAAAATAATTGTGTCTTTATCTGATTTTTCGATTATTACCCTAGAATTCATCGGAACTTTTCCAGTAGAGTCAACTATTATTCTATGTGGATCAATAGAATTTCCATTTTCTCTTCTAGTTGTCAGTCTAGGATTATCATTTATTACTGTATTAATTCCAACCATTATTCCTATGTGTTGATTTCTCATATCTTGTACTATCGTTCTGGACTTACTATTAGATATCCACTTTGTATCAAGATCTTTAGAAGCAATTTTACCACCAAGAGTCATTGCTGTTTTTAAGCTTACATAAGGCATCTTTTCTCTTATATTCTTTATAAAATGTCTATTTAGTAATTTTGATTCTTTTTCTAAAATTCCTAAGTTTACTTTTATTCCGTGCTTCTTAAGTTTTTCTATTCCCTTTCCTGCAACTAAAGGATTCGGATCTTCCATACCTATAGTAACCTCTGAAATACCTGATTCTATAATCAAATCTGTACAAGGTGGAGTCTTACCATAATGACAACAGGGTTCAAGATTGACATATATATGAGATCCTTTTAAATCTTCTTCACATGAAAGAATCGCATTTCTTTCAGCATGATATTGTCCATACTTTTCATGGTAACCTGTACTTATTACTCTTTTATCTTTTACAATTACTGCTCCGACTAAAGGATTTGTAAGTACTTGACCCATACCATTTTCGGCAAGTTTAAGGGCTAGTTTCATGTATTTGCTCATTTGCATCACCTTTTTTATGAATTTATGTATTTTTTTGTAACTACAAGACGCACTTTAATAGAGCCTTGAAAAATACATAGACCTAATGTGTTTTGTAAATATATTAATTTTTTTGAATATTACCTTCTAAATTTGAAATGTTTTTCAGATATGAAAAATTTCGATTCGATAATTAACTTTTAGAATTGTTCTTTAGATATGTTTAAGGTGCGGCTATGAACAATATAAAAGCCCTGTAGAAAATTCTACAGGGCTAAAAATTCATAGGCATTAATATGCATTACATAATATAAACACCTTCTTCTTCCATCCAGACTATAACTGTCGGCTCTGGAATTTAACCAGATCAACCTTTCGGCTCGCGGGCTTTACCGCCGGTGGGGACTTACACCCCGCCCTGAAGAATAATATTCATTATTAACTTAAGACTATAATACACTACTTGATAATGATTTGTCAAACCTTTTTTTACAATTGATTACTCTTTCCCAGTAGTATACAGCAAGGAAAGCCACTATTTCTTATAAAATTATTTATGATATAATATATACTTATTAGATTATACTTTTTATATTTAAAATGTATAAATGGAGGAAATATGAAAAATAGAATTGCATTTGAAGACAAAAATATTTTAATAGTTGAAAAGGAAGCTGGGGAGCTTGTTCAATCTGGTGAAAACTCTGATATTGACTTATACACAAAGGTTTTAGATTATATTAAATTAAGTAATCCAAAGAAAATACTTAGAGCGAAATTAATCAATCGTCTAGATAGACCAGTTGGTGGACTTGTAATATTCACCAAAACTGAAGAAGCTACGAAAAAACTATCCGCAATGGTTCAAAGAAGACAGATAATAAAAGAATACAAAGCTTGGGTTGTTGGGAAACCTGATGAAGATAAGGGACAAATAACCAACCATTTAAAAAAGTTAAAAAGTAAAAATATGTCCGTAGTCACAGATGATAATGATAAAAATAGCAAGGTAGCTATATTGGATTATGAAGTATTAGAAAGTAAAAACCATGAAATATATGGTGAAATTTCTCTTCTTAATATTAGACTTAGAACCGGTCGTCACCATCAAATCAGAGTTCAACTATCACACATGGGGCACCCGATCATTGGTGATAGAAAATATAATAACAAAGAGAAAAACTCACCTAATTTTATTTGGCTGTGGAGTTATCACCTTAAGTTTAGTCATCCGAAAAAAAAGGGATGGTTGATGTTTATAGTGAACCTACTTTTAAATAAACAGTCTTAAGCTATCTTCCCTTGAATTTGTGCTTTTTTGTATGCCTAAGGTAGCCTAATACTACTTCGATCGTGACTAATCTTTGCTTTGCAATTAGCCTAAGCTTGTTCTTAAGTACTTTTACTTTTCATTTTGAAAAGTAATAGAAAAACAACATTAGGCTAGCTACAAAGTAGCGATTAGGCGTGATCAGAGTAGCTTTAGGCAACCTTAGGCATAATAAAACCCCTGCATTATCAAATACAGAGGTTTTATAAAATTTCTAATTAGCTCTTCTTATAACAACAAAACTTTCCTTATTCTTATCCCAATCATCCAATATTCTTTTAGCGCTCTCACTGTTTGTTTCTGCTACATGCTTTCTTAATAGCTCTGTAATTTCATTGTAGTCATTTTCCACTGCTTGATATACATCAACGAATTCTTTATTTATCTTTGTATTTATTTCTTTATTAGGATCGTATAGGTAAATTACACCTCCAGACATTCCTGCGCACATGTTCTCTCCTATTTCACCTAAAACTAGGATTTTTCCTCCTGTCATGTACTCACATCCGTGGTTACCTATTCCTTCTACTACAGCAGTTACACCACTGTTTCTAACAGCGAATCTGTGCCCTGCTTTTCCTTTTATATATACTTGTCCAGATGTTGCTCCATATAATGCGGTATTTCCTATTATTGTACTCTTGTCTTCAGTAGTAAAGTATTTATTGTTGATTACCAATTTTCCTCCTGATAGACCTTTTCCAAGATAGTCATTTGCTTCTCCTTCAAGGTAAATGGAAATATCTTTCCTAAGAAATGCTCCTAGACTTTGTCCTGCACTTCCCCTCAACTTCAAGGTCAACTTGCCTTGTCCTTTATTTTTTTCCATAAATCCACTTATCATTGTTCCAAATGATCTATCAGTGTTTTCAATCTTATAGGATATTTCAAGATTTTCCTTGAGCATTTTTTTGCCCCAAGAACTTATTATTTTCTTGTCTAAAACCTCTTCAAGACCATGATTTTGTGGAGTAATATATTTTCTTGAGATTCTTGAAGGCAACTCCGGTCTATAAAGAACTTCCCTTAGACCAAACTTCTCAAACTCATTTTCATAACCATCTTTATAAGTAAGAAGTTCTGTTCTTCCAACCAATTCATCTAAAGACTTGAAACCCATATCAGAAAGAATTTCCCTTACACTCTCAGCTAATATAGTAAAGTAATTAACTAGATTGTGGTGAGATCCTTTATACTTCTTCTGAAGGTTTTCATCTTGTGTAGCTATACCTACTGGACAGATATTTTTATGGCAATTTCTACACATAATACATCCAAGAGTCATTAAAGCAACTGTTGCAAATCCAAACTCTTCTGCACCTAATATTGTTGCTACTACAATATCCTTAGCAGTAATCATTTTGCCATCTACCCTAAGCTTGACCCTTCCCCTAAGATTATTTAATAGTAAAGTGGTCTGAACCTCAGAAAGTCCAATCTCCCAAGGCAAACCTACATATCTCATAGAACTAATAGGGGAAGCACCTGTACCGCCATCGTATCCTGATATAAGAATTTTATCACTATGGGCTTTGGCAACACCTGATGCAACTGTACCAATACCAGTTTGAGATACAAGTTTAACACATATGTCACTGCTTTCGTTAACATTCTTCAAGTCATAGATTAGCTGTGCCAAATCTTCTATGGAATAAATATCATGATGAGGTGGTGGTGATATTAAATCTACACCTTTTTCACTATGTCTTACTTTTGCTATCTCCTCAGTAATTTTATGACCCGGTAAATGCCCTCCTTCTCCTGGCTTTGCACCTTGAGCAATCTTGATTTGCAACTCATCACCATTAGTAAGATATTCAAGGGTAACCCCAAAACGACCAGACGCAACTTGCTTTATTCTACTTGATAAACTAGCACCATCTTCATCCCTAGTAAATCTTTCTGGATTTTCCCCACCTTCACCTGAATTACTTTTACCACCAAACATGTTTACACCTTTGGCTAAATCTTCGTGGGCTCTTCTTGATATTGATCCAAAAGACATGCCTTCCACAGTAAATCTTGAAAGAATTGACTTTTTATCTTCTACCATTTCTATATCAATTTTTTCACCATATTTAAAATCTAGTAAATCTCTTAATAATAATGGTTCACTTTTATTGTCTAATTTATCAAATTCAGCTTTTATCATTTTTGAATCATTTTTCTTTGAACCGTTAAATATATTCTTTGCCATTTCAGTTGACATTGAATGAATTTCTCCATTTTTAACATTTGCATAATAACCACCTGCATCAATGTCTTCATCCATATAATATGCTTTATTATGACTTTTCATTATTGCCGACTGAATTTCTTTTAATCCTATACCACTTAAAACACTAGGTGTATCTGGGAAAAATTTCTTAACTAAGTCCTTATCCAGTCCCAATATCTCAAAATTTTGAGAACCTTGGTATGATCTAAGGGTAGATATCCCCATTCTAGACATAATTTTAAGTAGACCTTTATTAATGGCTTCCTTATAGTTGGCATATAATTCTTCAATAGTTTTATCATCAAGGTTTTGCTTTTTATCCATGTATAATTCATCCATCACATAGTAAGCCATATATGGATTAATTAACTTAGCTCCATATCCCATTAAAAGACTCATATGCATAACATCTCTACATGCCCCAGTCTCAATAACAAGATCTACTTCAGTTCTAAGTTTTTTGTCAACCAAGTGCTGATTTATCATACTTAGAGCCAATAGACTTGGAATTGGTGCGTTATACATGTCACAATTCTTATCAGATAAAACAACAATATTGTATCCCCTATTTATAACATCTTCTACCCTAGAGCAAAGTGCTTCTAATGACTTCATTAGTCCATCTTCAATATCCGGTTGGAATAAAATTGGGATAGTAATAGTTTTAAAATCATCTTCATCTAAATTCTTAAGTACTTTGATTTCCTCATTATTTAATATAGGAGATGTAAAACGAAGATACTTCTTATCTAAATCAGTTTCTAGTTCATCCAATATTTTTCCATGAAAACCAACAAACTGTGTCAGACTCATAACACTTTTCTCTCTAATAGAGTCAATAGGCGGATTGGTTACCTGAGCAAATTTTTGTTTGAAATAATTAAAAAACAACTGTGTTTTATTTGATAACATTGGTAATGGAGTATCTTGTCCCATTGACCCAATTGCCTCTTTAGCTGTAAATGCCATAGGTTTAATTACTGACCTAACTTCCTCATTATCATAATTAAACACTTTTAATCTTGTAGATGTTTTTTCTTTTCTAAGTTTAGGATCTCTTATTTCTACCTCAGGTAGCTCACATCTATTTCGCTCAACCCACTTTAAGAATGGCTTTGAAGATGCTATTTGATTTTTGACTTCATTATTGGTAAATATCTTCTTCTTATCAGTATCAATAACTACCATATTCCCTGGTGTTACAATACCGTTCTCTGAAAGATTTTTCCCATCAAATTTCAGCACACCTGCTTCTGAAGCAAAAACAAATTGATTATCTTTAGTAACCGTATATCTCGCTGGTCTTAACCCATTTCTATCTACTATCATTCCAACTTTTTCACCATCGAAGAATGCAATAGTAGCTGGTCCATCCCAAGGCTCCATTACTCTAGAATGATATTCATAAAAGGCCTTTAAATCAGGACTAAGGCTATCATTGTTTTCCCAAGGTTCTGGTATCATTATCATCATAGCATACTCTAATGAATGATTGTTCATATGGAAAAGTTCAGCAGCATTGTCCAATGAAGCTGAATCTGAACCCTTTGGATCAATTGTAGGTATCAGATGTTTGAAATTCTCTTTATAGAGTTTTGACTGCATTACACCTTCCCTTGCCTTCATCCAGTTTTTATTTCCTTTAATAGTGTTTATTTCACCATTATGTGCAATAAATCTAAATGGTTGTGCAAGTTTCCATGATGGAAAAGTGTTTGTACTGTATCTTTCATGGACAAGGGCAAAAAATACTTTGAACTCATCATCATGAAGATCAAAGTAAAAGTCATCTAACATATGGCCTAATATTTGACCCTTATATATTACTTTATATTTTGAAAAACTACATACATAGAAATCTTTCATAAAAGGGTTATTTCTTTCACTAATTTCTTTTTCAATGATTTTTCTAAGCAAATATAGTTTATTTTCTAAAGGTAGACTACCTTTTATATTTTCCTTAACAAACACCTGCATTATTTTAGGTCGAGTTGCATTAGCTAACTCACCACAAGCCATGGTATTGACTGGTACATCTCTCCAACAAATTATATCCATATCATTTTCTTCAATTATGTTTTCAATTATACCTTCGCAAATAAGACTCACATTAGGGTCCCTTGGAAGGAATAACATACCAACCCCATATTGACCTTCATCTGGAAGTGCTACCCCTTTGTTCTTTAACTCTCTTTTAAAATACTGATGCGGCATTGACACCATTATTCCAGCACCATCTCCAGTATACTCATCAGCTCCAACAGCTCCCCTATGCTTTAAGCTTTTAAGTATCTTTAAACCGTCCTCAACAATTTTATGGCTTGGTTTTTTCTCTATATCCACTATAAATCCTAAGCCACAATTATCCCTTTCATGCATTGGATCATAAAGACCCTGTTTTTCTGGCAAATTGTAATTCATATCACTTTCCTCCCCAAAGTATATCTATGCTTTTCTTTAATTTATCATAATTTTCAGAAAATATTAAAAACAATTATACCACAGCTTAAGTTTGTATACAATATGCTGTGGAAAATGGGAAACGGTTTCATTTTCCCGTAGGTCGTTGGTCGGAAATAACAAGAAGGGCAGTCGTTAAATAGACTGCCCCTGTCTAGTACTCTTCTTAAAAAGAAATCGTGTCTAAAATTCAAGTTTCACTTTCATGTCTAGAACAAGATATAGAAAACCACAATCTTGTGATCGAGTAGCTAGGGGACAAGGGGC
>JAOARG010000079.1 GCA_025210655.1 Bacillota bacterium
GATATATCCTCTAATCTTTTTATTTCATACTTAGTTATTATATTCTGCACATCTTTCACCTCAGCAAAAGTATAATACTAATGTACGATTATGTACATTCTTATACGGACAACTTAGGTCATTTTTATCTTAGCATTTATATTTTTGGGGACACCCCTTTAATTTTTATTTCCAGCATTTTTCTATCAAGCACTCCTTCAAAGTCTTATAAATACTTGCTTTTATAGGAATAAGTAAACTTTACAGCAAGATAATTTGGAAATTCCGACCTGTTTTCTCCGCAGATTTTGTCAATTTTTCGGGGCCTGACCCCAAAAACTATTGAAAGTCTTTTGTCCTTCCAAACTACAACCCACGACCAACAATCTACGAAATAATTTTCTTTCACAATTCCTTTACACATCCCTTACGAACAGTTCATAATCTATTCACAGTTGTACCTTAATATATAAATATAGCAAAAACAAGTGCTATTAAAATAAAAACAACAAACAATAAGTAAGCCAACTTAATAACTAAATTGTAATCATAGACCGAATGATTACAGCAATAAATCATTTGTCCCCCCTTTAATAAATGATTGTAATTAAAAACTGCCTACCCCGGCAGTTTTTTTCGTTATGTCAAAGAGTTTTTTCTCAAAGGCGAAGTCACTCCATATGAATGTCATACCTATGATGACAGGGGCGACTTTAACTGGGGTCGTTTTTTCAAAGTGATTTTGGGGTCAGGTCTCTCATCCTTGCATTCAAGCTAATAAATTTGTAATTGAAAATGCATCTATTCAATTTAAATTTATGGTTTAGCTTCAGCTAAAAGCATCCTTTGTGTATCAAAAAAGTTCTGAGATTTTCTCCCAAAACTTTTAATAATCATACAAGTTCGGGGTGTTGCTGACTGCATATATACATAATCAGAACCTTGTATAATGATTTAAACCACAACAAATAGTTTTTCAATACGTATAAGTAGTTCTTTAAAACTAATCGAACGAATACCAAGATTTTTTAAATTTACACTTTCCTCTGACACTTTTGCTAAAAATTCTTCGACATCACCGTATATATTTATAGGAGTTTCAATTCTCTTATCTGGCATCACATACATCATTAATCGAAGAATATCGTTCTTATGCTTTTTTATATCTCGCGAATCTATCGTTTCACCGTTACTTTTTCTTGCAGTTAAGTCTAGCCACGCTCTCATCTTAAATATCAATACATATTCCAACTCTAAAACAGAATAGTCATCAATAACAGTCTTTCCTTGCAGCAAAAGTTGATAATAGTCATCATCCAATAATATTGCAGATAAACTTGCGATACTTTCACCAATTGGTATAGGCGTAATATCTGAAGGCACGCTTAACTTTAAGCCATCAGGTTCTCTGCTAAACAACTCTATCATCGCAGGAAAACTTTTATTTTCAGGATGGGTAAAGCGATAAAATTGGTTTTTACCACTGCTTCTCTATCTATGCTCATACTTACCATCTTCAATAAACGACCAAAATCTCTCCCCAAATTCCCCATCAATCTCCTCAATAATTAAAACCATATCTAAATCTTTTGTAGCTCTAAACTCAGCACCCATTTCATCCAATAGAATTGCGCAAGCAGTCCCACCAATAAATACATATTGACCAGTATAATCTGCAAAGTATTCTTTAAATTTATCTATTCCGTATACCATGATTCACCTTCCAACAATTCAATTGTTTCTTTTTCAACACGTTCATCTTTTATATGTTCAATCGATTTAGCTAATGATAGGATATCAACAATATCATTTTTAGAAAAAAACATAGGGTCGTACGCCCAAACTTGCACTTCTATTAAATACTCATTTTTAATTCGATCAGAATCTTCTACCACCTGGAACTTTATATTTTCAAATTCGCTTTTGGAAATAGCTACCATCGTTCTGAGTGATGGATTTAACATTGATATTCTTGCAAGCGCGTCAAGTCCTGCATAGGGATATGACTTATCAATAGCTTTTACAAATACTCGCTTTTGTACAGGGTTCCTTAAATAATCTTTTCCTGCCTGATAGTATTCTGGATTAGAAATCCGTCTATAATTTTTGCTTCTTCCAGTCTTCCCACCAACTGTATAAATTAATAAACCCAAATCATAAAGAACATTTAACGTTCTCACAGCATGCATTTTTGAAATTCCAAATTTATCAGCTAGCTCAGTCGCGTTTATTTCTAACTCCTCATCATATAAGAAATATAAATATGCCATTTGTACTATGCCCGAAAACACATCTACCTTTTTTAATTTAGCCTTTGTTTCTTGAGATAAATCTAGCCCCAAAAAAGGTAAGTACATTTGTCCATTTTCAACAACAAAGGGAATCCTTTCCTTTATCATGTTTTTTCTTTTAAACTGCGAGATGGTTTTAAGTAAAAACACCACATTTACATCATTTTTTTTTATAATAAGTTTTATATGCTTTTTCATTTCAATAATACTTGAAGACTCTTCTAATTCTTCAACCAACACGCATCGATTATTCAAAATGCTCACTTCAAAGAAACTATATTTTTCTATTAATATTAACGGCAAATTCACTTGTCCATTCCATCTATCTATTTGAGCATGTTCATCAATATTTTCCCTTAAATAAGCCATAATTACTTCTTTCAATTTCATCACCTCTAAATGTAACTCTAATACATTTAATATAACATTCGTAGTGTTACAATGCAAATTTTTGAGTTACATTAAAAGCTTTATTCAAAAAAAGTTTTGAGAAAAAATTCTCAAAACTTGAATTGGTATTTTATATTTGATTATAATGTTAGTTTACATTTGTAGTAGTGTCCACATGTGAAGAAAAGGAGTTGCAGAACCTCGTCACAGATTTCAACTTGTAGGAGGGGATTAACTCATTTTTAATTCTATTTTACTACTTCTTAATGCTAATAATGTGTTGATTATTAGTTAACTCCCTAAAATGGACGTATATAAAATATTCCATAATGCTTACCCTCTCTTATTGTCCTACCCCGCAAATCAACAATAATAACAATTCAAGCTAATAAATTTAAATTGAAAATGTATCTATTCAATTTTAATTTATGGTTTAGCTTCAGCTAAAAGCATCCTTTGCTTTCAGATCTCAAGGGCGAAGTCACTCCATATGAATGTCATATCTATTATGATAGGGGCGACTTTTACTAGGGTCATTTTTTAAGTACTTTTGGGGTCAGGTCTCTCATCCTTGCATTTAAGCTAATAAATTCAAATTGAAAATACACCTATTCAATTTAAATTTATGGTTTAGCTTCAGCTAAAAGCATCCTTTGTGTATTAAATTTATAATCGAAAAAGCATCATGTAGATATTGACTCTAGAATAGTTCATAGGGTAGCTCTAATGTACCTTGACCATTTATTGCATCACATTTGTTAATCCTAAGAGCTGGTCGTATCCCTTTTATTCTATAGTCATATGAGTCAATATTTGTAGAAGCCTTGCATATTTTTCCTGATATATCCACAATTCTTGTTTGATTATGACCTGAAGCAATAGTTCTCAACCAATAAGCGCATTTCTTCCTTTCATTGCCTACCTTTTTATATCCTATATAGTCAAAACCATTATCTTTAAGATATTTTTTCACCTCTTCTATAGATAATAAAAACACCTTCTCTTCAACTTTATCAAAGTGACTGTCACTGGCTCCTGAATAATTTTCACTTCCCTTATCAAGATCCTCGTCATATTTTACGTATAAAGTGTTTTTTAAATACTTAACTTTCTTTTTTCTTATAGCCCTTTTTTCAACTATTGAAAACTCCTCTAAAAATCCCTTGTCTCGATTAAGCCATTCTCTTAAGTTGGAACTTCCCCAATTAAAATCACCCTCCATTATACAATCATGTGACAACAAGAGTAAGGTATCTTTACTTTCATCAATAACAGTCCAAACTATTGATTTATTCTTAAAAGTACCATACTTAACACAGTCCCCTTTATTCATCTTGATATTCTTTTTTACTTCATCAATCAAGACCTGTTTTTCTTTTTTACTACTTCTTTCATATAAAGCATACTCTTTGTATATGGAATCTACTAATCCTTCCGATTTAAGATGCATTTTCTCACGATCAATTGGAATAATGTTAAATACACAGTTTTTTGTAGCACTTGAATAATCATTGATTTGATTCAAAATTTCAACAAAAGCCTTATGTAAAACTTCCTTAGCTTTATCAAACTTCTTCTCAAGTAAAACCTTAAGTTTTTGCTCTGCTATATCCAGAGTTTTTTCTCCAACTAAATCTTCAATATCTTTCTTCAATTCCCTAGCGGCCTCATCTATACTTTGGAAATCACAACCATAGACGGTAGTACTTTTATTTTTCTTAAAATCATAATCTTCATATGATTCAACTGTTATCCACTTGCTATAATTCTGGCTCAATGGAATTTCCTTTTTTACTAGACTGTGTGCTTTCAATACTCCATCATAAAAGAAAGACTTATTCTCACTTATAGTTTTCTCATCTTCTTGGAATTCAAAAGCTTGTAGTGTATCCTGAGAAAACTCTATATTTTGTCCTGTAATCCTTCTAGCTTCATTTAGTATTATATATGCAGTCGTAATTAGTTTTTCCATAGATTCTTTTAAATAATCATTGCCATTGTCAATGATTAAAAATGGATAAATTTTATTTATCATATAATTATTTATCAGGTCTAATGCCACTTCATCTTTTCTTTCATAATATCCATCATTAAAAATACTTTTACCAACATTTTCAGCTTTTCCATAACTTTTATAATTCTCGATTATTAGATCCGAACCTATAGCTTGATAAGGCATGTTGGCAGAAATTTCTTTTCTATCGAAACTATAATTCTTATAACTTGGCATCCGTCCATTATAGCTTGACAATATTTCTTTCATTTCTTCGATGAGCTGTATAAGTCCTTCACTACCCTTTGACTGAACTAATGGTAAATTTTCGTACGAAATACATGTTCTAGGACAAGTAGACACAGCGTTTTCTAATTGCTTTACAGATTTTGATTCTATAATATTTTTCAAATTTACTTTGGGCATACCTTTGCTATTTTCACAAATTAATTCACAAATACTACTACAAAGTCCACATGATATGCACTTTTCTTTATCTATACATATTTTAATCATATAGTTATGCCTCCAGTTTCTTTATAAGATCTCTGCTTATCCTTAAATCTTTTTCTGATATTTCTTGAATGTCTCCGCTGTTATCAATTATTGGAGTATCAATTATACCCTTCATAGCACTTACTATGTTAATACATGTCATTATTGCTTCTTTATCTTCTTTGGAGTATCTGCTCCTATCAGTTCCATTTTCCTTTATTATTTTTGAAATGTGCTTTATTGAAAGGGTCAATAATACGTTTAATTTTGTAATCAAATCAGTAATCTTATTGCATTTATTTGCGGTAAATATCATTTCATTTATATGAGCTTCTACATTCTTTTGTGTGACCCTTGCTTCCTGTTTCCTCCTATTTGCTATTGCAGCATTAAGTTGAGCTGTCTTCTTATCAACTTCTGCATAGCCACCAAACAATAAGTCCAAATTCTTGACCCTACCAACAAAAGATGCTGCTCTTTTTTGTCTTTCATCTAACTTATCATATACAATTCCTATTAATTTCTCCATATTCCCTTTATCATCAATTGAAAATTTAAGATTCGCTAACTCCTTTATACCATCACCTTCTTGAAAATTAATTTTTTGAATCTGTTGGTATACATTTATAAAATCTTTCATAGAAGTTACTAATATCCCTTGTTTTCTTTTAGCAAGTCGATTTATAGAATCACTGGCTTCTTCTTGTGTTTTTTTATACATATAACCAGATAAATGTATCTTATAGAAGGATTCTGCGTTCTTTTTATTCGTTTGTTGGTTCACTGCATCAGTCTTTAAAATACTATAAAGTGTAAATATTGTCATCTTCTTTCCTCCTACAAATTCAAGGTATCTTCTGTCATGAAAAAGTCATCAAATTCTTCATAATTTTTATATTTAACCTCTTTATCAAATAATATTAATATTTTATCTAGTCCTCCGGCAAATAATTCAGGATTGTTACTATTTATAGCATCCCTTATTAAATAGAACCCATCATCTATATTTTTATCCATTTCATCCATATAATCTTCGTACCACTGTTTAATAATCATGTTTTGAGCTTCTATTTCTTCTTCTATCTTTCTAAGTTCCATAGATTCTCTATTAATTTCCCCTATCTGTTTACTCATACTTTTATAGGAATTGTTAATCGAATCCACTACTGAATATCCAACTTTAATAACTGTTACACAGGTCATAAGCTGTCCATACAGTGGAATAACTTGAATAGCCATAAGATTTACACCCGATTTAGCACAATCGACCAATATATTCTTAACTAATTCTTCTTGTGTCATTTGATCTGACAAGTACAAATCCATATTATTTTTAATAATCATTCCCACTTCAATTACTGATCCTAAAGAATTACTTTTACTACTAAGCTCACCAAGTACTTTGGAATTTTTTGTAGCAACTTTCGCAAGAGCGGTCTTCGAACCACTTGCCCCATGTTTTAAAGTTTGCATCCCTACTGACTTAAGTACTTCATCAAAATCTTTTTCACCGCTAATATATTTATTTAACTCATTAGCTGCACCTATTCCTATAGATAAAGCACCTTCTTTTATTCCATCCTTCGCTCCACTTAATGATATATCCTTAACATTTTTTAATGTTCTACTTGTAACATTTTTTTTAATATGCCTGTGTGCTATCTTATCTAATTTTTTAACAGCTTTTATATCTACATCTGGATCTACTTTTAAAAATTCTTTGAAACTCTTATCTTTCTTTTGAGTATTTATTCTCTTATTTGTCAAAGCATAATTTGTCTCATCATTACCTATATTTTTCAAATCATCATCCGTTAGAAAAGGATTAACTTTATGCTTTTGATGGAGTTCGCCTAAAGACACTATATGATCTGTCTCTGCAGCTTTTTCTACCCAATTTGCCTCGGATACTCCTTTAGCAGCTTTTTGAGTTGTATGTATAGTCTTTCCAGTATAATCATCCCTAACCCTTTTTCTTTCATTTACCTTTATTTTTCTCTCTTCTGAGAATCTAAAATCATCCATATTACTTTTATTTTCATAGATTTTCCTATTATACTCTTTAGATATCCCATATTTTTCGTATTCATCATTACCCATAAACTATCCCCCACTTGAAAAAATATTTATCTTATACAATCAATTTATATTCTATGTAAAACTAATAATACCATATCTTTCTAGTACTTAACAAAGCCTATTAATCTATAATCAAATCATCTAATTATTCTTACACCCAAGAAAGTATTAACTGTAAATTTCGAACTAATATCATGTAAAGCAAACGGGAAAATGAGGGGTCTGACCCCAAAATCTATTATTTTTTTGCCCTGCAAGCTATAACCTACAACCAACGAACTACGGAAACATTTTCTTTCACAATTCCTTTACATATCCCTTACGAACAGTTCATAATCTATTCACAGTTGTCCTTTAATATATAAATATAGCAAACAACAAACAAATTAAAAAGATAAAGAAAAGCCAACTTAATAACTAAAATTGAGATTCCCAAAATCTCACTCAGAACCAGACGCTAAACAAATTTCTATTCAAATTCTTATATTTCATTATGTATCTTTTGATTTTAAGAATTATGTAACTAACATATTGAAATAAGAATCAACTGAAGGATATTTGTATTAGCTCACACATAATCATTTGTCCC
>JAOARG010000080.1 GCA_025210655.1 Bacillota bacterium
ACAAGAATAGTCAAAAAATTATGAGAGTCACTGATTTAAGAATATGCATTAAAGATCTTTTCCTTTTCCCCAAAATCTTGCCAGCAAGATTGATTCCCCTAGCACAAAAAAATGTGCGATTCCCCTTTTCACCTTAATTCCAAACCACCGCTTGCATAAGCAAGCTCACCACCACAAGTCCACGGCGCGTACACTACCTTTTCAGCCAACAGCTAAAAAACACCACCCACCATATTTTACGAAAAGTCGAACTATACTTTTCACAAATATGTTATTTAATTGCTTAACTTGGGTAATATCTCACTAGAAAGTAATTCCTTACTAAGGAGGTAAGTATATGTCTGATAAGAAATACAGGCTCATAACAAGAAGTGATTTCGATGGTTTGGTATGTGGTGTTTTATTAAAAAAACTTGATATGATTGATGATATAAAATTTGTTCATCCGAAGGATATGCAGGATGGTCTTATTCCTGTTTCTGATAATGATATAACTACAAATTTACCTTATGTTGAGGGTGTTCATCTTGCTTTTGACCATCATTTAAGTGAGGTTATTAGACTTAAAGGTAAAAAGGACAACCATATAATTGATCCTGATGCACCTTCGGCTGCTAGGGTTGTTTATGATTATTATGGCGGTGATGAGGTTTTTCCTCCTCTTTGGAATGAGATGCTTAGGGCTGTTGATAAGGCTGACTCTGGTAGATTTGATGAGGAGGATGTTGTTGCTCCTGATGGTTGGGAAATGATGAATTTTATCATGGATGCTAGAACCGGTCTTGGTAGATTTAAGCATTTTAGAATTTCTAATTATGATCTTATGATGGAACTTATTGATTACTGTACTAATCATACAATTGAGGAGATTCTTGATCTTCCTGATGTTAAGGAGAGGGTTGACCTTTATAAGAAACATCAAGAAGATTTTAGGGCTATGATAAAGAAGAATGCAAGGACTATAGGAAATGTTCTTGTTGTTGACCTTAGGGATGTTGAGCTTATTCTTCCAGGTAATAGATTTGTTAAGTATGCTATGTATCCCAATACTAATATATCTATCCAGATAATGTGGGGTCTTAAGAAGCAGAATACTGTAATGACAGTGGGTAAGTCTATTTTTAATAGAACTTCAGGAGCAAATATCGGTGAGATTATGCTTGATTATGGTGGTGGAGGCCATAAAAATGCTGGAACTTGTCAGGTGGATACTGATAAATCTGATGAGATTCTCATTCAAATAATTGAAAAAGTAAAGGAGTAGTAGAAAATTTACTATTCTAATTACTTATAGAGTCTAAATAATAAAAGCCTCTTTATTAAAAGATTGGGGGGCTTTTTCCTTAGCTTTTTATATGAATCAACAACAATGAAAAACATTTCCTTGTTAAACAAAAACAAAAACTTATGGAAAAGTTTCGAAAAAGCTGTATAATATATACAAAGGTCTTTGGTGTTCTAAAATAGAATACTGAAAATAGATGAAACGTTTGAATTTTCTGATAAATTCACTATGTTTCATATTTTAAGAAAGGGGGATTATCGTAAGATATTGTTTTGCAGGTTATTGTGTAAATATTAATTATTTTACTAAAGGGAATTATAATGATTATTATTTAGTTTAAGGAGGCATATTTTAATTATGGAAAATACAAATAAAAATTCTACTCCTGACGTACAAGACGCTATCAGAAATGCAAGGGAACTAGGAATTCCTAAAATGATTATCTTAGGGGTTCAGCACACATTTACAATGTTTGGAGCAACAGTACTTGTTCCACTTATTACAGGACTTAATATTTCAGTAAGTTTATTTATGGCTGGTATTGGTACTTTACTATTCCACTTGGTTACTAAGGGTAAGGTTCCAGCTTTTCTAGGTTCTTCATTCGCCTTTATCGCCCCTATTCTTACTGTTACAGAGGTAACTGGAGATATCGCCTATGCACAAGGGGGACTTGTTGTTGCCGGTATTGTTTATCTGGTAATATCCTTGCTCGTATATATTTTTGGTGTTGAAAAGGTTATTAAGGTATTCCCTCCAGTTGTTACTGGTCCTATAATCATCGTAATTGGTTTAAAACTTGCACCTACAGCAATCGGTATGGCATCAACTAACTGGATGCTAGCTATTTCAGCATTTGCCATTGTTACTATAGTTAGTATATTTGCAAAAGGTTTCTTAAAGGTAATTCCAGTAATCATCGGTCTTATCGGTGGTTATTTAATAGCTGTATTTACTGGAAATGTTGATTTTTCTGCTATGGGGCAGGCTTCAGCAGTTGGTCTTCCTCCATTTACTTTAGCTAAGTTTTCTATGACTGGTGTTATGATGGTAGCTCCAGTTGCACTGGCAACAGTTATCGAGCATTTTGGTGACGTTATGGCAATCGGTGCTACAGTTGAAAAGGATTACATGTCAGATCCTGGTGTTCATAGAACACTTATCGGTGATGGTATTGCAACTTCACTTTCTGCAATGTTTGGTGGACCCGCAAATACAACTTACTCTGAGAATACAGGTGTACTTGCTCTTACAAGAGTATGGGATCCGGCAATCATGAGAATTGCGGCTTGTGTTGCTATTATTCTTGGTTTCTCACCAAAACTAGGTGCTCTTATTCAGACTATCCCAACTGCAGTAGTTGGTGGTATTTCAATCATCCTATTTGGTATGATTGCATCGATCGGTGCAAGAACACTTGTTGAGAGACATGTTGATTTCACTCATCAAAAGAATCTTATTATTGCAGCAGTAATCCTTATTCTAGGTCTTGGTGGAGCACAACTTCCAATCAACATTGGACTACTTAGCTTTACAATAGAAGGTATGGCTTTAGCAGCAATCGTAGGTATAGTATTAAATCTTATCCTTCCTGATATGGAAGCGGTTGATGAAGAATAGAATATAAATATAAATGGGCTGTAAGATATTTTGAGTTTGACTCAAATATCTTACAGCCCATTTTTTACTTTAACTAATATAAATCCCTAGTTTTTAATCTTATCCTTTGAATAAAGTCATCGGGTTCAGAAATGTTTTCTATTACAATTACCCCGAGAACAGATCTTCTTTTTTCTATTTTATAAGAAGCATATGAAAGCTTTGTTATTCTTCCCATGTTTTCAAATTCTAGAAAAGTACCAAATGCAAATATACCATGCTCATAGAATTCTACATCTTTAAAATATTTACCTGTAACTAAAATGCAGTATATTATAAGGAAGACTCCGTCAATTGCATATTGAGGCATGCTGATGAAGACATATATGGTAAATATAACACTAAGTATTGTGATCCCAAAAATAAAATATCTCAGTTTTGTTTTATGGGAATACTTCTTTACTAATTTGCCACCCTTTACATTTCTTTTGAAGATGGCCACAATTTCGGTAAGAAGCTCATACAAAAGTATCAATATAACAAATACATTGGTCATAAGTATTCTCCTTTATGGTATTAATAATTTTATTTTTTTAGAAATTACTTCAATTGTAACAGGAAGATTTCCACCATGTTCCCCATCTACATCTATTTCAACTGGAGAATTTGGATTTTGGTTCTTAATAGAAACCTTTTTCGTTTTAAATGAGATTACATTTTTATGCTGTACATGTTTTCCTGAAGTCAAACCAAATACTATTTCCATGATTTCGTTAATAGGAGACTTTTGAAATACTAGAACATCTAAATATCCATCCGTAATAGAAGCTGTAGGCATTAGTTTGTTGAAACCACCTATGGAAGATGAGTTTGAAACTATAAAAAGATGTGAATCTACTACTCCTGAAAACTCTTCTGATTCTATTTCAATGGATTTTGTCTGCAACTTGTTTTCTGCAAATTCCCTAATTCCTTCAAGATAATATGCAATACGACCTATTTTGTTTTTTAGATGCCTATCAGTGTTATGGGCCACAGAAGATAGGGCACCTCCTGCAACAACATTAACAAAGTATTGTTGATTTATTTTCCCTACATCACATAAAATAGTTTTATTTTCTTTTATCATCTTAACTATTTCATGGGGTGCAGTATCTATAGAAAGATACTGGGCAAAATCATTTACTGTTCCTTTTGAAAAAATCAGCATGGGAATATTGCAGCCTACAGATATTATTCCTGAAATAACTTGATTGACTGTACCATCGCCACCGGCAGCGATAATTAAATCGTAACTACCGTCGCAACTTTGTGCAGCTTCCCTATAAGCATCCATTGGATCTTTAGTTGTATTGTATTTTGTTATTGTATACCCCTCATCCAGTAGCATTAAAGACAAATTATTAAGTTTTTGATTATTTGAAGCCAGACCAGAGGCTGGATTGTTTATTATTTTGATATTTTTTATCATTGGAAATACCTCCAAGTATTAATAACTCTAGAAAGTTATGGTGATTGATTATTTTACAATAATATAATATCATTTATATAAGAAATTAAACAGGTGGAATTATTATGAAAAATGATTTTTTGAAACAACTATTACATATTGCCCTTCCTATTGCAATACAGAGTCTTATAACATCGTCCTTAAATATGGTAGATACCATTATGATAGGCCGCCTGGGAGATTCTGAGATAGCAGCTGTAGGAATTTGCAACCAGGTGTATTTTTTATTTATGTTACTTATATTTGGGGGTTATAGTGGTGCTTCCATATTTCTTTCCCAGTACTTTGGTGTTAAGGATATAAAGAATATAAGAAGGGTTCTAGGTATAATGATGACTTTCGGATGTGCTGTTGCAGTACTCTTTACAATAGGAAGTCTTGGTTTTACCAAGGGTATAATAGGTCTCTTTTCTACAGATAAAGAGGTCCTTGGATTTGGGGTTAGTTATTTAAGTATATTAAGTATATGTTATCTTGCATCAGCCCTATCTTTTGCATTTTCTTTTTCATCAAGATCAATAAGAATGACTAAGATACCTATGTATGTAAGTGCAGTGGCACTTTCTATAAATACTATACTGAACTTCATGCTCATATATGGTAAGTTTGGTATGCCAATGCTTGGGGTAAGGGGGGCGGCTATTGCAACCGTAATAGCAAGGATACTTGAACTAGTATTTATTGTAATAATCATTTATAGAATGGATGATCATCCCCTTAAGGCAAAATTTAGTGAACTTAGGGATTATGATTTTAAGTATTTTCTTAATATAGCCAAGACTGCAGTCCCAGTCCTATTAAATGAAGGTACTTGGGCTCTTGGAATGGTGGTATATTTTATTGCATATGGAAAACTAGGTAAGGAAGCCATAGCTTCTGTTCAAATAGCAAATACCATTATGAATTTCTTCACAGTTGTATTTATGGCCCTTTCAAATAGTGCCTCTGTAATGATTGGAAATATGATTGGAGCCAATAAGTTTGATATTGCCATTGATTATTCTAGAAGATTTCTCATTATGTCGGCTAAATGGGCCATTGGAATTGCAGTTGGCCTTTATGCTTCATCAAGACTAATTCTTTCCTTTTTTAAGATTAGTCAAATCACCTATGATAATGCCAGAAGTATTCTTATAGTCATGGCTATATTCATGCTTCCTAAGATGTTTAACTGGGTTATGGTAGTTGGAGTATTAAGGTCCGGGGGAGATACAAGATTTACCCTTATACTTGATTTAGCAGGTGTTTGGTTAGTAGGGGTACCTTTGGCTTTCTTAGGAGCTTTTATGGGACTGCCTATTTATTATGTAGTTGCACTTTCGTATTTTGAAGAGTTTTTAAAGATGTTTGTATCAATACCAAGATATAGGTCCAAGAAATGGATAAATAACCTTATCGAGACTTAATACTAGAAATGGGGTGAAATTATGCCGGCTAAGGTGTATTTTGAAAATAATAAAAGATACTATGAGGTGTGGAAGAAATTTGTTGATGAAGATATTCTTTCACAGGGAATATTAAAGGAATATATAGAAAGTTCATGGATGAGGTCAAGGTCTTATGGAATAAAACCTGATAAATGTGAGGTCAGAATGGTTCTTTCCTCCGATGAACTTGGTAAAAGAAGACTTAAGTACCTAAACCTTATTAATATTGCAAGACCATTTATGGAGGCTATATATAATAGTATAAGTGAAATAGATATGATTGTCAGACTTACTGATCCAGAGGGTTATGTCATTGAGGTATTTGGAAATGATTCTGTATTTTTAAAGTATTCAGAACTGAATCTAAAAAAAGGCAGTAATGTTTCTGAGAGGGCCATAGGTACCAATGCCATAGGTTTGGTTTTACAAAAAAATAGGCCTTATCAGGTTATGGGTTATGAGCATTATAGGTCATGTCTTCATGAATGGACAACCGCAGCAGCTCCTATAAAGGATCAGGATGGAAATTTACTTGGGGTAATAAGTATGTCCGGTAGTTTTGACTTGTTTCATCCCCATACTTTTGGACTTATTATATCTTCATCCCTAGCGATAGAGCATGAAATGTCCCTAGATAGGATAAACAACGAGCTGAAAAGAACAAATGAACATTATTATGCAATTATGGAAAGTATAACAGAAGGTATTCTTTGTATTGATAGTAAGGGTAATATTATTGATATTAATATGTTTGCTAGAAAGTTTCTAAAATATGATGATGGGGATTTAAAGAATATCACCCTTAGGGATATACTTGCAAATCAGTCACTTAGAAAGATACTAAATGGACTTAAGAATCATCAGAAGTTTGAAGAGGAAGAATTATATCTATTAGATAAAAATGGTCGTAGAAGATCCTGTATTATGAATCTTACCCCAGTAGAGAATTCTAACGGAGATTTAAAGGAGTATGTATTTACATTTAGGGGAAGTAAGAAGATACATTCCCTTGTAAATAAGATTGTTGGGGCAAAGGCTATTTATACCTTTGATGATATACTTGGTCAAAGTAAGAAGATTAATGATGTTATCAAGGTATCAAAACTTGTTTCAGATACGGACGCTACTATTCTTTTAAATGGAGAAAGTGGTACTGGTAAAGAATTGTTTGCCCAAAGTATTCATAATGCCAGTAAAAGAAAGGGAAACTCTTTTGTTTTCCTAAACTGTGGAGCAATTCCAAGGGAACTTGTTGCCAGTGAACTTTTTGGTTATGTGGAAGGAGCTTTTACGGGTGCTAGAAAGGGTGGTACACCTGGTAAGTTTGAACTTGCAGATGGAGGAACAATTTTTCTTGATGAGATAGGTGATATGCCCCTTGATGCCCAGGCAAATCTTTTAAGGGTACTTGAGACAAAGGAAGTTATGAGGGTTGGAGGACACGATCTTATACCAATCGATGTTAGGGTTATAGCTGCTACCCATAAGAATCTTAATGAAGAGGTAAAAAGGGGTAACTTCAGACAGGATTTATTCTTTAGACTTAATGTAATGCCTATAACTACACCTTCCCTTAGGGAAAGAAAAGAAGATATCCCAGTTCTTATAGATAATTTCTATGATTATTTTACTAAAAAGGAAAAAAAGTCTTTAGTTGGCATATCTAAAGAGGTATATAGACTTTTAACAAAATATGATTGGCCAGGAAATGTACGTGAACTTCAGAATGTTATGCAGTTGATGGTCAATATGGCTCAAGATGATGAAGAAATAGTTGTTAAACATCTTCCTAAGTATCTTATGGAGACAAAGGTACAGGGGGATTATAAGTTTGATGACAAACTAATGAGTCTTGATGATATTGAAAGGTCAGCAATAATAAGAACAATAAAACATTGCCAGGGTAATTTAGTAAAGACTGCTAAAGTCTTAGGTATAGGACGTACAACTCTTTATAGAAAGTTGCAAAAATACAATATTGAATAAAATGTATACATGTTTCAAAAAGGTACATATGTACCTTTTTGAAACATGTATTTGTAGGGAAACTGTACACAATGTTTCGTTTTGAAACATTGTGTACAGTTTTTTTATATTTTTGTAAATTCCAAAGTCATTCAATAGGGCTGTAAGTAAGTAATATAGCCAATGAAAACATTTCCTAAGATTTTGGCATGCTACTTGCATAATACTATCTTGTGAAGTAAAAGGAGGAAATTATGAAAAGATTGATATATTTCATAGTACTTGTACTATTTAATTTAATGTTATATCAAGGAGTAAACAAGGAGATATTTATCCTTTCAATAATAATATCCATAGTAGTTATGGGAATGAATCTTAGAAAAATAGAGAAGAGAAAACTTAGCTTAAGATATATAGCTTACTTTACATACTATGTATTAGTACTTCTAAGGGAGATTGTAAAGTCAAACTTCCATGTAGCCAACATTATGTTAAAGAAGAAAGTTGATATATCACCAAAGATAATTACCCACAAAATAGATTTGAAAATGGATAGCCATAAGGTTATGTTGTCCAATTCCATAACCCTTACACCAGGTACACTTACCATAGATATGAAGGATGATGAACTGATTGTTCACTGTCTAACTGAGAAGGGTGAGGATTCTGTAAGGGATAATCAGATTGAAAGAATTCTTATGAAGATGGAGGACTGTTTAAATGGGTAGATTTTTACTTTTTTCAGTTATTTATCTGTCAGTACTTATCATATTCAGCCTGGTTAGGGTATACAAGGGTCCAACAAATTTTGATCGTTTAATAGGGATATCTGTAATTAACTCAAAGGTATCTGTGATATTTATTATTTGTTCATTTTTACTTAATGAATCGTTTTTTGTAGATGTGGCTATAATATATTCCCTTTTAAGTTTTATGGGAACTATATTTATAACACATTTTGCAAAGGGGAGTTGATAAAGTGATTTATATAGGAAATACTTTGATGGGTATAGGTTTGTTTTTCTTTACCCTTGCAACAATGGCACTATTTAGATTTCCAGACAATATCTCTAGGGCCCATGGGACATCAAAATGTGATACCCTGGGACTTATTCTGATTTTTTTGGGATTGATATTCAGAAATGGTATTCAGGCTGTAGATTATAAGCTGATATTTATTTTGCTTTTCTTTTGGTTTACAGGACCAACATCAATTCATATTATGTCAAAGACTTTTATATTGAAAGAAGGAAATAAGTTAAATGAAAATATTTAGTCTATTAATAGTAATCATACTAATCATGATTGCACTAGGGGTAACATTTTCAAAAAAAATAATTACAAATATTATTATTTTTACTGTGTATAGTCTGCTAATGTCTTTGCTGTGGCTTTTGATGGAGGCACCAGATCTTGCCCTTACTGAGGCGGCTGTTGGAGCAGGGGCTACTACGGCAATATTTATATTTGCCTATTCCAGAATTAGGGGGAATATTAGTGAATAAAGTATTTAATATAATAGCTGTTTTAGGAATACTTTGCTTCTTATTTTATGGAATATTTGTAATAGGGGATATGCCAAATGGCTCTTTTAATGAATTACAGACGGGATTTATACATGAAACTATTCATGATACTGGAGCAGAAAATATTGTATCTTCAATAGTATTGGAGTTTAGGTCATTTGATACTCTTTTGGAAGCGGGGGTTCTTTTTTTGGGATTTGTATTTATAAAGATGATATTTATTCAAGGTGTTGATTAATAATGGATAGTAAAATTTTAAATAATATAAGTAGAATCATTATTCCTTTTATACAGATACTTGGATGTTACATTATTCTTACTGGACATCTTTTGCCTGGAGGAGGTTTTTCTGGGGGTACAATACTTGGATGTTCATTTCTTATTGAAAAGTATTTTATAGGTGAGTCTTCACTGCTTAAATATATAGAAGGAAGTTTTGGAGATAATTTGCTCAACATTGCTATGCTATCATATATACTTTTAAAGCTTAGCACATATGTACTTGGACTCCATATTGATTGGAGAGAATATGGACAGATTATTGGTGGAGGAAGCATACTGATTCTAAATATAGTTGTTGGTATTGTAGTTGCTCTGGCATTGTATAAGATAATAAGGTTTATTGGTGGAGACGAATTGGCAAGGGATTAGATTAAAGATTTCTTAGAAGTAGTTGGAGGTTATTTGATGGAGTTTATCATAGAAAATCATGTGAAACTAGGATCAGCAATATTATTTGCTATAGGTATGTATAATTTAGTTTCCAGTAGAAACATGATTAAAAAGATTATAGGTCTGAACATTATGGACACATCAATATTTATGTTTTTCATATCACTAGGTTACAGCCCAGGGATGAAGGCTCCAATACTTGATAATCTGCCTAATATAGTAAATCCATTACCATCGAGTCTTATGCTAACAGGAATTGTTGTTGCTGTTGTTACAACATCTATACTGGTTGCATTAACTATAAAACTAAATGAAATATATGGAACAGTCAATTTAGATGAGATTGCAAGATCTAGGGGAGAGGCAGATGGAAACACTTATTAAAATACCAGTTATTCAAATTGGACTACTTTTTATTATGTCAATAATGAATAATTTTAAAATAAATGTAAAAACTAAAAGAGTTTTAGAGATTACTACATTGTTTACTGTGTTTTCACTTGGTGTAGTTTTATTTCTTTTCTTAGATAAAGGTGTGGTCTATGACATCGGTGGATATGGAAAAATAGGAATATCATTTTATATAGATAAGATGACGGCCCTATTATCTACTTTCTTTATTGGTGTAGTAAGTCTTGTAGTATTTGCATCTAGAACACTTAAGAAGAACAGTACCCTTTTTCCATTTACATTTTTGAATTTTATATTATTAGCAATTATTGGACTAATTTATACAGCGGATCTCTTTAATGCATATGTATTTATAGAGGTTTTAACAATATCTTCAGCAGCCATGGTAATGGTTGAGAAAAATAAAAAATCAGTTATCCCGACCATAAACTATATAGTGATCAACAGTGTTGGATCAGGTATGTATCTTATGGGGATAGGATATCTATATTATATGTTAGGTTATTTGAATTTCTTTGATATAAGAAAATCCATTGAATCTGGTTACTACAATCTGATTGTTCCTGTAATACTTATTACTATTGGATTATCCATTAAGTCTGCTTTATTTCCAATGCATGGTTGGTTGCCGGGAGCCCATGGTAAAGCTAGTTCTTATAGCTCAAGTATTCTATCGGCTATAGTTATAAAAGGTCCGATTATTCTTCTTATTAAGATTTATGTGATAGCTTTTGGAATAGATTATCTTAGGGGAGAAGGAATCTTAGAGATACTACTAATCCTTGGACTTTTAGGAATTGTATTTGCTTCCCTAAAAGCTACTTTAAAATCTAAAGTAAAGGAAAAACTGGCATATTCAAGTGTTGCTCAGATGGGATTTATATTTTTAGGCCTTGGTATAGGAAATGTTTATAGTATTGCAATATCAATATTCCATATACTAAATCACTCCATATGTAAATCAGTAATGTTCCTTTATTCAGGTGAACTTAAGGAAGAGCTTGGAATAAATAAGGATGAAAAATATGATGGGATATTCAAGTATGACAAAATAGGTTTTGCGGCCTTTACAATGATGGGTCTATCCCTTTCAGGGATACCAATACTTCCAGGTTTCATTAGTAAACTTTATTATGGGAAGATATTATTTGAAGCGGGAAATATGCTTATTGGTGTCTTGGTTGTTTTTTCTGGTCTATTAACCCTTTCTTATATTCTACCTATGGTAATAAGGGGTGGATTTAAAAATGGACATGAAGAACTTGAGCCAATTTCAAATAATAGAAGATGGATACTATATATAGATATGGCAATATTAATTATATTATCAGTAGTTTCAAAGGATATGATTGATTTTATTGTAGCAAACGTTAATTTGTGGAGGTAGAAAAGTGGCTATTTTTGCGGGACTGTTTCTTTTGCCAGTGATTAGTGCAGTGGTATATAGGGATGATGACAGTAATAATTTAATAATATATTTAGCTCTACTTGCAGGACTTTTTCTATCATTGGCAGCTTATGTCAACAATGTTTCAATAGATCTATTTGATGTAATTGATAATGTGAAGTTTGGATTTTTTGTTGATTCTTTGGGAATATTTTTTGCGGTGACAATATTTATTCTTTGGTCAATAACCTTTATGTATTCCAGAGAGTACTTTGGTAAAGATAATGATAATAAAAGATTTTATATATTCTTTTTTGTATCATTAATATCTACAATGGGAATACTTTTCTCAAGAAATCTTATAGTCCTTTATACATTTTATGAGGCACTTACTTTAGGAACATATCCCCTGGTAATATACTTGCAAAAAGAGAAATCCTATACTTCAGGAAGAAAATATTTAATATATTCTTTTTTAGGAGCAAGTTTGATATTAATTGGGATATTAATACTTCTAGTAAATGGAGTGGATATCAATTTTTATCCTGAAAGACTTATGGAGAATATAGGAAGCATAAAAATGCTGGATCTGGCATACCTAATGATGTTTTTAGGTTTTGGAGTTAAGGCGGCAGTGGTGCCTTTCCATGGGTGGCTACCAAAGGCAATGGTTGCACCTACTCCTGTAAGTGCTCTTCTTCATGCAGTTGCAGTTGTTAAGATGGCTGTATTTTCAATAATGAGGGTTACATTTTTTGTATTTGGATTTGAACTTGTGAGAAAGTTCCATTCGACAACATATGTAACTTATTTGGTTTTACTGACGATACTCCTTGGATCACTTATAGCAATACATCATAATCATTTGAAAATGCGTTTGGCTTATTCCACAATAAGTCAGCTTGGATATATATTATTAGGAATATTAATGCTTAGTCCTGATGGCTTTAAAGGTTCACTTTTACACTTTGTAAATCACGGTGTAATCAAGATAAACTTATTTTTTATAGCAGGAATAATTCATCATGAGGTTGGATCTTATCAGATTGATAAGTTAAAGGGACTTGGAAAGAAGATGCCAGATATATTTATCTGTTTCCTTATAAGTGCAATATCCCTTGTTGGTATACCACCAACTAATGGATTTGTAAGTAAGTGGTTCCTAGGTATTGGAGCCCTTGGTATAGGAAAGGTTTCTTATGTTTTAGTGCTACTATTAAGTGCATTTTTAACAGCTTCTTATATATTACCGATTCCTATTACAGCATTATTTTTTGAAAATAAACACGAGGAAGAAATAAGTCTGAAGGGAAGATTCAGATTTTCAGTATATATTTTGACAGGAGCTATTATTGTGCTTGGAATATATCCAAATCCATTTATAGGATTTGTAGATAAGATAGTAGCATTAGTTTTTTAGGATCTATTTTAGGAGGACTTAATGGAATTAAGAAGTGAAGTAATATTATTAATCCCAATAATTGCAGGTATTTTAGGATATCTTGTGGGAAGAAAAAATGAGAAGTTTAGAAATATACTTCTTATTACGTTTTCAATAATAAATTTCATAATTGTAGTAAGAATCTTTCCTTTAGTAGAGGCCGGTGATATTGTATCTTATCATCAGAATCTTATGGGAATAGGTCTATATCTGAGACTGGACTTGATGAGGTATGTTTTCATACTTCTTACATCCCTAGTATGGATGTTGGTGCTTATTTATTCTACGACATATATTGAAAAATATAGTCATAGAAATAGATATTACTTAATAATGATGCTTACTTATGGATCTACAATAGGATTTTTCTTATGTGACAATCTCCTTAATTTATTTGCATTTTTCGAGATGGTATCTTTCACATCATATTTTCTAGTAATTCATGATGAGGATAAATATTCCCACGAGGCAGGAGTAAGCTATCTTTCAATGGCTATTTTTGGAGGACTTTTAATTCTTCTTGGAATATTCCTACTATCAAATTATGTAGATACTTTAAGTATTATGACTATAGATGTATCAACAATACCGTATAATATAAAAATTATTATAGGACTGCTTTTCCTGATTGGATTTGGTGTAAAAGCAAGTCTTTTCCCATTCCACGGATGGTTACCAAAGGCCCATCCAGCAGCTCCGGCCCCAGCAAGTGCCATACTTTCTGGAGTTTTAATTAAGACAGGAGTTTTTGGAATTTATATAACACTTATTGAAATAATGAAGGGTGAGCCAGTACTATCAATTACTTTGATGATACTAGCTATGATAAATATTATCCATGGGGGAACAATGGCTATTTTCCAGAGAAATATGAAGAGGATTATAGCATATAGTTCAATGTCACAGGCAGGTTTTATACTTCTTGGAATATCAATATATGGGATTAGCCATATGGAGTCACTTGAAACATTAGGTGCAATAGTACTGTATTCATTTAATCATAGTATGTTTAAGGTACTTTTATTCCTAGTGGCAGGTATGATTTATCTAGTAACCCATGATCTTTCAATAAATAAGATACGTGGATTTGGAAGACATAAATTATTTTTAAAGATTCTGTTCATTATAGGCTTCTTTGGCCTATGTGGAATACCAGGTTTCAATGGTTATATAAGTAAAACCCTTATGCACCATCAATTACATTTAGTTGCCCATACAATGGGAGAAGCAGTATATTATTTACTTGAATTTGTATTTATTGCTGGATCCGTGCTTACCGCGGCATATATGATAAAGATATTTAGACATGTTTTTATGGAAAATAATGAAGAGTATATGGGGCAACATAAAAAGGAAATGAGAAATGCATGTATGTTATCAGTAGCAATTTTTGCAGCAATAGTTGTTTATACTGGACTAGTTGAGCATCAAGTAATGGATATTTTAGAAACAATAACTGGGGAACATCATTTCCATGGATTAAAGGTTTATGACTTTAAGTCAATATTGACCTCCTTAGGTATTTTAACTGGTGGATTATTACTTTCCACATTTGCAAGGAAAAAGCTATATTCAGAGGAAAACCTTATCTATACTAATCCAACTTTGAAATGGTTCAGTATAGAAATGGACATAATGTATAGATTTTTTAGAATTTTCGTTACAAGTATTACAAATATAACCATTTTCTTGGATAAAAGTATTAATAATACTATAACTTCTTTCAATGCTAAGATTAGATTATTAAATAGTAAAGAGGAAGAAAATGTAAAAGAAGCGAAAGGAAAATGTATTCCTTTAATCGAATACTTAAGTGTTCTGAATTTTGAAAATGTAACCATAGATTTTTCTGTAGTGGCAATTACGGTTGTTGTGGTTATTGCATTTTTTACAATGTCCATATAAGTGTTAAAAATATTAAATTTTAAGTAATTTATATGTGTACTTTCTACAAATAGAATAACATTTGAAAATATTCAGTCTTATTTGCTAGTCTAATAATAATATTTTCAAATCTTATAATACTGAGTATTTACATTTTTTCTGACAGGTGTACAATAGAGAATGTTTTTTAAAAGAACGGCTTGTACATATTGAAAAATAACTGTTGGAGGGGTGTAAGTATGGAAAGCAATCATTTTTTAGTAGCTATTATCATCTTTGTTCTTACTTATGGAGCAATTGTATCGGAGAAAATTAATAGGACATCAATATCAATATTTGGTGCTCTACTTATGGTGTCATTTGGTGTTTTATCACAGAAAGATGCTGTAGGATTTATAGATTTCAATACAATAGGGCTTTTGATTGGAACAATGATACTCGTAAACATAATGAAAAGAAGTGGTATATTTGAATATGTTGCTATAAAATCAGCTAAGGCAGCTAAGGGAGATCCTTGGAAGATATTGGTCCTGTTTTCCATAATAACTGCTGTGTTTTCTGCACTTCTTAATAATGTCACAACGATATTATTAATTGCGCCGATAACACTAGTTATAACAGATACATTGGAAGTTAATCCAATTCCATTTCTTCTACCACAAATACTATTTTCAAATATAGGTGGTACATCGACTCTAATTGGAGATCCACCCAATGTAATGGTAGGTAGTGCTGTTGGGATTGGTTTCATGGACTTTATAGTAAACTTACTTCCAGTAGTAATAGTAATATTTATAGTTACCTTATTTCTTTTCAAAATAATATATAAATCAACATTTACAAAATTTAAAGATTCTACAGATATAATTATGGCTATGGATGAGAATCTTGCCATAAAGGATATGAAGCTTGTGAAAAGTAGTGTAGCAGTTACCTTATTTACTATACTAGGTTTTGTACTTCACGACTACATAGGACTTGAATCAGCAACAGTTGCACTTCTTGGTGGTGCAGTACTTCTACTGATAAGTAAATCAGACCCAGAAGAGATATTCCTTGATATAGAATGGACATCCATATTCTTTTTTATGTCCTTGTTCATTTTAGTTGGATCAATGGAAGAGATAGGGGTTATTGATCTACTTGCTAAGAAGTTGATGGTACTTACTGGAGGAGATATGTTTATTACGGCGATAGTGATACTTTGGTCATCAGCCATATTATCATCATTCCTTGATAACATACCTTTTGTAGCAACTATGATTCCTCTAATTAAAAGTTTTGGAGCACTTACTACAGTAAGTGTAATGCCACTTTGGTGGGCACTGATACTAGGAGCTTGTCTAGGTGGAAATGGAACCCTCGTTGGTTCTTCAGCCAATCTAATTGTTAGTGGAATACTTAAGAAACACGGAAATGACCTGAAATTTGTGGAATATATGAAAGTAGGTTTTCCACTTATGATAGTATCAGTCGGAATTTCTTCAGTATATTTGTGGGCCTTTTATCTGTAAATGTTTTATGGATTAATGCATATTGATATATGTATAAGGAGTTGTTTAATATGAGGAAATATGTAAATTCTGAAGCAGTTCAACATAATATGAAATTAATGCAGATGGGTGCAGATGTGCATCAGATTAATTCTAAAATGTGTTATGTATCTTTTGAATTAGAGGATGTAAAAGTCGCATATGTATATAATATCAATTCAAAAGGGAAGTACTTTCTTGAAAGAATAAAACCATATCCCCTTCCTATCAAAGCATTTGATAAAGAAGATGACATAATAAAAATTATAAGAATTGATATTGAACAGTTTAACAATGCTAAAAAGAGTAAGAATATCGATGATTTTATTGAAATCAACAGTACTTTGAATAAAACAATAAAGAAGTTTGAAGATTTATTCCTTTATTATAATGTTCCCGGTTTTGATGTTAGGCAGATGAAGGAAGCCATAGAAGTGATTGATAACAGTATTGAAGAAATAAAGAGCAAGAGTGAAAGAATCTATTTTAAGAAAGAACCAGATAATCTTTAATAAATGAATTAGTTTATAGAATATATACAAAGAAAAAATAAACCTATATATGTAAAAGGTTTTATAAACTAGGAAAAATTTCGGATGCTTATGTTATTAAGAAAAATAATATGAGCATTTAGAAAACTTATGAATGTAACCGGTTACATTTTCCTGAAATCTAGTATATAATGTGATTTATATTGTTTTATGCTGTAATATAGAATATGGATTATTTTTTTAGGGGAGAGTGGTTACAATGGAACAGAGTCATTTCACAACGGCAGTTCTGATATTTGCAGTTACCTATGGTGCTATAATTTCAGAAAAGATTAATAGAACTGCCGTAGCACTTTTTGGAGCGGTATTAATGCTTGTTATGCAGGTTATGAATCAACATGATGTTTTAGAACATGTGGATTTTAATACTATTGGACTTCTTATAGGTATGATGATAATGGTTAATGTTATGAAAAGAAGTGGAGTATTTGAGTACCTGGCTATTAAGGCTGCAAAGATATCTAAGGGGAATCCTTGGAGGATACTGGTATTATTTTCGATTATTACTGCAGTTTTTTCAGCCCTTCTTGATAACGTAACAACTATTTTGCTTATTGCGCCGGTTACACTGGTTATTACGGATACATTAGGGGTGAATCCAGTACCTTTCTTAGTACCGGAGATTTTAGCAGCTAATATTGGTGGTACAGCAACTTTAATCGGTGACCCTCCAAATATTATGATAGGTAGTTCCGTTGGATTAGGATTTATGGATTTTGTTGTGAACTTGGCACCAGTTGTACTTGTTATTTTTACAATAACACTATTTTTAATAAAGATTATGTATAAGGATACTTTTCATAATGCCAAGTCACATGAGGAACTGGTAAAAAATCTGGATGAAAAGAGAACAATTAAGGACCATAGATTACTTAAAAAGAGTATATTCGTAATGATAATTACTGTAATTGGTTTTGTAATCCACGAACACGTAGGTTTAGAATCAGCAACAGTAGCCCTTTTTGGTGGAGCACTACTATTACTTATTAGCAAGTTAGATCCAGAAGAGATATTACTTGAAGTAGAATGGCCAACAATATTTTTCTTTGTAGCACTTTTTATATTGGTTGGAGCTTTAGAAAAAGTAGGTCTTATAGATTCATTAGCAAAAGTAATGCTTAATTTCACAAAGGGAGATTTGTTCTTTACATGTATACTTGTACTTTGGGTATCAGCAATTGCATCAGCATTCCTGGATAATATACCTTTTGTAGCAACAATGATTCCTCTTATAAAGAGTATAGGAGCAATTTCTACAATGGATATATCAGTACTATGGTGGGCACTTGCATTAGGAGCTTGTTTAGGTGGGAACGGATCACTAGTTGGAGCTTCTGCAAATGTTATAGTAAGTGGTATGCTTAAGAAGCATGGAAATGAAATATCATTTGTTGAGTACTTAAAAGTTGGTTTTCCAATGATGATTGTATCTGTGGTTATTTCTACAGGTTATCTTATAGTTTTCTATTTATAGGAGGAGCATATGAGAAAATATATAGACGCTGAAGCAATTCAGCATTCCATGAAATTACAGCAACTAGGTGCAAAAGTGCACCAGATTAATTCAAAAATGTGTTATATAGAGTTTGATCTAGGCAAAATTAAATTAGAATATGTGTACAATATAAACAACAAGGGGAAATACTTCTTAGAGAGAATAAAGCCATATCCACTTCCTCTAAAGGTATTCGAGTCAGAAATTGATATTGTAGAAACAATAAAATTAGACCTTTCCCAGTTTAAAAATGCAATTCAAAGTAAAAACATAGAGAATTTTGTTGAAATAAATCAAATGCTAAATATGAGTATTAAAAAGTTTGAAGATCTTTTCTTATACTACAATGTTCCAACTTTGGACATGAAAGAAATGAGAGAAATGATTGAAAAGGTAGACAAGCTTATTGAGCTTATGAAGGATGACAGTGTTAGGATTTGTTTTGATAAGGAGCCGGATAACCTTTAGGGGGGATTTTGGGTTAGTCTAATGCTAATTTGATGCTCAAATTTAGCGTCTAGTCAGAACGTTTCGTTCTGGTCTAGTGAAAAACTGAGAGAAGCAAAGTTTTTCACTAGACGACTTTCCGAAGGAAAGGCACTAGACGAAATGTTGACATGAAGTGAAACATTTCACTAGACTAAATCTCAAGTTTCCCCAAAGTCCTCCTAAGCCAAATAAAAGTAATAACAGTAGCAGCGATATCTGAAATAGGGAAACAGTACCATACATTATCTACATTTCCTGTAAGGGAAAATAAGTAGCAAACAGGTAATAGGATTACAATTTGCCTAAGTATGGATAGTAGTAAACTGGGCATTCCTTTGCCGATGCCCTGGAAGGTTACTGAACCGATTATTGCTGGGCCTACTATGGGATACATTAGGCTGGCTCTTTTTAGCATTGGTATGCCTACTGCTTTTAGTTCAGGGCTACTGTTGAATAGTTCTATTAGCTGTTTTGATGCCAGTTGGAAAAGTAAGAAGCCTGAAGCTGTAAAGATAAAGGCTATTATCATGGCATATTTTATAGCTTCTTTCATTCTGTCAAATTTGTGTGCTCCAAAATTGTAGCCTATTATAGGCATATAGGCTTGATTAAGTCCGAAAACTGGCATGAAGACGAAGGATTGGAGTCTGAAGTATATTCCTAGGGAGCCTATTGCAACTAGGCTCATTGAACCTACGATTTTATTCATACCTGCTATCATTACAGAGGCTAGGAGTTGCATTATCATAGCTGGTAATCCAACTTGAAATACTGGTGTGAGAACTTTATAATTTATCCTTAATTTTTTTAAGGAGACATTTATATGATTTTTTCCACTGATAACTTTAAGAATTATAAAAGTACCACTGAATATTCTAGCTATTACTGTTGCATATGCAGCACCTTCAATCCCCATTCTTGGGAAACCCATTAGTCCGTAAATCATAATAGGGTCTAGTATTATGTTTATAATAGATCCTATGAGCATTGAAATCATGGGAAGGAAGGTATTGCCTTGGCCCCTTAATATATTGTTTGAAATCATAGGTATAAAAATTGCTATTGAAGCAGTAAGTATTATACTTGAATACCTTGTACTCATTTCGATTAGTTCGGGATTATCCGTAAAAATAGACATAATATCCCTGGTGTGGAATAACCCAAGGTATCCGAAAATTGTTCCGTAGAGAATGGACAGAAGTACTACATTGTTGCTGACTTTTTCAGCTTTTTCATCTTGTCCTTCACCCAGATATCTTGATATTACAGAACTTGTACCGACACCAGTACCAACACCGATAGCTATTAGCACCATTTGAAGGGGGAATGCAATTGATAAAGCAGAGAGCTCCATTTCTCCAAGCCTACCTACAAAGATACTGTCAACCACATTATAAAGGGCCTGCATACCCATTGATACAATACCGGGAATTGACATAGTTATTATGAGTTTTAGTATGTTTTCTTTTCCGAGACGCTGAGAATTGTTCACTATAGACCTCCCTTGTAATGTATTTACGATTGTCTTATTAAATTAATAGTCATTTTAGCTATTCTTTAATCATTTTTACTTTAATTTTTCTATGATTTGTGATATTATCATCAGTATTGAGGATAAAGTTAAAATTGAGGAAATAGCATAATACAACTAGGCAAGTCATTACAGATTGTGCTATTTCCTGAATTACGCATTTTAACTTGGACAAATAAAAATAAAAGGAAGTGAATGTATTGAAACAACATTTATTAACTAAAAACGCTCTTGATAAGTTAGAGAAGGAGTTGGATGGTTTAATCGCTAAGAGAAAGGAAATATCTCTAGAGATTAAAAAGGCAAGAGAATTCGGAGATTTATCTGAGAATGCTGAGTACCATGCTGCTAGAGAAGCACAGTCATTAAATGAGACTGAGATTCTTAGAGTAAAGGGTATCTTAGAGAATCATGAGTTAGTTGAAGAAAGTGCAGACAAAGACGTAATAAACATGAATTCAAAATTAAAGATCAAGTATCTTGAGGATGACGAGATTGAAACAATCAAGATTGTATCTAGTATCGAGTCAGATCCATTCGAAGGTCTTTTATCAAATGAGTCACCAATAGGTGGAGCACTTCTTGGTAGAAGAAGCGGAGATGTACTTGATGTTACTACGCCATCTGGTGTTGTAAAGGTTGAGGTAGTTGAAATACTTGAGTAATAAAGAGAATCAGTTATTATTAGCTGGTATAGTATTACTAGTGGCACTGTCTTTGTTGAAGTTTAATTATTATGGGACAGAAAGTCATTTTTCAGCAGTTGACAAAGAAGTTGACTTCTACGGTTATAAAGATTTCAGTACGCAGTATAATTCACAATATAGTAAAGATAAAATAATGGCCTATGAAATGAAGTTCTGGTCTATAAGGTAGATATTTAAGGGGAAGTCTTAAAACAGACTTCCCCTTGTTTATTGCCATTAAAATGGCAGCCTAGCTATATCGTAGACCGATATAAGCCTAGCAGTAGCCCTTGCTACCAGCCCAGCGAAGTTTTCAAACTTCTAGAGCGAGGAGCTTTTACCTACGTAAAACAATTATAATTAATTTTGCGTTTGCAAAATATCCTTGCTCTAGTTGAGAATCAACTGCTGGGCTAAAAGTGTGAAATAACTTTTGCTGGGCTTGAATTGAAAAATTCGTCTGGGCAAGAAAAATCCCTTTAGCAAATGCCAAAGGGAATACAATTAGTTTATAATAGTATAATCTTCATTTTCCAATGTGAATAGATTTTTCAAACTATCTGTAATATACACTTCTTTATCCTTTGTAATAAAAATAGCCTCAATCCCATCCTTGGAATTCACATACTCAATACCTTTTTCAAGTCCTAAGAGAAAGACTGATGTTGATAGTGCATCTCCGTCTGTTGAGTTGTTGGAGATTATTGATATTCCTGCTAGTTCGTTGTCTTCTGGATATCCTGTGTATGGGTTTAGGATATGGTGATATCTTTTTCCGTCTTCTTCGAAGTATCTTTCGTATATTCCTGATGTAACGATTGATTTATCTGATATTTCCAATGTTCCTAGGTATGCCCCTGTATCTCCGTTTGGGTCTTGGATGCCTATTTTCCATGGTTTCTTATCGCTTTTTTCACCTATTAGGATTACATTTCCTCCTAGGTTTAGTATTCCTTTTTCGATTCCCTTTGATTTAAGTTCTTTTAGTACTAGATCCCCGATGTATCCTTTGGCGATGCCTCCTAGGTCAAGTTTCATATCTTTATCTTTTAAGAAGATTGTCATATTTTCTTTATCTATGATGATTTTTTTATAATCTACTTTTTCTTTTTCTGCTAGAATATCTTTTTCAACAGGTATGTGTGGATTATTTGTAATATCCCATAAATCAACTAATGGATATATTGTTACATCAAATAGGCCACCTGTATCATTAGCATATTCCATGGATTTCTCCATTAGATACATGGTATCTTCTGAAACTTTAACTGGCTCTATTCCTGCATTTGAGTTAATTTTCTGAATTTCGCTATCCTTTAAGTGGACGCTAAGAATTTTTTCTAATTTTGATATTGTGTCAAAGGATTCATTAAGAATTTCAATATCATCAGTGCCGAATATTTTTAAATCTATGAATGTATTAAGAAAAAATCCCTGTTTGCTTGTGGATAATTCTTGATTTTTTTTGACATTTCCACAGCCGGAAATCATTATTGCTGTTATAATGGTTAGTAGAATGATGTTAATATATTTTTTCATTGGATTATTCCTTTCTTTGATAAATATTATAACATTAAGATTATATTTAAATAGTTGCTAAAAATCAATTGTTTTAAGAAAATTATAGCTAATGAGGAGAAAAAGATGAAGAAAAATGATTTTATTATTATTGCCATAGTTATTCTACTTGCTATTGGTGGAATTTTTTATTTAAATGTATTAAAAAGTCAGTCTGGACGGATTGCTAGAATTTCTGTGAATGAAAAAATATTCAGAGAAATTGATTTAAATACTATAAAAGCAGGGGAAAGTATTGAGTTTGATGTGGCAAATGGCCATAGTCATGTAGTTGCAAGCGCTGAGGGGATTATTATGGCACATTCTGATTGTAGGGATCAGATATGTGTTAAAACAGGTCTAATATCAAATCAGGGAGAAATGATAGTATGCTTACCAAATAAAATAGTTATTGAAATCCTTGGAAACACTGATTCTGATGATGGGGTAGATGTAATTTCCCAATAAGAATATATATAACTTTTCTTTATTCAATTCATATGGTAAAATATTAATAAAAATTAATAAATTTATTGATGAAAATTAATATTTAGTATAGACTATTAATATATATGAATTGAAAGGGGGAAGTCTTTGAAAGAAACTGGAGTAATAGAAAAAAAGACATTAAAAGAGAGAGCACTTCTCAATTCCGCTTATGATCTTTTCGTGAAAAAGGGTATAAATAAGACTGTAATTAGTGAAATAACAGAAAATGCTGGAGTAGCTAAGGGTACTTTTTATCTATACTTTACAGATAAACAAGATATAAGTAAAAAACTAAAAATTAGATTGTCTAAGAAAATAGTAAAAGAAGCCTGTCATAAATCTTTAGAAAACTCCCCGGAAATATATGAAGAGTTTCTACAGGGAGTCATTGTATATATATACGATTACTTTAAGATAAACAGGGACGAACTTGAGATTTTAGGGAAAAGTCTTTCTCTTTGTCTAAGTGATTCTGAATTTTCAGACAAACTTGCAGCCCTTGTCCTAAGTAAGTTTGGCTGGGAGAATGATTTGAATAAAGATCTATTTCTTTTAATAGAAGCTTTAAATGGAATTATGTATTCAAATATCATGCAGGGAAGAATTAAAGATTGGGAAGTAGAAGAAATAATTAGTATTATATTGAAGAAATACGTTCAATAAATATGCCACTGAAAAAATCCTTTTTAATATGAAAAGATTTTTTCAGTGGCTTATTTTTTTAGATTTTGAATTTAATTATTGAAACTTATTGTCTGAAATTTCTTCGGAGTTACTCCATACTTATCCTTAAACAGCTTAATAAAGTATGATATATTTTCATATCCAAGGTCATAAGCTACTTCAGTTACGCTTTCATATGCTAGTAATTCCTTAGCTTTAGCAAGCTTTAGATTTTTTAAATATTCGTTAGGTGTGATTGAAGTAAACTTTTTAAACTTATTAGAAAAATTAGGTACTGACATATTTAGCTTAAATGCAATTTCACTAACTGTTATATTATTAGTTAGATTTTCTTTCATTATATATATTGCTTCTGAAATTGGACAGTTGGGATTGGATTCATTGGCTTTAAGGTATCTTTGAGTACCCTTGTTTTTAAGAAGGGTATAGACTAAACCTTGTGCTGAAAGATCCATGATAAATTCCTTGTCTTCTGAGTTATTAATGTAGGCATTTTTTATCATATTAAATCCATATCTCAAATGATCGTTGAATTCTCCTTTAAATAGAAGATTGTGATCATTTCCTACATCTGTATCTAGTGATGATGATACTTTCTTTGAAATATCATCGATCAAATGATTACTTAGTTCTAGTACAAGAGCTTTTGTAGGCACATCTATCTCCATTTCTACTTTAGAATTTGGAGGTAGTAGTAAAAAATCATCAGTTGAGTACTGAATCTCTTTCTTATTGTTTATTACAACTTTTTTCTTTCCTTCAAGGATAGTACAAAATCTAGTATATTCGTATGATTTGTAATCATCCTTTAAATATTCAGGAAAATCATAGTATAAAACTCTCATTGAATCTGTCTCAATACTGCTTAACAGTTCAGTATTTCTATTAAATTGATCCATAATAACCTCCTGTTGTTAAAAAAATAACACTATATGATAAAAAAGTTTACTCTGTAATGGTTTCGATTTATTATTGTTATTTATGTGAAATCGTTTTTCAAATATAATTATTTATTATATATCCTAGTAATAATAAAAAAAAGGACTATTTTTTAAAAATATCGAATAGTTTATATTTGGAAATCGTATTAGAATTATATCATAGAAATCGGAAAAACGATTGATATAATATTAACAAAATTATGAGGTGAAGAATATGTCATTTAAATTTTACATGCCTCCTATCTCACTGATGGGACCAAATTGTTTACAAGAAGCAGGAGACGAAATTAACTGCTTAGGACTAAAGAAAGCTCTTATCGTTACTGATAAGGTATTAGTTGATATCAAATTAGTAGATAAGTTAACTGAAATGTTAGAGTCAAAAGGAATTGAGTATGTAGTATTCGACGAGACTCAACCAAATCCTACTGTAGGAAATGTTGAGAGCGGAGAAAAAATGCTTAAGGATAATGCTTGTGACTTCGTTATTTCATTTGGTGGAGGATCTCCTCATGACTGTGCAAAAGGTATTGCATTAGTTGCTGTTAATGGTGGATCAATCAAGGATTACGAAGGTGTTGATAAGTCACCTAAGCCACAATTACCACTTGTAGCAATCAATACAACTGCTGGTACAGCTAGTGAAATGACTAGATTCTGTATCATTACAGATGAAGCTAGACACATAAAGATGGCTATCGTTGATAAGAATACTACTCCAGTAATCGCTGTTAATGATCCATTATTAATGTTAGATATGCCTAAGTCACTTACTGCAGCTACAGGAATGGACGCTCTTACTCACGCAGTAGAAGCATACGTATCTGTTGCAGCTACTCCTGTAACTGACGCTTGTGCTATCAAGGCTATCGAGTTAATCGCAAAGAGCTTAAGAGATGCTGTTGCTGATGGACAAGACAAAGAAGCTAGAGATGATATGGCTTACGCTGAGTACTTAGCTGGAATGGCATTCAACAATGCTTCATTAGGTTATGTACATGCTATGGCTCACCAGTTAGGTGGATTCTACGATCTTCCTCACGGAGTTTGTAACGCTGTATTATTACCACACGTACAAAGATACAATGCTCAAGTTGCTCCAGCAAGACTTGCTGACGTAGCTAAAGCAATGGGTGAGAACATTGAAGGCGTTTCTGCAGAAGCAGGAGCAGAGCTTGCACTTAAAGCAATCGAGAAGCTTTCTGCTGACATCGGAATCCCAGCAGGACTTAAAGAGTTAGGAGCTAAAGCAGAAGACTTAGCTACACTAGCTGACAACGCATTAAAAGATGCTTGTGGACTTACAAATCCAAAGCAACCAACTCACGAAGAAGTAGTTGGAATTTATACTAACGCTTTATAAGATATATACAATATAAAAACAATACTGCGCTGAATTTCAGCGCAGTATTGTTTTTTTGTTGTATAGGAAATTATATTTTCTATACAAGAACAAAAGACCTTGCAATGTTTGGAAAAGCTGAATAAAATAAAGATGTCAAAAAAAGTAAGGTGATTAAATGGGAAGTAAAATACAAGAAATATTTAAAGATCACTGGTA